>JAGRHE010000275.1 GCA_020445165.1 Gammaproteobacteria bacterium
GCTTCTGCAATTGGTCAAGAAACTGCCGCGCGTAGGCGCTCAGCGATTCGACGTACTTGCGCTGACCCTCGGCATAGATGGTGTCGAACGCCAGCGACGACTTGCCGGATCCAGACAGACCGGTGATCACGATCAGCTTGTCGCGCGGCAGGTCGAGATCGATGTTTTTCAGATTGTGGGTGCGTGCACCGCGGATGTGAATCGTATCCATCGAGCCGTTCTTCTTGGGAAACCGGTCAATGGTACGGGAGCGCGCGCGCCAGGCAAAACGCGCGATTGGTGAGTTTGTGTGGACCCGCCCCTGCGGCGGCTCAGAACAGCTCGATGTCGCCGAGGCTGGCGGCGCTGTCGGTCTGCGCGCGGTTGTGGTTGGCGGTGAAGGTGTCGACCATCTCCTGCTGCTGGTGGTAGACGCTCTTCAGGCTCGGCAGCAGCACCAGCAGGGTGTCGCGCAGGGCGTCGCTGGCATCGATCTTCTCGATCGCTTCCTCGATCGCGACGTCGATGCGGTTGAGCACATAGGCCTCCTGGTCTTCCTCCAGGCCCATGCGCAGGAAATCCTGGTTCAGCTCCTGCAGCATGTCGCGCAGCAGGCGGTCGCTCTGTTCCTGGCTGTCGATCAGATTGCGCGCAAAATGGTAAAAGCTCGAACGGATGCGGCCGAACGCCGCCAGCAGTTCGTGGCTCTGCTGCATCATTGCCTGCTCGGCATGCAGGTTGCCGATGCGGGTGTCGACCGACGACAGCAGCAGCGGCAGCAGGTCCTTGGTGCGGCCGTAGCGCTGCATGTCCTGGACCGGCATGTTGCGCACCAGCAGGCTCAGGTGCTGGTAATTGATGATGGTGCGCGCACCGAAGTCGACGAAGCGCTGTGCACGGTCGCTCATCGTGACCAGTTCCTGCTCCAGCGGGCGGATGCCTTCGCCGTCGGCAAACCATTGCTGCTCACCGTCGACACACACGAACAGGCAGCAGCTGAGTTCCAGGTTGCGGGTCACCTCGAACAGCGCATTGGCCAGGTCCTCGGTCGTGCTCAGCGAATGCGAGCGTTCGAGAAACTGCATCGCCATGCCCAGCTCGCTGGTGCCGGTCATCGCGATCATCGCCGTTTCCTTGGCCGCCTCGTAGCGGCTCAGGAGTTCGGATCGCTGGATCCTGAACCGCTGCAACACATTGATGCGGGCGAGCAGGTTCTCGGGTTCGAATGGTTTGACCAGGTAATCGTCGGCCCCGACCTCGTAGCCCTGCATGCGTTCGCGCAGCGAGCTGTGCGACGACAGGAAGATCACCGGCACGTCGCGTGTCGCATCGTGCTGGCGCAGCTGGGTGCACACGTCGTAACCGTTCATGCCGGGCATCTCGACGTCGAGCAGGATCACGTCCGGCGGGTTTTCCAGCGCGGCGGCCAGGCCCTCTTCGCCGGTAAATGCCGGGCGCGGGTCATAGCCGGATGGTTCGAGCGCCCGGCGGATCATCTTGTGACTGATTTTGTCGTCGTCAATCGCAAGAATGTCGGCTGTGCCTGCTGGCATTGCGAAAGGTTCTCCTGGCTGCGGCTGGGTGCGGTCTGTCCCGATTCCAGGTTTAGCGGCCATGGCGGGGAAATCCTTGATTCGACGGCCCTGGCTCGAGGGCTCGCCGCCGCAGTCGGCAGGCCGGGTTCCGGGTTAAGATATGGCGCTTGCAACAGGGGGCAGCAAAGTGCGACGGGCAGACAGTACACGCATGACCGCGGGCGAACGCCGTGCCACCTTCGGGCTGGCCGGCGTGTACGGCTTCCGTATGCTCGGACTGTTCCTGATCCTGCCGGTTTTCGCCCTTTTCGCCGAGGGGCTGACCGGCGCGACGCCGTTTCTGATCGGCCTGGCCGTCGGTATCTACGGACTCACCCAGGCCCTGCTGCAGGTGCCGTTCGGGCTGCTGTCCGACCGGATCGGGCGCAAGCCGGTGATCCTGGGCGGCCTGGTGCTGTTTGCGCTCGGCAGCGTGATCGCGGCACTGGCGCAAGACATCTGGTGGGTCATTTTCGGCCGCGCGGTCCAGGGAAGCGGTGCGATCGCGGCCGCGGTCATGGCCCTGGCCGCCGACCTGACGCGCGAGGAGAACCGTACCAAGGCGATGGCCACCATCGGCATGACCATCGGTGCCTCGTTCATGCTGGCGATGCTGGCAATGCTGGCCGGCCCGCTGCTGGCGCCGATCATCGGTGTCAGCGGCATCTTCTGGCTGACCGCCCTGTTGGCGCTGATCGGCATGGCGCTGGTCGGCCTGGTGGTGCCGACCCCGCTGACTTCGCGCGTGCACCGCGATGCCGAGCCGGTTCCGGCGATGTTCCGCCGGGTGCTCGGCAACCCGGACCTGCTGCGGCTGGATTTCGGCATTTTTTCCCTGCACCTGATCCTCACCGCGCTGTTCCTGGCGGTGCCGTTGATCCTGCGCGATCTGGGGATCGCGCCGTCCGGCCACAGCATGGTCTACCTGCCGGTCATGCTCGGCTCGATCATCGCGATGGTGCCCTTCATCATCTATGCCGAGCGTCACGGACAGATGAAACCCGTGTTCCTGGGCGCGGTCGCGCTGCTACTGGTTGCCCAACTGGCTCTCGGCGCCACCAGTGACGGGTTTTGGGGTTTCGCGATCGCGCTTTGGCTGTTCTTCACGGCATTCAACCTGCTCGAGGCGACCCTGCCATCGCTGGTGTCCAAGGTGGCGCCGGTGGATGCGAAAGGAACGGCGATGGGGGTGTACTCCACCTCGCAGTTCGCCGGCGCCTTCTGCGGTGGCCTGGTCGGCGGTTGGGTGCACCAACACTTCGGGTTTACGGCGGTGTTCACGGCCGGCGCCCTGGTGGCGCTGGCCTGGTTGCTGGCGGCAAGTGGCATGCGCCGCCCCGGCCGCTATGCCAGCCGTCTGCTCGACATCGGAAAAGTGCGCCACGAGACCGGCCTGGTCGAGCGACTGCGTCAGGTTCCCGGGGTGGTCGAGGCGGTGGTCGTCGTCGAAGAGGGCGTGGCCTACCTGAAGGTGGACCGGGACCGTCTCGACGACGGTGCGCTGGATGAAATCATTGCCCGGCCGGCGTAGACTGGCGGGCCGAAAAAGACAACCGGCGGGGCATGGAAGCCGCGCCGCAGAGGAGGAAACATGGCGAGCAGAGGCGTAAACAAGGTCATCCTGATTGGCAACCTGGGGCAGGATCCCGAGGTGCGTTACATGCCCAACGGTGGTGCCGTATGCAACATCACGGTGGCCACGTCGGAGACCTGGAAGGACAAGAACACCGG
>JAGRHE010000276.1 GCA_020445165.1 Gammaproteobacteria bacterium
ATCATGATCACCGCGTTCGCGCTGATCGGCGGTGCCAGCGTGATCCTGACCGACCCGATCTTCCAGGGCATGGCGATCTCGCTGATGTTCGGCGTGTTCGTGTCGACCGTGCTGACCCTGCTGGTGATCCCGCTGGGTTGCGTGTCGGCATCGCAGAGCCTGCGCGATATTGCCGCGGCGCGCGATGCAGAGGCGGCGAAGGCGGCATAATCTGCGTTCGTTGCAGATGACCAAGGGGCCGGCTCGTACCTGCTACGTGCCGGCCCGACTTTTTCGCGCCCGGCTGCTAAGGTCCGGACAACATCACGCCACTGCGCCAGAAAGGTTCATCTGAATCCAGCCAGACCCAATGATCGACCTCTACTGCGAACGCCTGTCACCCGACTTCTGGGCCGAGCCGGTCAACGCATTGACCAACGCCGCATTCCTGGTCGCCGCGGCGTTCGGCTGGCGGCTGGCCGGGCGTCTCGGGCAACGCGACCTGCAGGTGTCGGTGCTGCTCGCGGTCTTGGCCAGCATCGGCATCGGCAGCTTTCTGTTCCACACCTTCGCCACACGCTGGGCGATGCTGGCCGACCTGATCCCGATTCTCGTATTCCAGTTGTTCTACCTGTGGCTTTACACAGGGACGATCAACGGATGGGGACGGGCGCTGCGCATGGTGTCGGTGGCCTCGCTGCTGCTGGCACTGGTGCTGAGTACACGCCTGGCCGCGTATGCCAACGGCTCGTTGATCTACCTGCCGGCCCTGCTCACGCTGGTTATGCTGGCCCTGCACGCCCGTGTCCAGGCACGGCCGGGGAGGGCGCTGCTGCTGGCAGCGAGTGCGCTGTTCGCCCTGGCGCTGAGCCTGCGTACGATCGACATGCTGGTGTGTGAGCAGTTCGCGACCGGTGCCCATTTCGGCTGGCACCTGCTCAACGCATTGGTGCTGTACCTGGTCACCTCTGCCCTGCTGCGCGTGCGCCAGCAAGGCCAGCCGATCGCATACCGCTGAGCGGTCGCATCACAGGATTCGGTTGCAATCGCCTTCGCCCGCCGACTGCAGGGCCAGCCTGACCGGCTCACCGCCGACCTTTGCCAGGCCATCGCGCAAGTCGCCGATCTCTGCCAGCAGGTGCGTTCGCTGGCTGCTGTCGAGTGTCCCGTCGAGGGCGACCAGAAGATCGATCGTTGCCGTGGTGATCCTGTCCACGCCAGCGACCAGGCGCGAATCGCGATCCCGTTGCTCGACCCACCATGCGTGCAGAAACGCCCGCAGCGCCTCTCGGTCATCGGCGTCGAGCAATGCAACCAGTCGTGCCTGCTGGGCCTGGCGGTATTCGAGCCAGTCGGCGGCGATGTCGGGCATCGTGCCGACCACCTTTTCGACCAACCGGGTCTGTGCCGTGGTCAATTCACCGGTCCAGCGCTCGATCCGTTCCAGGTAACGTTCGACACGTTTCGATTCGCGTTCGACCGGGTCTTCAGGCAGGTAGTCTTCGCGGTATTCGGCATCGCGCTCGCGCAGCTGCTGGCGCAGATGCTCGCGCTGGTCGGCATCGACACTGCTCAGTACGGCAAGCGCGGGATTGATCGCGAGCTGTCCGTGCGCCCGCAGCAGGTCTCTGCCCGAATGCAGCAGGCATTCCAGGCCGGCGTGACTGAGGCCGTCGCCGACATCTCGCGACGCGCGGTCGAGCAGAACGACGACCTGCGGCAGAAGTTCGCGCCGATGCTCGGACAAGGCCTGCTCGAACAACGCCTGCCAGCGCTCGCGCTGCGCCGGCCGGGCATCGAGCAGGCCATCCGCCCAGCGGTACATGAACCAATCCGCGTTGTTGTAGACGATGCCGGTACGGCTGCATGACGCCAGCAACAGCAGTAACACAGGCAGCAACCATCGGATGGACATGCGATGTCACCTCCCCCGTGACAGCATGGGACGCTACAGTTTAACGGCCCGGCGATCCGCGGTCGTCCGTGTCGCCCGGCGGACCTTAGGCATGATTCTTCTGGCCGCCCGCGAAAGTCCGGGGCGGATCGCCGATTGGACAGTGCGCTGCATGGCCCGGCAAAACAACCATGGAATCAGGCGGCGCTTTGCACGTCCTGATCAGTAGCGCGATACACTCGACATAACCCGATGCCGGCGCCAGATCCGGCACGCCACCATCAGAGAGGAAGATCATGCAAGGCATTGATACCCACCGTCGCCGTCTGCTGCAATGGCTGGGCACAGCCGGCGGCCTGCTCGCGCTCGGGCGGGCAGGTGCACACCACACCGACACGCATTTCGCCGACAAGTCCGAGCACCAGATCGTCTACCAGTGCAACAAGGCCGACCATGACTACCTGTCGCACATCCTGTTCTCGGTCGGCGAATTGATTCGCAGGTACGGCGACGATGTCGAGATCGTGGTGGCCTGTTTCGGTCCGGGCATTCACCTGCTGGGTGATCCGCCGGAACGCGAGGTGGCGAAGGAGTTGCGCGAGCGCGCCTCGTCGCTCAACGCTTACGGGGTCAGGTTCCATGCCTGCAAGAACACCATGGACAGTCTCGGCTGGACCGAGGAAAACCTGGTCGATTACGCCGTCGTGGTGCCGGTCGGCGTGGAAGACATCATGCTGCTGCAGGAAAAGGGGTTCAGCTACGTCAGCTGGTAGCCGCACGCTAGAAACGCATCAACTGCTGCTGTTGCGCGCGATGTAGGCCTTGATCGACTCCACGGGTACGGCACCGGCCTGGGCCGCCTTGAGCGTGCCGTCGGGGCTGTACAGCAGGAAGGTCGGTGTGCCACGGAACGATTCCTGGGTCAGCGACATGAAGTTCAGCATCACCGGCACCGGTTCACCGATCAGGTTGGGAAAGGTCAGTTCGTGGCGGGCGATGTAGGCTTCGGCCTCGGCACGGTTCCCGGCACCATCGATGCTGATGCCGAGCACCTGTGCATCTTGCTCCGCGTGCTCGTCGTGAAAGCGGGCGTAGTTCGGCGCCTCCTGGTTGCAGATCCCGCAATCGTGCGCCCAGTACTGCACGACCAGCCACTTGCCTTTGCCGGCATAGTCCTGGATGGTCTGCGGACGACCGTCGAAATCGGTCAATATGACCTCTTCGGCCGCCTGTACGGCACTGCTTACCAGGCCCGCCATTGTCAGTCCCATTATCCAGGCCAGTCGTTTCATCGGATTGCTCCCAGTTGCTTCGTTTGGATTCGCTGCGTACCCGGATCAGACCGGCACAGACGACAAATGGTTGCAGCAATCCGGGCTGTAACGACCCGGGGATTTTCA
>JAGRHE010000277.1 GCA_020445165.1 Gammaproteobacteria bacterium
GACCGGGATGCGCACCGCGTTGGCCAGGCGCACGGTGGCATCGACGTTGACGCCCTGCATCATGCCGTCGCGGCTGATGTCGGTGTAGACGATCGCGTCGACACCATCGTTCTCGAAATGCTGCGCCATGTCGAGCACATCGTGGCGCGACATCTTCGACCAGCCCTCGGTCGCGACCTTACCGTCCTTGGCGTCGAGACCGACGATGATGTGTCCGGGAAACTGCAGGCAGACCTCGGACACGAAGTGCGGCTCACGCACGGCCTTGGTACCGAGAATGCACCAGCTGACGCCGGCGTCGAGGTAGGCCTCGATCGTCTCGGCATCGCGGATCCCGCCACCGATCTGGATCGGCAGGTCCGGAAAAGCCTCGGCGATCTGCCGGACCGGATCTGCGTTGACTGGACGTCCCTCGAAGGCACCGTTCAGGTCGACCATGTGCAGGCGCCGTGCACCGGCATCGACCCAGCGTTGCGCGATCTGCAGGGGGTCGTCGGAAAACACCGTGTCGTCTTCCATCACGCCCTGGCGCAGCCGTACGCACTTGCCGTCTTTCAGATCAATGGCCGGGATTAGGATCATCGCTTTCGTTCTCTCGCAATCAGGCACTCGGTAAGGTCAGGTCTGTCGGTCACGCGAACGATCAGGCATCCCAACGGACAAAATTGGCCAGCAGCTGCAAGCCGGCATCGGCACTCTTTTCAGGGTGAAACTGTGTGGCGAACAGGTTATCGCGCGCAATGGCGGCGGTAAATCGCACACCGTAATCGGTGCTGCCGGCGATCAGCGATACATCTTCCGGCACCACGCGGTAGCTGTGCACGAAATAGAAGCGGCTGTCATCGGGAATGCCCTCCCACAGGGGATGCGCAATCACCTGGTGCACACAGCTCCAACCCATATGCGGGATCTTCAGGGGCAGGCCGTTGTCGCCCTGTGCCAGCCCATCGAACCGACGTACCTGGCCGGCAAAAAGACCGAGCAGGCGGGTGCCACCGTTTTCTTCGGAGTGCTGCATCAACACCTGCAGGCCCATGCAGATCCCCAGAAAGGGCTTGCTCTGTGCGGCGCGCAGGATCGCCTGGTTGAGGTGATGATCACCGATCGCCGCCATACAGTCGCGCGCCGCACCCTGGCCGGGAAACACCACCCGGTCGGCAGCCGCGATGTAGGCGGGGTCATCGGTCACCCGTACCTGGGCATCACCGGCGACATGTTCGACGGCCTTGGACACCGAGCGCAGGTTACCCATGCCGTAATCGATCACGGCGATCTTCTGAGCCACGCCGATGGTCTCCTAGAGGCTGCCCTTGGTCGACGGGATCACGTCGCCAAGACGCGGATCGGGTTCGATGGCCGTGCGCAGGGCGCGTCCGAACGCCTTGAATACGGTCTCGGCCTGGTGGTGTGCGTTGGTACCGCGCAGGTTGTCGATATGCAGCGTAACGGCGGCATGATTGACGAACCCCTGGAAGAACTCGTGGAACAGGTCGACATCGAACGCACCGATCATGCTGCGCGTGAACGGCACCTCGAACACCAGCCCCGGTCGTCCGGACAGGTCGATCACGACCCGAGAGAGGGCCTCGTCGAGCGGCACGTAGGCATGTCCGTAGCGACGGATGCCCTTCTTGTCCCCAACCGCTGCAGCGAAAGCCTGGCCCAGCGTGATGCCCAAATCCTCGACCGTGTGGTGGGCGTCGATGTGCAGATCACCGGCGGCGACGATATCCAGATCGACCAGGCCATGGCGTGCAATCTGGTCGAGCATGTGCTCGAGAAACGGCACACCGGTGTCGAACGACGATTTGCCGCTGCCGTCGAGGTCGATCGAGGCCGTGATCCGGGTCTCGAGTGTATTGCGTTCGATGCGGGCACTGCGCGCCACGATGATTCCCCAGTGTCTCAAGCTACTGCTGTTGTTGCGATTCTACGCGAAATGCGCTTGTGCGGGGAACGATTGCCCCGCCCGGTTCAGGTTTCCAGCCAGAAGGTGACCGGCCCGTCATTGACCAGTGAAACGTGCATATCGGCGCCGAAACGGCCACTGGCGACGGTCGCGTGACGCCCTTTTGCGTAGCCGAGCAGGTGATCGAACAGGCGCTCGCCATCCGCAGGGGTTGCAGCAGTGGAGAACCCGGGCCGGCGCCCACGACTGGTGTCGGCGGCCAGCGTGAACTGGGGAACCAACAGCAGACCGCCAGCGACCGCCTCAAGGCTCAGGTTCATGCGGCCGTCACCGTCCTCGAACACGCGGTAGCCGAGCAGACGCTCGAGCAGACGCTCGGCACGCGCCTCGTCGTCGCCCCGTTGCACGCCGACCAGCACCAGCAGGCCGGGGCCGATCGATCCGATGCATTCACCGTCGACCTCGACCCGCGCCTCGCGCACCCTTTGCAACAGTCCGATCATTCCGCTTCCACCCTTGTCACAGCGGCGGCCGAGTCCGTCGCCCTACCGCCTGTCAGCCTACCGGACATGAAGATTGGCGCCCGATACCTATCGAATCAAGGCATTTGCGTCCTGCGCGTTCGGGCATTTTCGAAGCGGCCAGATAGGCGAGCGGCATGGGCGCCGAACGTACGGTGATTCGCGGGCCATTCGACGTATTGCTCAAGTAAGCCCACTCGGACACCGTTAATAAAGGTTACTATCCTGTCTCCTGAATCAAGACCGGACACACGCCGACGGACAGCGGTTTCATGCAGACCAACACCAAGAAGATCCTGCTCGAGTGGGAAGAAGAAGTCACCCAGCGACTGGTCGAGGGGTTCAGGCACCTGTTCGATTCGTCGAGCCAGGTCCTGCTGGAATTTGCCGACGCCGCCGAAAACAACCGCCTGCAACGCCTGTTTTTCGACGCCCAGCGCGAGTTCTACCTGAAAGAGGAGACCATCGTCGGTGACTTCGAGCGCAGCCTGCGCAGCCACCTGCTCGAGTTTCCCGGCGCCGCCGGCGGCAACACCCAGCTTGGGGCAGACACCCTAAGCCTGGTCGAAGTCGAGGACTACGAGCGCTCCCTGGCATTGGAGACGATCGCCAAACGCACGGTCGATCGCCAGCTGAACCAGTTGCACGCGCTGTCGCAGCGCCTGTCCGCGCTGTTCGGCGGCCGCCCGGTACCCATCGACCAGGTACCCGCCAACCCGCTGCAGGTGATCCGGATCTTCGACCCGGTCAGTCGCAAGCTGGACGTGGAAAAAGAGGTCCGACTGGTGTTCTACACCCTGTTCGACCGCTACGTGATGAGCCAGCTCGGCGACCTGTATGCC
>JAGRHE010000278.1 GCA_020445165.1 Gammaproteobacteria bacterium
AGATCCGCAACCTTCCAACCGGCCTTCTCAAGGCATTTCTGCGTGGCCGGGATCGGGCCGGTGCCCATGATGGCCGGATCGACGCCGGCGCTGGAGAACGACACGATGCGCACGAGCGGCTTGAGGCCCAGTTCAGCGGCCTTGGCGGCCGACATCACCACCACTGCCGCTGCGCCGTCGTTGATACCCGATGCGTTGCCGGCCGTGACCGTACCATCCTTCTTGAATGCGGGGCGCAGCCCGCCGAGCTTCTCGGCGGTGGTGCCGGCGCGCGGGAATTCGTCCTTGGCGAACACGATCGGTTCACCCTTGCGCTGCGGAATTTCGACCGGGACGATTTCGGCATCGAAGTGACCGGCATTCTGTGCGGCTTCGGTGCGACGTTGGGATTCGGCCGCAAAGGCGTCCTGCTCATCGCGGTTGAAACCGTACTTGTCAGCGATGTTCTCGGCGGTGATGCCCATGTGGCAGTCGTTGAACGCACACCACAGGCCATCCTTGATCATGGTGTCGGTCATTGCCCAGTCGCCCATCATCTTGCCCTTGCGCGATGCAGGCAGAACGTGCGGCGAGGCGCTCATGTTTTCCTGGCCGCCGGCAATCACGATTTCGGCATCGCCACAGGCGACCGCCTGGAACGCCAGGTGCACGGCCTTCAGGCCACTGCCGCAGACCTTGTTGATTGTCATGGCCGGGGTTTCCTGCGACAGGCCCGCCTCGATCACGGTCTGGCGCGCCGGGTTCTGGCCGCTGCCGGCAGTCAGCACCTGGCCGAGGATCACCTCGTCGATCTGGTCGTTCTTGAGGCCGGTGCGCTTGAGCAGGTCCTTGACTACCGCTGCGCCGAGTTTGTGGGCCGGGACATCGGCGAGGGTGCCCCCGAAGGAACCGACTGCGGTACGTGCTGCGGCGACGATGACGACATCTTTGCTCATGAAAGCCTCCAAGTAGTGACGGATTTGCCTGGCTACGGCAGGTGGATCAAAAAAATCTAGACTCTGTAGCGCCCCGGCGGATTCTTCTGCTGCCGGTGGCACGCGCAACTTTGTTGCACTGCACAAGATTGCATGTTAGCGTGTTTTGGTGCAATGCACAAACCCGGTGATCTTACCGCAACATGACCGAAAACAACTATCCGCCACGAACCACCTGGACCATTGATTATGAGCACGAATGCCAACAGCTGGAACGAATCGTTGATGAATGACTGGATGGCGACCCAGCAGAAATACTGGGAGACCTGGAGCAATTTTGCACAGAAGGCCGGCGCCATGGGCAGCGCCAACGGCCAGGCCGGCAACCCCTTCGCCGGGTTCAATCCGTTCACGGCCAACGCGTTCGCCCAGAACCCATTCGCGCAAAATCCATTTGCACAGAATCCGTTCATGCAGAACCCGTTCGCGCAGGGTTCTTACAACCCTTTCGCATCGGCTCAGAATCCGTTTGCCCACAATCCGTTCGCTTCGACGACCGGCGGCAAGAACCCGTTTGCCGGCATGCTCGATCAGTGGTGGTCCTCGATCAGCCCGCAGTTCGATGGTGACATCGGCAACGTCGCTCAGCGCTTCTATGACATGGGCAAGAGCTTCATGTCGATGTCCGAGGGGTTGTTCGGTGCCTCCGGACAGGAGCAGCCAGAGGCGGCCATGGACATGTGGATGTCGTCGATGCAGGCCGCGCTGCAGCAGTGGATCACCCAGATTCAGAACAACATGGACATGGTCACCCCGGATCTGCCGGGTGTCAGTGGTACCACGCTCAGCACCTGGGCCCGCTTCGCAGACTCGGTCGCTCCCTGGTTGAACATGTCGCAGAACTACCTGAAGGATATCGCTGAAGGTCATCTGCCCGGTGGTATCGAGATGCCGGGCGTGGGCGCTGCGCAGGAGCAGTTCTGCCGCGCATTGTCGATTCCCGGTCTCGGTTACACCCGCGAGCAGCAGGAGAGCCTGCAGAAGCTGGCGCGTCATCTGCTCAACTACCACGACGCGCTGCGGGCCTACAAACTGGCCTTCGCCAAGACCGCCATGGCGTCGCTGCAATCGGTTCAGACCCGCCTGCGTTCCATGCACGAGGCGGGCGAGAAGATCCAGTCGCTGCGCGCGCTGTACGACATGTGGGTCGATGCCAGCGAAGAGGCGTATGCGGAGTTCGCCATGAGCGACGAGTACCAGGTGGTCTACGGAGACCTGGTCAACGCCCTGATGCAGGTGCGACAGGATATGAACGCGCTGGCCGAGCATCATTACCAGATGATGAATATCCCGACCCGTTCAGAGATTGACACCATGCAGCATCGGCAGCAGGAGAGCCGGCGTGAAAACCGCCAGCTGCGGCATGAACTGGCCCAACTGCGTGCCCAGGTCGAAAAGCTGACCAATGGCGCCGGGGCGACCGGGAAGCCGGCGTCGAAGGCGCGCAAGCCGGCCCAGGACAGCCTGCCGATCGACGATGTCGAAGAGGACCTCACGCTGATCAAGGGAGTCGGCCCGAAGATGGCGGAGAAGCTGTATGCGCAGGGGATCAAGAACTTTGCCCAGATTGCGGCAATGAACACCAAGTTCGCGGAGCAGCTCGACGAGGCGCTCAAGGCGCAGGGCCGGATCCTGCGTGACGATTGGATTGGCCAGGCCAAGAAACTGCGCGGTTAACCTGAGGAGACTACAACAATGATTCCGTTTCAAATGCGTCCCGACGAGATCCTGAACGAAGCGCGCAGCTTCAATGAGAAGCTGGCCCAGGGTGTCGGCAACCTGATGGAAGTGGGTGACATCCCGACCGGTGTCACACCCAAGGAACCGGTCTACAAGGAAGACAAGATGGTCCTCTATCACTACAAGGGTGAGGGCAAGCCGAGCAACAAGACACCGCTGCTGATCGTGTATGCGCTGGTCAACCGGCCTTACATGACCGACTTGCAGGAAAACCGCTCGACCATCCAGGGGTTGCTCGACGCCGGCCAGGACGTCTACCTGATCGACTGGGGCTACCCGGATGCTGCCGATCGCTACCTGACCATGGACGATTACATCAACGGCTACCTGGACCGCTCGGTCGACGTGATCTGCGCCAGGCATGGCATCGACAAGCTCAACATCCTCGGCATCTGCCAGGGTGGGGCGTTCAGCCTGTGCTATGCCAGCATGCACCCGGAAAAGGTGCGCAACCTGGTCACCATGGTCACGCCTGTCGATTTCAAGACGCCGGACAACATGCTCAGTCACTGGGTCCAGAACGTCGACATCGACCTGCTGGTCGACACCCAGGGCC
>JAGRHE010000279.1 GCA_020445165.1 Gammaproteobacteria bacterium
CCGTCATTGCCACGTTCCACGACGTGCTGGTCACGCTGGTGATGCTCAACTGGTTCGGGTACGAGTTGTCGCTGAACATCGTGGCCGCCTTGCTCACCATGACGGGCTACTCGGTCAACGACACCATCGTCATCTTCGACCGTGTGCGTGAGAACTTCCGCAAGATGCGCAAGGGCAGCCCGCAGGAAATCGTCAACGTGTCGATCAACCAGACCATGGCGCGCACCATCATGACCTCCGGTACCACCCTCGTGGTGCTGCTGGCCCTGTTCTTCCTGGGTGGTGAGAACGTCCACGGCTTCTCACTGGCATTGATCGTCGGCGTCGTCATTGGTACCTACTCGACGATCTATGTGGCGTCGGCGGTGGCTCTGTGGCTCGGCGTGAGCAAGGCCGACCTGATGCCGGTCAAGAAAGAGGAAGTGGTGGACGATAGACCCTGAGGTGGCCATGAGCCGCCCTTTGTCCACGAGCTATCCAGGCACCAGCCCCTATGCGCGTTCTGTATCACCACCGGACCCAGGCCAGCGACGCGCAGGGTATCCATATCCGCGAGATCATCGCCAGCCTGCGTCGCAATGGCCATTCGGTCGAGGAAGTGGCCCTGGTCCCGAGCGACGCGCCGCCGTCGGTTGCCGGCAGCGGTAAACCATCCCTGCTGAGCCGCTTCAAGGATCTGTTGCCGGACCTGCTGCGTGAGCTGGCCGAGATTGGCTACAACCTGGTCGGTTTCTTCAAGCTGCTGTCTGCCGCGCGCCGTTTCCGGCCGGATTTCATCTACGAGCGCTACGCGCTGTTCAATGTGTCCGGGGTGCTGGTGGCGCGCGTGCTGCGCCTGCCGCTGATCCTGGAGGTCAACAGTCCGCTGGCCATGGAGCAGGCGAATCTCGGCGCACAAAAACTCGGCGGGCTGGCGCGCTGGTTCGAACGCTGGATCTGCAATCACGCCACGGTCGTGATCGCCGTGTCGACACCATTGCGCGAAATCCTGGTCGACATGGGCGTCGATGCCAATCGTATTGTCGTCATGAGCAATGGCGTCGATACACAAAGATTTCACGGCGATGCCGCAGCCGGTACGGCGGTCCGCCAGCGCTTCGGCCTGGATGGCAAGCGTGTGGTCGGCTTCGTCGGCTGGGTGCGTGAATGGCACGGCATCGAAGACCTGGTGCGCGGCATGCCGCAGTGGCCGGGGCATCTGGCCGATGTCCACCTGCTGATTATCGGTGACGGCCCGGCACGGGCCGATATCGAGTCTGCTGCGATCGAGTGCGGTGTCGCCGAACGGGTCCATATCACCGGTGCGGTGGCGCACGGCGATATCGTCGAGTACCTGGCCGCGATCGATGTCGCGTTGCAGCCGGCGGCGACCGTTTACGCCTCACCGATGAAGATCTTCGAATACCTGGCGATGGCCAAGCCGGTCGTCGCGGTCGACCAGCACAATACGCGTGAGATCCTCGAGGCGGGTGTCAATGCGCTGTTCTTTCCGCCCAATGACCGCCCGGCCTTTGTCGCCGCGGTGCAGGAGATATTCTCCGACCAGGCGCGCCTGGATGACATGAGCCGGGCTGCGCGCGAGACGATCTTTGCGCGCGACTACCTGTGGGACAGCAACGCGAAGAAAGTGGTCGAGCTGGCGCGTGCCGCCACGGCCGGCAGGTAGGTGCACCGATGCGGATCCTGACCTTCAGCAGCCTGTATCCGAACCCACGCCAGGCCTCGCACGGAATCTTCGTCGAGAACCGCCTGCGCAAGCTGCTCGAATACGCGCCACAGATCGAGGTCCGCGTGGTCGCGCCCGTGCCCTGGTTCCCATCGAGCAATCCGCGCTTCGGCAGTTATGCCCAGTACGCCGGGGTGCCCACGCGTGAACAGCGCCATGGCATCGATGTGCAACACCCCAAGTATCCGGTGATCCCCAAGATCGGCATGCGGCTGACACCGCACCTGATGTACCGTGCCGTGCGCGCCGCGTTCGCCCGCGTGCGCGCCGAGGGTTTCGATTTTGACCTGATCGACGCGCATTATTTTTATCCGGACGGTGTCGCGGCGATGTGGCTGGCCCGGGCATTCGACCGGCCGTTCGTCGTCACCGGTCGCGGTACCGATCTCAACCTGGTACCGCAGTACCCGGGGCCGCGCAGGCGCATTCTCGAGGTAGCCGACTCGGCCGCGCACATGATGACCGTAGCCGGTGCGCTCAAGGATTACCTGACCGGTATGGGCGTGGCCGGCGAACGCGTGACGGTATTGCGCAACGGCGTTGATCTCGAGTTCTTCCATCCCACCGACGAACGCCAGGCCTTGCGTGCCGAACTCGGCTTTGGCGAGCGGCCGACACTGCTGTCGGTCGGCCACCTGATCGAACGCAAGGGGCATCACCTGGCGATCGAGGCGATGGCGGCATTGCCCGACATGTCGCTGGTGATCGCCGGCGACGGCGTCGAGGAAGGTGCGCTCAAGGCCCAGGTCGAAAGCCTCGGTCTGCAGGCGCGTGTGCATTTCGCCGGTCGGCTGGGCCAGGAGGATCTGCGTCGCCATTACCAGGCCGCCGATGCTCTGGTTCTTGCGTCGAGCCGCGAGGGATGGGCCAACGTGCTGCTCGAGTCGATGGCCTGTGGCACGCCGGTGGTGGCTACGCCGGTCGACGGCACGCCGGAGGTGGTTGCCGCACCGGCGGCCGGCCAGCTGACTGCCGATCGCAGCGCGGCTGCCATCGCCAGCGCAGCCAGGGCGTTGTTCGCGGACCTGCCGTTGCGCACGGCGACCCGCGCCTATGCCGAGGGCTTCAGCTGGGACGATACCTCGCAGGGTCAGCTGGACATCTTCCAAGACGCCATCGCCAGACATCGCTCGGCCTGAGCGCTTCCCGCCGGTCAGCATGTCGGGCGCAGCCCGACCTACGCCGGAAGACGGCGTGTGCCTGCCGCCGTCGGGCACAGACCGACCTGCGGCGATCTTCGCGTGACTAGCTGCTGCACCGAGCGCGCCAGGTTGCTGTCGCCAGCGCCAGACTCCCGCTATGATCCCCAATCCCGAATCCCGCACAGACGGGAACGTCAACTCGACACCAAACTGGAGGAGTTCAATGAAGCTCGAAACCCTGGCACTGCATGCCGGTTACGAAGGTGACCCGACCACGCACGCCGCAACCACGCCGATCTACCAGACCACGTCGTACACGTTCGACAACACGCAACATGGTGCCGCCAGGACAATGAGCCCAAAGTACTGGTTTTCAATCGCTGCAACAGCATCCTG
>JAGRHE010000027.1 GCA_020445165.1 Gammaproteobacteria bacterium
CAGATCGGCCTGACCTTTGCGCGCGTGCTGCGCACGGCTTTGCGCCAGGACCCGGACGTGATCCTGGTCGGCGAGATGCGCGACCTGGAAACCGCGCAGATCGGCTTGCGGGCAGCCATCACCGGTCACTTCGTGTTGTCCACGCTGCATACCAACAGTGCGGTCGGCACCATCAGTCGCCTGATCGACATGGGTGCGGCCGGCTACGTGATCGCCACGGCACTGCAGGCGGTGCTGGCCCAGCGTCTGGTGCGGCGGGTCTGCCGGCATTGCGCCCAGCCGCATACGCCCGATGAGCATGAATTGGCCTGGCTGGCGAAGAATCACACGGAATTGGCCGCTCAAACCGGCTTCAGCCAGGGCGTCGGATGTGAGCATTGTAACCAGACCGGTTACAGCGGTCGGATCGGTGTCTACGAACTTCTGGAGATGCGCGGCGACCTGTTGGTGGCACTGCGTAATCAGGACATCGATGGGTTCGCCGCGGCGGCCGCGGCCGACCCCGAATTCACGCCCATCGCCTCGGCAGCCCTGCAGATGGCTTTCGCCGGCAGCACCAGCCTGGCCGAGGTGATACGCGTCAGCGGTGACGCGGATCACTGAGCCGGACCTGCAGGATGCCGAACTTCGCCTACACAGCACGCGATGCCAGCGGCTCACCGGTAAAGGGTGAGCTCGAAGCAGCGTCGGAACGCGCGGTTGCGGAGCAGCTGCAGCGCAGCGGTGTGACACCGATCCGGATCCTGCCGGGCAAGTCGACGACAAAATCCGCATCGTCGCGTTCCTCGTTGTTCGGTCCTGTGCGCGTGCGTCTGGAAGAGGTCGTGATGCTGGCCAGGCAGCTGCGCACGCTGACCAAGGCCGGGGTGCCGATCCTGCGTGGCCTGCATGGCCTGGCCGAGACCACCAACAACCCAACCCTGGCCGACACCTTGCGCGATGTGCATCGTCAGCTGCAGGGCGGACGTGAGTTCAACGCCGCACTGGCCCGTCATCCCAAGGTGTTTTCCCCGCTGTTTGTATCGCTGGTCCAGGTCGGTGAGAACACCGGGCGCCTGGACGAGGCCTTTGGTCATCTGGCCGATTATCTCGAGCAGGAAAAGCAGACCCGCGAGCGGATCGCTGCCGCCATCCGCTATCCAATGGTTGTCTTCTTCGCCATCATGGTGGCGCTGACCATCATCAACATCTGGGTAATCCCGACCTTTGCCAGTGCGTTTGCGCGCTACAACACTGAACTGCCGCTGATGACGCGGATACTGATTGGATCTTCCGACTTCATCGTCGCCTATTGGCCCGCGATCCTCCTGCTGTTGCTCGGCGCGGGCTTCGCGTTCAAGCGCTGGAAGGCGACCGAACGCGGCGCGGTGGCATGGTCCGGGTTCCTGCTGCGTGCGCCGTTGACCGGGGCGATCGTCAACAAGGCGGTGCTCGGACGATTCGCCCAGTCCATGGCGCTGACCATCCGCTCCGGTGTGCCGCTGATCCATGCGCTGAACGTGGTTTCCGGCGTCGTCGACAATGCCTTCGTCAGTGAAAAGATTCAGGCCATGCGGCACGGCATCGAGAAGGGCGACAGCGTCTCGCGCACCGCCGCGTCGACCGGGCTGTTCACGCCGCTGGTGTTGCAGATGCTGGCGGTGGGCGAGGAGACCGGTGCACTGGATCAGTTGCTCGAGGAAACCGCGGCGCATTACCAGGCCGAAGTCGATTTCGAGCTCAAACGCCTGGGCGACGCCATCGAGCCGGTGATGATCACCATCATCGGCGTGTTGGTTGCCGTGCTCGCGCTGGGCGTATTCCTGCCCTTGTGGGACCTGTCTGCAGCGGCGCGCGGCTGACCAATTAGGCCAAGTCAGTATTGCCGATCCATTCGGCCACGCGCTGATCGATATAGTAGCGGCCGATGCCCGGCCACCATCCCTCGACGAAGCCGACATGTCCGCCCGAACGTGGTATCTCCAGCGTCACGCTTGCCGGCAGTTCGTCAGGCTCCGGTGGAGTATCAGGGAACATGAACGGGTCATTGCGTGCGTGCAGGATCAGGGTTGGTACGCTTATCGCCGGGATGAACCGCCGGCTGCTGCAGCGTGCGTAGTAGTCGTCGACGCCATCGAAACCATGCAATGCCGCGGTCACCTGGTCATCGAACAGGCGGAAGGTGTTCAACGCATCGATGCGCACATCCAGCGGCGAGGGCATGCCTGCGAACTTGCGCCGGTAGCTGTCCTGCAGGCTGCGGACCAGGTGGCGCTGGTAGAGCCGTGACCAGCCGCGCTCCATGCGACGGGCTGCGGCATCGAGGCGAAACGGCACCGAGATCGCCATTGCGCGTCGCAGCGGCGATGCCGTGCCCTGTTCACCGAGCCATTTGAGCAGCACGTTGCCGCCCAGCGAGACGCCGACGGCGGCGACAACCGCGCGACCATGATGGCGGCGGATGTGCTCGATCGTCGCCTGCGGATCGTCGGTCTTGCCACTGTGATAGCTGATCGGCAGACGATTGGGTTCACGCCCGCAGCCACGGAAATGCATCAGGCATACGCGCATGCCGCGCCGATTGAGCGCCTGCATGATGCCGCGCGCGTAGTGTGAGTCGATGCCGCCCTGCAGTCCGTGCATGAACAGCACGATCTCTCCATCGGCGGGGCCGGACCAGGCCAGGTCGAGGAAATCGCCATCGGCCAGTTCCAGCCTTTCCCAGGTGACCTCGATGCGCGGTTGGCGGCGAAAGAAGGCCGGCCAGAGCGTCTGTGCGTGATCGCCGCGCAGCCACCAGGCGGGTCTGAAGGCACTGTCGACCTGCGGCATCAGGCTTCGGCCTTTCCGTACAGGCTGGCGTAAAGTCCCTCGTTGCGGATCAGCTCGTCGTGACTGCCATCCTCGACGATCCTTCCGCCGTCGAATACCAGTGCCCGGTCGGCCTGGCGCACGGCGCTCAGGCGGTGGGCGATGATCAGCGTGGTACGGCCGCGAAGGAATTGCTGCAACGCCTCGTGCAGGTGTTGCTCGGTGGTCGTGTCGAGTGCTGAGGTTGCCTCGTCGAGGATCACGATCTTGGGATCGCTGAGGATCATGCGCGCCACCGCGAGGCGTTGTCGCTGGCCGCCGGAAAGGCGGATGCCGTCGCGTCCGACCAGCGTATCGAGGCCATCGCTGAGGTTGCGCACGACATCGGACAGCTGGGCGATATGCAATGCCTGCCACAAGGTATCGTCGTCCACCGGCCGGCCCAGCGCGAGGTTGTTGCGCACCGAGTCATTGAACAGCGCCGGGTGCTGCAGCACCGTGGCGACGTTGTCGCGCACCACGTCGAGGCCGATCTGTTCGACCGGCACGCCGTCGAAACGCACCTGGCCGCTCTCCGGCAGATAAAGCCCCAACAGGATCTGCACCAGCGTCGTTTTGCCACCGCCGCTGGCACCGACCAGGGCGACCTTCTCGCCGGCGGCGATGGTGAGATTGACGTCATCGAGCACGCGCGGGCCGTCACCGTAGCGGAAGCAAACGCCCTCGACCTGGATCGAGACCGTGGATTTCCCGCTGAAAGGATCGTGCAGGTGCGGGTAGTGCGGTTCGAGGCCGACGTCCACAAGGCGATTGATGCGCTGCAATGCCGCCTTGGCCGCCAGGTAGGCGTACTGGATGGCCAGGATCTCCTGTACCGGCGCCATCATGAACCACAGGTAGGCATAGACCGCGAGCATCTGGCCGATAGTCAGGTCGGAGAACAACACCATGAACATCGACAGCGCCCGAAAGATGTCGAAGCCGAACAGGAAGACCATGAACGACAGGCGGTTGGCCGCGTCGCTGCGCCAGGTGAAGTTGGCCGAGTGATCGCGAATATGACCGGCCGCGTCGATCACGCGCTGCACGTAGTGTCGCTCGCGGTTACTGGCACGGATCTGCTGGATCGCGTCCAGGGTTTCGGCGAGCGATTCCTGGAAGGCCTGGTAGGCGCTGTTCTCACGAGCCTTGAGCTGCTTGACCTTGCGTCCGAACACCGTGGTCAGGTAGATCACCACCGGGTTCAACAGCAGGATGAACAGCGCCAGTTGCCAATGCATCCACAACAGGACCAGGGCGGTCCCGAGCACGCTGAGCACGGCGACGATGAACTTGCTGGTGGACTGGCTGACAAACTGGTCGATCGCGTCCAGGTCGGTGACCAGATGGGACGCCACGGTACTGCTGCCGAGGGTTTCGTACTCGGACATCGAGAAGCGTTCGAGGCGTTGCAGCAGGGTGCGGCGGATCCTGAAGATCACGCCCTTGGCGATCAGTGTGAATTCGCGCGTCTGCCAGACGTTGAACACGAGCGTCAGGATGCGCAGCAGCAGGGTCAGTACCAGGACCGCGGAGATGTAAAGGATCGGCCCCTGCCATGCATCGGGGAACAGGGCGTTCATCCACGCGACCGCGGCACCCGGCTGGTTCAGCAGCACTTCGTCGACCAGCAGCGGGATCAGCAATGGCACCGGGACGGCGACCAGCGCGCCGAGCACTGCGATCAGGTTTGCGGCGACCAGTTCACGCCGGTGGCCGGCGATCATTTGGACCAGCTCGCGCCACGTGTAGACTTCGGAGCGGAGCGGGACGGCAGGGTCGGCGAGGGATCTGGTCATGGCGTCAGTCTATCAAAGCGAAGGTTGCGACCGAGGCGGTCGCCGGGGGTTGAATATGCGCTTGTTTGGCGCGGTTTTGTTGATGTCGGCGCTGGTGATGGGCGGTGTCTCGGCAGCGCTCGGCGACGATGCGCCGACGGCGTACTCGCTGCAGGGCGAGCTGGTGCAGGGTGGCATGGTGGTCGGCCGGACCGAGCCCGGCAGCGTAGTGCTCCAGGACGGTCAGTCGGTTCGGGTAAGCGCCGCCGGCGATTTCCTGCTCGGTTTCACTCGCGATGCGCCGCCCACGTCGACCCTGAGCATCACGCTGCCCGATGGCAGGAAGATCGACCGGACGCTCGAGATCGCGTCGCGCGAATACGAGATTCAGCGGATCGACGGCCTGCCCAAGAGCAAGGTGACGCCGCGCAAACCGGAAGACCTGGCACGTATCCGTGCAGACATCGTGGCCGCCAAGCGCGCCCGTGCACGTGATGACGATCGCCAGGATTTCCTGACCGGGTTCAAGTGGCCGCTGATCGGGCCGATTACCGGCGTATACGGAAGTCAGCGAATTCTGAACGGTGAGCCGCGCCGACCGCACTTCGGCGTCGACGTGGCCGCACCGACCGGTACATCGGTACGGGCTCCCGCTCCCGGGTTGGTCACGCTGGCGGTGCCGGACATGTACTTCTCGGGCGGGACATTGATCATCGATCACGGCCACAAGCTGACCTCGAGTTTTCTGCACCTGAGTCGCCTGTTGGTCAAAGAGGGCGACTATGTGCAGCAGGGTGATGTGATTGCCGAGGTCGGGGCGACCGGCCGCGTAACCGGTGCTCACCTCGACTGGCGCATGAACCTGCGCGACCGACGCATCGACCCGGAACTGCTGGTGCCGCCGATGCCGAAGCAGACGGCTGCAGCCGGTTCGATGTAACGGGCGCGCGCTATAAGGTTCTGTTATATTTGACGAATTAAGATTAATAATGAGAGTTGCATCAATATGAAACGGATTGCCCGGGTTATCGCCCTGTTGTTGGCGCTGCCTGCCGGTGGTGCTTTGGCCGCCGACCTGACATCGGTCTACAAGATGGCCGGCGAAAACGATCCAGCGCTGCGTGCCGCCCGGGCCAACCGCGACGCCACCTTCGAGGCAGAGCCGATCGCGCGAGCCGGCCTGCTGCCGAACGTGTCGTTGAACGGCGATGCGAATTACACCAACCAGGACGTGAAAGACTCGGCATCCGGGTCATTCAACGACGATTTCACCAGCGCCAGCGGTTCGGTGCAGGCAACCATGCCGTTGTATCGCAAAGACCGCCAGGTGCAGCTCGACCAGGCCAAGAACCAGGTCGCCCAGGCCGAGTTCGATTACAACCAGGCGCAACAAGACCTGATTCTGCGCATGTCCCAGGCCTACTTCGGAGTATTGTCGGCACAGGACACGCTGGAGTTCGCCGAGGCGGAAAAGAAGGCGATCGAACGCCAACTGGACCAAGCCAAGCAGCGCTTCGAGGTCGGCTTGATCGCGATCACCGGCGTCCACGAGGCGCAGGCGCGTTACGACCAGGCGCGTGCGGATGAGATCCTGGCCCGAACCAACCTGGAAAACGCAATCGAGGCATTGCACGAGATTACGCTCGAAGTCGTCTACCCGGTGTCGCAGTTGAAGAAGAAGATCCCGCTCGACCCGCCGCAGCCGGCAACCCTCGACGAGTGGACCGAACTGGCGCTGCAGAACAATCCCCTGATCGTTTCGGCCAAGTACGATGCCGAGATTGCGCGTCAGCAGATCGAACTGGCCGATGCCGCCGATTCGCCGGCGCTGGACTTGGTCGGTTCCTACGGTGTCAACCGTTCGAACGCGGATCTGGGCACCGACGCCAACAATGCCGTGGTCGGTCTGCAGTTCAGCATGCCGCTCTACACCGGCGGCGGGGTACAGGCCAGCACCCGCCAGGCGCGCTTCCGCTACGAGGCAGCCCAGGAGGTACTCGAGCAACGCCGGCGTGCGGTGCAGACCCAGGTGCGCAACGCCTATCGCGGCGTGGTATCAAGCATCAGCCGGGTTGACGCACTGGAGGCCGCCCAAGTTTCGGCGAGCAGTGCCTTGGATGCCACGGAGGCAGGTTTCGAGGTGGGTACGCGAACCCTGGTCGACGTCCTCAACGGACAGCGTGACCTGTTCCGCGCCCGCCGCGACTACGCCCAGTCACGCTATGACTACATTCTCAACACCCTGTCGCTGATGCAGGCCGCCGGCACCTTGAGTGAAGACGACGTCACGCGCGTCAACACCTGGCTGAAGTAGGTCGCGGTCTTTCGCTGATTCGGGAAGCGGCCTGCGGGCCGCTTTTTCATTGCCGCTCGCGGCGCGCGAACATCAGGCTCGTGATCTGCTCGGACACGATGCCGATCAGGAATGTCAGCAACGAGGTCATGTACAGCAGCGCACTCATGTTGGTGAAGCGGGCCTCGTTGATGTAGGTATAGGCATACAGCGCGGTAGCCGAAAGGAACAGGAAGGCGCTGATCGGTAGAAAAAGCTTCAGCGGCGAATACAGGGCGCCGATCTTGAAGATGATGATCATGAAGCGCGCACCCTCGCGCCAGATTTTCAGGTGGCTGCGGCCGGTGCGCTTGCGCACATCGATGGGCTCGTAAGCCACCGTGTACCCGGAGCGGAAGAACGCCATGGTCGACGTGGTCGGATAGGAGAATCCATTCGGCAGCAGGTGCAGGAATTCCCGGAACCGCGAGGCATTGACCACGCGCAGGCCGCTGGTCAAGTCAGGTATCTTCTGGCCCGTCATCCAGCTCGCCAGGCGATTGAAGATATAGTTGCCAGCGCGCCGGAACAGGCTGGCCTGATCCTTGCCGCTGCGCGCCCCGACCACCATGTCCAGGTCGGCCCCGTCGAAGCGCTGCCACAATCGTTGCAGATCGGATGCCGAGTGCTGCCCATCGCCATCCAGCATCGCCAAAGCCCGGCCCTGCGCAGCCCGAGCCCCGCGCTTGATCGCGGCTCCGTTGCCCATGCGATAGGGGTTGCTGACCAGGTTGCACGCGTTCTGCCGGCAGATGTCCGCGGTGGCATCGGTTGAGCCGTCGTCGACGACGATGATCTCGGCGTCGGGGAATGCCTGCTTTAGATCCGGCAGCAGCCGCTGCAGGCTGGCGCTCTCGTTGAGTGCCGGCACGATGATGCTCAGTTCGGTGGGCGCCTGTTCAGTCCGCATTGGCATCCTGCTCCAAGTCGTGTTCGATGGTCGTGCGCAAACGCTCGAACTCGTTGCGCTGGTCTGCATTGCGAACACTGGTCTCGGCAGCCTCCAGTGCCTGTCGTGCCGCCGCATACTGCTGCCGCTTGCGTAACACACGAACAAGGTGGACATGATAGCCCCATTGCTGCGGCCATGCCTTGACGGCAGCACGCGCATGGACTTCGGCCTCGGCCAGGTCGCCGGTCACGAATTCGTGATACTCGCGGTAGGAAGCCGAGATGCCGGCCAACGCCGTATGACTCCAGCCCGGGTTGCTCAGGGCGGCATCGAATACCGCGACCAGATCGGCGTGTTCCAATGGAGTCACGTCGTTGCGCCGTTGCCAGCGAACCAGGAAGCTGAACTGGCTGATGCTGACCCGGGTCGGTCCCACGTCGCCGTTGGCAAGGGTGTGTTGCAGGCGCTGCAGTACATCCCGGGACGGCTGCTGGCCCAGGTGCAGACGGAGTGCGACCTTACCGAACAGGCAGTCGATGCAGTGCCCGTCGATCTCGAGGCCGCGCTCGAGGAACTGCTCGGCTGCTGCCGCGAGGTCGCTGGCGTCTGTTTCCAACTTGTCCATCGCCACGATCAGCATCTGCGCCGCCATGAAATTGCTGCGCAGCGAGTCCGGGTGATGCTCGACCGTGCTCAGTACAAAATTCTGGTAGCTCGACCAGTTGCCGACGCGCAGCCAGGTGGCCATCGAATAACTCCCCGCCAGCAATAGGCCAACCATCAATACTGCCCGATGCCAACGATGCTCACGCGACACGGTGATGACCAGGTGGGCGAGCAGGGCGAGGGGACCGATTGCAGCCAGGTAGTTGCGGTGCTCGAACATCATTTCGAGCGGGAACGCCGTCGATTCGAGCGCATGGTTGGCGATGAAGAACAGCAGTGCGAAGGCTGCTACGGGATAACGCTGTCGCAGCAGCAATGCGCTGACGAGCGCAATCCCCCAGCAGACAGCGGCGATTACCGTAGTGGGTGGCGACAGCCAGCCAGTCGATATATTCAGGTCGTCATGGAACAGGCCGAATGCGGACAGGTCCGGCATCAACAGCCAGCCGATGTAGGTCCACAAGACCCGCGGTTGCGTCAGCAGGCGCTCTTCGAGGGTGAACGGGCGGCCGTCGTAAGACAGCATCGCCGGATGCAGCAAGAGATAGATCACGGCCAAGGTGATCGGCAGCGCGATGTAAGCGAAGCGGACCAGGCTGACGAAGCGACGGTCGCCCGAGACGGATTGGCGCTGCAACAGCGTCAGCTCCAGCGACAACAGCAGCAGTGGCATCAGAGCGGCGTTTTCCTTGGCCAGGAAGCCGAGCATGGCGAACGGGGCGGCTGCCAGCATCCAGATCCGCCCGTTTCGTCCTTCGGCGATGTTGGAACGGCCTTTCAGGTAGCAGACCAGGCCGAGCAGCAGACCGGTCGCGGACAGCAGCGTCATGCGCTGCACCGTGTACAGCACGCTGCTCACGTGGATCGGATGCAGCAACCAGACGGCAGCGGCGACAGCGGCCACGGTGGCGGCGGTTGTGTGATGACCGGCGGCACGCATACCCAGACGTACCAACAGGAACACCAGGATTCCGTTGAGCAGGTGGATGACGAGGTTGGTCAGTTTGAATGCCCAGGGGTCGAGCCCCGACAGGGCGTGGTTGACGCCGAAACTGAGCTGGGCCAGCGGGCGATCGGCGGGAAACTCGCTGAAAGAGGAGTTCCAGGCCCGCACCAGGTCGTTCAGACCCAGGGTGTCGATCTTCACCCAGCGGTTTTGGGTGATATGTACGTGATCGTCGAACAGAAACGGGCCGTTCAGGCCGCCGGCGTAGACCAGCAGGCTGATGCCGATGCCGAGCAGAAGAATGGGCCAGGCGGGTTTCAAATTAAGTCTCTTGGACGTGTGGATACGTGGGTAGTTAGCGTCGGCAGATCGGGATTCCTGAGCCGGGCAGTGCGATCTCACGTGGTGATCAGGGGTGAATGTGACATTATTCGCTCAAGTTTTGTACTAAAAAACCGAACAAGTAGCCATGCTCGATGGCCTGATCACCTCGAAGATGCGCGTGCAGATCCTGATGCGGTTGTTTCTCAACGCGAACAGTCGCGCCTACCTGCGCGAACTCAGCAAGGAGTTCGGCGCATCACCTGGCCACGTGCGCAGCGAATTGCAGCAGCTTGCGCAGGCGGGACTGCTGTCGAGCGAGCGCGAGGGTCGCCAGGTCTATTACCGGGCCACGCGCTCGCATCCCTTGTTCCCGGACCTGCAATCGATGGTCCGCAAGACACTGGGCATGGACCGGATCCTCGACAGTATCCTCGAGCGGCTTGGCCATCTCGAAGCGGCCTACCTGAGCGGCGATTACGCCGAGGGCAGGGACACTGGCATCATCGACCTGATCCTGGTCGGTGACATCGACCGGCACAACCTCGACGACCTGGTCGCCAAGACGGAGCGTTACATCGGTCGCCGGATCCGCACCCTGGTGCTGTCGTCGAGCGAGTTCCAACAATTCGATCAGCGCCGCAACGCCACCCCGATCCTGTGTCTGTGGGGTGCTGCGCAGGAGGAGCCGAATGGCTGACGCCGCCGAACAGGCCAGACCCGTGGTCGAGGTGACGGCCGACCAGTCGGCTCGGCTCGACCGGGACTTCTGGGCCGGGTTGTGGATGTTCCGCGAGGCGTTCCGGGTACTGGTCTGGCGGGCCGTGCGCGTGCGTTACAAGCAGACCGTGGTTGGCGTCGCATGGGTGGTGTTGCGCCCGCTGTTGCTGATGGCGGTCCTGACCCTGATCTTCGGCGTGCTGGCCGGGTTGCGCGGTGCGTCAGCCGTGCCCTATACGCTGCTGGTTTTGGCGGGCGTGCTGGGCTGGCAGTTCTTTGCCGGCGTGATGAGCGAGTCGGTCGCCAGCCTGGTGGCCAACGCGCAGATCATCGGCAAGATCTATTGTCCGCGCATTTTGTTTCCAGCCAGTGCGTTGGCCGCAGGACTGTTCGACCTGGCGATCACGCTGTTGCTGTTCGTGCCGGTGATGCTGTGGTACGCCTTTGCGCCCGGCTGGCATCTGCTGTGGTTGCCATTCGGCCTGGTCCTGCTGGCGCTGTTGACGTTCGGCATGGGCCTGTGGGCGGCCGCTTTGAATGTCCGTTACCGCGATTTCAGCATCCTGATTCCGTTCGCCCTGCAGGTCGGATTCTTCGTCAGCCCGGTGGCCTATCCACTGGCGACGGTACCGGACGATTGGCAGTGGCTGTACATGCTCAACGCGATGGTCGGCAGTCTCGAGCTGTTGCGCTGGTGCCTGCTGGGCGGCGATTTCGGCAGCCTGCTGCCGGCCGTGGCCTGGTCGTCCCTGGTTGCTGCCGTTCTCCTGTTCAGCGGTCTGCGCTATTTCCATCGTGCCGAACGTGATTTCGCGGATATCGTCTGACGTGGGTAACGTGATTGAACTGAAGGATATCGGCAAGCGCTACGCGATCGGTGCGCTGCACGGCCAGGGCGCCGGGTTGCGTGAGCTGCTGGCGTCACCGTGGCGGAGCCTGCGTGCACGTCAGCGACCGGATAGCGACAGCGGACACTGGGCCCTGCGCCATGTCGACCTGTCGATCAGCGAAGGCGAGCGGGTTGGATTGATCGGACGCAACGGCGCCGGCAAGTCGACCCTGCTGAAGCTGCTCGCGCGCATCAGTCACCCGACCGAGGGTCGCATGCGCCTGGTTGGTCGTGTCGCCAGCCTGCTCGAGGTGGGCACCGGTTTCCACCCTGAATTGAGCGGACGCGAAAACATCTATTTGAACGGAGCCCTGCTCGGCATGACCTCGCGCGACATCGCGCGCCGTTTCGATGCCATCGTGGCATTCGCCGAGATCGGTAAGTTTCTCGATACCCCGGTGAAACGCTATTCCTCGGGCATGTACATGCGCCTTGCGTTCGCCGTTGCGGCACACGTCGAGACCGACATCCTGCTCGTCGACGAGGTTTTGGCCGTCGGCGACGCCAACTTCCAGCGCAAGTGCCTGAGCGCGATGGACGATGCCGCCGAGGCCGGCCGTACGGTCGTCCTGGTCAGTCACCGGATGAACGCGATCACCGCTTTGTGTGAACGCGTAGTGATGCTGGATGAGGGACGCGTGGTGCACGACAGCCGCGATGTGCGTGCCGTGGTGCGCGACTACCTGGTTGGCGGCGACGAGACCGCGGCCACCTGGCATGCCGACACGGATGCCCCGGTACGTCATGGCGTGCGTCTGAAATCGTTTTTCATCAGCGACGGCAATGACGATCCGGTGCAGGGTATTCGTGCCAATGATGAAGTCAGCTGGGTGAATATCACCTTCGACCTGGAGAAAGACGAACCCGCCCTGAAGCTGGGATACGCGTTGTATGCCGCGTCTGGCGATCTGCTCTACTGGTCCTTCTGCAAGGATACCGGCGAGGATCATTGGCCACGCCTGCAGCCGGGTCACAACAGGATTTCGTCAGAATTGCCCCGCCGATTGCTCAACGAGGGTGAATACCGCCTCGAACTCATCGCCAGTTATCACTTTGGCGACTGGATAGCCCGGCCGGGTCATGATGCACCGTCCATCAGGTTGGAGATACAGGGTGGTCTGAGCGATTCGCCGCTATGGCTGGAGCGTCGCAATGGCATGTTGGCACCGGTGATTGAATGGACCAGCCATTCATGAAGGAAGCAGGTGAAAAAGCTGTATGGCTCCAGGTGGAGGGACTTTCAGGAGCGACGCTTCGAGCCCAGTCGCTGCAGAACGCCAAGCCCGTCACCCCAGCTTTCGACAGCGGCTGTCTGGCAAGGGTGGTATTTCGGCGTGAGGGGGTCATGCCGGACACCTTGGAACGAATCACCTGGGCCTTGCTTGCCTGGCCAGGCCTAGATGCCGTGAATCTCGTCGACCGTGCGGACGGCAGCGAGGTGGCCACTGTCCGGCGTAGCGGCAGATCCATTAATGCTGGTGCGTCAGCCGCATTGCCCTGGGTTGCGCATTGGCTTGTCCGCGAACCTGGCGAAAGCCAAAAGGCAATGCCTTTCGAACGACACGTCAACCCGGTTTTTGCGCCGGGAAAGCCGCGCAGGTTTGCGATGTTTGCACTGGACGAGCAGTCGCTGGCGCGTCGGGAACGGATGTGGCGCAAGGCCCAGCACATGCTTGGCGAACGGCTGTCGGTGGTCATTTATCGCTTTGCACGACGGCTGCTTGCGGCTGTGCGCAGGGCCAGGGCCAAACCCTGTTCGGTCGACCCGGAACTGATGGCTGTCCTGAAGGGTCTGCCGGGCGCACCGGGCGACGAATCCGGGGCGCGATCCGGCGTGGCGATGTTTGTCGCCCGCCTCAGCCCTGGCGGTGCCGAGAAGAGCGCCCTCGACCTGGCGCTGGCCATGGCCGCCCGTGGTTTGCCGGTACATCTTTTTACGACATTCGGTTCGGAAAACACCTGGACCCGGCGCGCCCTCGACGGTGGAGTGACAGTGATCGACCTGCCGCGATGCCTGCCCAGTGCATGCTGGCTGAGCTATGTCGAATTCTATCTGCAACGTCGGCGCATTGGCGTGGTTCACATCAACAACAGTCATTGGATGTTCGAACAGGCCCGCATGCTGAAGGAACGGCTTCCGGGTCTGTGTATCGTGTCACAGCTGCATGCCGAAGGACGCGCAGGCATGCCGGATTTTCTCTCCCTTGCTGCGGCAGCTGATGACGCGATTGATCGCCACTGCGTGATTTCCGATTACCTGCGGCGGCGTTTGCTGCAGCGGTTTCCGGTAAACCCGGAGAAGGTTGCCGTTGTCAGAACGGGTATCGATGTCGCCGGAGAGTTTGATCCGGAAAATTATGCGCGCGGCGCCTGGCGGCGCGAACAGGGTATCGCTGAAGATGTGCCGATGGTCGCATTCATCGGCCGGTTCTCCGATCTGAAGCGACCGCTCCTGTTTCTCGCGGTTGCACGGATTATTCTGCAGCAGCGGCCGAACACACGCTTCGTGCTCAAGGGCGAAGGGCCACTTCGGCCTGCCATCGATCGTGCGCTCGCCGCGGATGCGCGCCTGGCGCAGGCGGTCGTCGTGGAGGATGCCAGCGGGCCGGTACAACCGGTGATGGTTGACGCCGACCTGATGCTTTTGACCAGCGCGATGGAGGGGATCGCGTACGTGTCCTACGAGGCGATGGCACTTGGCCTGGTCCAGGTCAGTGCCGATGTTGGAGCCCAGTCAGAACTGGTGACACCTGATTGCGGCGTACTGGTTGAAACCGGTGAAGGCGAGAGCGAGCGCTTTGCCAATGCGGTCATTCGACTGCTGGATGATCCGCCGCTGCGTGCGGGTATGTCGGCGGCAAGCCGGTCGAGGATCGATGCCTGGCCCTCGCTCGGCGATACGGCCGATGCCTACCAACGACTTTATGCCGAGATCACCAGCGTCGATGTAATCGAAGGTCGGAATACAGGACAGGCGCATGGTTCGCCACGCCTCGAGCACACTGGAGATGCTTCGTGATTCGCATCGACCATGGCAGGCTCATCGACAGCAGAGAGACCGGTGAACTGCACCGGCATCTTTCGGAGCATGCGCGATGAAGCCGCATCGACGGCAGGCGCTTGTCAATGACGCAGCAATCGCGTCTCTTCAACAACAGGTTGCGCGGGTCGTCGACCGGATCTCGCCGCGTCGTCTGCCGGTGCTCCTGGTCCTGCCGTTTCGTACGTCTTCGCAGGAGTTGCACGGGTTGCTCGAACTGCCCGCTGTCGCCGGATGCCTGGCGAGCGATATTGACACCGCTGACCTGGGGCCGCGCGTCGGCATGATCCAGCCCGATGGCGAATGGCGGCTACCCGATGTCAGTGCGCGCTCGGTTTGCTTTCTTGGTTGGTCGCGCATGATCCGGCCGCGGCGGTTGTTCGAGGCGATGCAGCATGGCATGCGTGCGATCACGGCAATGGATGCATCCGGCCACTGGCGCACGCAAGGTGTACCCGCCTGGTACCTGGCTTACCTGCAGTCCCGTTGGAGTCAGTTCAAGGTTGCGCGCCAGATCGATCGTTCGCGCTCACAGGTGATGCGTTGGCCGCGTGCGCGCTACGAAGTGGCGAAGAAGGCGGTGGAGGGCTTGCGTTCGCTGCCGGCGCCGGAGGTCGAACCTGGCCGGATCATGCTGGTCACCGGCAGTCTCGGTGCCGGTGGTGCCGAACGGCAGCTGCTCAATACGGCGATTGGGTTGGTTCGGGAAGGCCATGACGCGACCGTGATGTGCCTCAATTGTGGCTTCGGAGCGCTCGATTTCTATCTCGACCAGCTGCATCCGCATGTGCCTGTCTATACCTTTGGCGAACTCGGCGAATCGCTGGTGCGCGCGCAGGATATGCGTTTCGATGCCGCGCTGCAGCGCATGCGCGACCCGCGCCTGCATGAGTTCATCCGGACATTGCCGCTGATGCTGCAGGAACCGGTCATGATCACGACCCTGGCTTTCCTGATGCTTCGTCCGGCGGTGGTTCACCTGTGGCAGGATGCCACCAACATCATCGGCGGCCTCGCTGGCCTGCTGGCGGGTGTTCCGCGCTTGATCCTGGCCGGACGCAATGCTGCGCCACATCATTTCTTTTACTACCAACGTTACATGCCACCGATGTACCAGTTGCTGCTGGAATACCCGGAGGTCACGTTGATCAACAACAGCCATGCCGGGGCGGCCAGTTACGCGGAATGGCTGCAGATCCCGAAGTCGCGAATCCGTGTCGTACACAACGGCATCGACACTTCAGTGTTCGAGAAGTCCGCGGATGCGCGCAGGCGCAATCGGGAAAACTGGGGAATTGCCGGCGATGGACCGGTTGTCGGTGGCGTGTTGCGTTTCTCGCCTGAGAAGGATCCACTGCTGTGGCTGCAGACGGCTGCCTGCGTGCACGATCAACGACCGGACTGTCGATTCGTTCTGTTCGGCGAGGGTGACCTTCTGGCCGAGGTTCAAGCGCAGGTGACGTTGCTCGGCCTGGACCGCGTGCTCTTGTTGCCCGGGATCACGCGTGATGTGGCGGGCGCATTGCAGGCCTTCGACCTGCTGCTGCTGACCTCGACCCAGGAAGGATTGCCGAACGTGCTGATCGAGGCCCAGCTCCTGGGTTGCCCTGTGGTCACGACCAATGCCGGTGGTGCGGGTGAAACTCTGCTCGACGGGGAAACCGGTTTTGTCGTGGACGAGCGTTCGCCGCAGGCGCTTGGTCAGTACTGCTGCCGTGTATTGGCGGACCAGGCCTGGCGCCTGGCAGCTAGCGCGAAAGGGCCTCTGCATATCGAACAGCACTTCGGGCTGGCGCGGATGCTCGATGATACCTGTCGCCTGTATGGAATGGCGGGTGAGACTGCCTGATGGCGCGAGTGCTGTTCGTCCTCGGTGGTGCGCTTGATGTCGGCGGAGCCGAGAATCAGCTGATCCTGGTTTCTCGTGCGCTGCTGGCGCGCGGCTTCGAGGTATCGATTCTTTGCCTGTGGCGTCGCGGGTCGCAGGCAGATGCGCTGGAACGTGAGGGGGTTACGGTTCATGCGTTGGCGCGCGGGCTCGGCCATATGCGCGGACCGTTGGCCAAGCTGTCCCGCCTTGTCGGCGGTCTGCTGACAACCTGGCGCCGGGTTCGTCGCGACCGTCCGGACATCGTTCACTTTGTCCTGCCCCATGCCTACCTGGTCGGCGGCATCGGCGCACTTGCAGCCGGAGCTCATCGCTGCGTGATGGGGCGGCGCGGCATGAATCGTTATCTGCGCGGTCGTCCGCTCACGCGCTGGATCGAACAGTTACTGCATCGGCGCATGGCGGCGTTGCTGGCCAACTCCTGCCGCGTGGCGCAGGAGTTGATCGACGAGGGCGCGCCACAGTCCAAAGTCGGCCTGATCTACAACGGTATCGCGGACGAACGTTTCACTGACCTTCCGAGCCGGGCACAGGCACGCGCGACCCTGGGGTTGCCGGATGCGGGCCTGGTGCTGGTCAAGGTTGCCAATCTTTGGTCGTACAAGGGGCATGCCGATCTGCTCGATGCATTGGCCGCTGCCTCGTTCGGAGAACAGTGGCGGCTGTTGCTGGTCGGGCGCGAGCAGGGTGCCGGGGCGGCGCTGCGAAAGCGCGTCTCCAATCTGGGCCTTTCAGGAAACGTACTGTTCCTGGGTGAGAGCGAACGCGTTCCTCTGATTCTCGCAGCTTCCGACATCGCCGTCTGCGCCTCGCACGAAGAAGGCTTCTCCAACGCGGTGCTCGAGTACCTGGCAGCTGGTTTGCCAAGCGTGGTAACCGACGTTGGCGGCAATCGTGAGGCGGTCGGGAACGCAGGCCTGGTCGTGCCTGCGGGAGACGTGGACGCGATGCGCCAGGCACTGGAGTCGCTGACCGGGGAAGCGCAGCGCAAAGCGCTGGGTGGATTGGCGCTGCAGCGTGCAAGTACGTTCTCGATGCAGCGATGTATCGACGCGCATGAAACACTCTATCGCAACCTGCTCGATACCGGTGATCTGCCGGTGAGCTTGCGCGCGGTGCGCTTGTGTACAACGGACACGGACCGCATTTCTGAAGTGTTGGATTGAGGTAGAAGGGTATGTGCGGAATCGTGGGTTTCATCGACATGCGCATGTGCCATGCAGAACCCGAGCGTTTGGTTGCCGACATGGCAAGATGCCTGCACCGGCGTGGACCGGATGCACAGGGTACCTGGGCCGACGCCGATGCCGGCGTGTTCCTGGCTCATCGCCGGCTGTCGATCATCGACCTGTCCGAAGCCGGTGCCCAGCCAATGGTGTCGGCCGACGGACGTTGGGTCATCGTCTACAACGGCGAGCTGTACAACACTGCGGAGCTTGCCGCTGACCTGGAGCGTGCGGATGGTGGGCTTCGGGGAAGCTCCGACACCGAGGTCTTGCTCGAAGGGATCGCGCACTGGGGCCTGGCCGCCACGTTGAAGCGCAGCAACGGCATGTTCGCGTTCGCGGTCTGGGACCGTGCCGAGCGGGTGCTGCACCTCGCACGCGACCGTCTCGGCATCAAGCCGCTCTACTGGGCCGAACAGGACGGCCTGTTCCTGTTCACCTCGGAATTGAGCGCGCTGGCAGCGCACCCGGGCTGGCGGCCGACCCTTAACCGCGATGCGGTTACCGCCTACATGCGCTATGGCTACGTGCCGGCGCCGCACACGATCTGGTGTGAGGCACACAAGCTGGTGCCGGGCCAGCATGTGCAGTTCCGGCCCGGCCAGCCGGTAACGATCGAAGCCTACTGGTCGCTCGAAGAGGTGCGTGCCCAGGCGGCCGGCGAGCAGTGGCACAATCCGCAAGCGACCGTCGATGCACTGGATGAGCTGCTGCGCGATGCCGTGCGGCGACAGATGGTCGCCGACGTGCCACTGGGTGCATTCCTTTCCGGTGGCATCGATTCATCCGTGGTGGTGGCACTGATGCAGGCGCAATCACAGCGGCCGGTCAGCACCTTTTCGATCGGCTTCAACGAAGACGGCTACGACGAGGCGCAGCATGCCCGGGCGGTTGCCGCCCATCTCGGTACCGAGCATCACGAGTTGTACGTGGCCTCGGGTCATGCGCGCGAGGTTCTGCCCGAGGTGGCGGCGCTGTACGACGAGCCCTTTTCCGACAGTTCGCAGATCCCGACCTACCTGGTCTCCGAGCTGGCGCGAACGCAGGTGACGGTTGCCTTGTCCGGCGACGGTGGCGACGAGAGCTTCGCCGGTTACGGGCGCTATGCATTGGGTCAGAGATTGTGGAGACAGGTCAACCGCGTACCGCGCTGGCTGCGCAGTGGCCTTTCGTCGGGAATCCGGGTGTTGAGCGAGGATCAATGGGACCGTGTCGGACGCGTGCTGCCGCGCAGCCTGCGACCCGGCATGCTCGGGATGCGCGCCCACCGTATGGCGCGTCGGATCCGCAGCAGCCGCCAGACCGAGATCTACCTTAGCCAGCTTTCGCAATGGCAGTCGCCCGAGCAATTGGTGGTCGGTGGTCACGAGCCGGCACTGCTGGCGGCCGACATCTCACTCGAGCGTCGCATTCCGGGCATGTTGGATCGCATGCAGTTCATCGACACGCTGATGTACCTGCCAGACGACATCCTGACCAAGGTCGACCGGGCCAGCATGGGCGTGAGCCTGGAGTGTCGCGTGCCGTTGCTGGATCATCGCGTGGTCGAGTTCGCCTGGCGTGTACCGGCAGCGATGCGTGAGCAGGACGGGACTGGCAAATGGCCGCTGCGTGAAGTGCTCTATCGCTACGTGCCCCGCGCGCTGGTCGATCGGCCGAAGATGGGTTTCGGCGTGCCGATCGACCACTGGTTGCGGGACGAGTTGAAAGAGTGGGCATGGAGCCTCTTGTCGCCGCAGGCGCTGGCGGAGCAGGGTGTGCTGCGATCGGAGCCCATCCTGGCGGCATGGGATGCGCACCAGTCGGGCGAGCAGGATATGCACTATCCCCTGTGGACCGTGCTGATGCTGCAGGACTGGCTGCGCCGGCAGACGGGGCGAGTGACGTGAGCACACGCGGTGCGCATTCCATCGACGTGATCGTGCCAGCCTACAACGCAGGTGCTGCGATCGCCGGGACGATCGACCACCTGCTCGGCCTGCTCGAGCGAACGTCGGCCGATGTCCGGGTGATCGTCTGTGATGATGGCTCGACGGATGACACTGTGCGCGTACTCGGCGGCCTGGTCAGCGACCATTTGCGCCTGGTCGCGCTGGAACAGAACCGCGGCCGCAGTGGCGCGCGCAATGCCGCGGTCGCTGTCTCGGATGCGTGTTACCTGTTGTTCATGGACGCCGATTGTCGCCCGCGTGATCCCGATTACTTTACCCGCATGCTCGAACAGGCTGCCGCCGGTGCGATTCTCGCCTACGGCCCGATCGAAGCGGATTCGGCCAACGATGCCTTCTGGCGGCGCTACCTGGAAAAGGTGGAGCGACAGCGTGACGCGGCGGCGGTCAGTGGTGATCACCTGCGGGCGATTGCAACCGGCAACCTGTTACTGCGCCGGGACCTGTTCGATGAGGCCGGGGGCTTCTGCGAATCGTACCGGCATTACGGCTTCGAAGACCGCGACCTGGTCGCCTGCCTGCTCGCACTCGGTGTCGAGCCGCGCTACGAGCGCGGCGCAGCGGTGCGTCACAGCGCCGGTTACTCGGTTGCCACCTACTGCCGCCGCCTGCATGAAGCAGCGGCCTATTCGGCGCCGATTTTCCGGGCCCGTCATCCACGCAGCTATGCGCGCCTGTCGTATGCCCGGATCGACCCTGATATGCACCCGCGTATCGTCGCCGGCGTGATGCGCAAGCTCGGTTCAGTGACGGCAGAGCATGCAACCGCGCTGGTATCGAGACTGGTTGGCAGCGCCCGCGTGCCATGGGTCCTGCGTGCCGGGGCCGTGCAGCTGGCCGCCGCGCTCAGTTTCATGGCCGGGGCGGCTCAGCGTCGTTAGGCGTTTACTTTCCCAGCAGAAGTTCCGCATAGCGCGCCGCGATCACCGGCCAGTCGTAACGACGCAGGACGTTGCTGCGTGCTGCCCGGGCCCGGTCGAGGGCGCCCGGCGGATCGTCGAGGCTGGCGATGATCGCTGCAGCAAAGGCGTTCGCGTCATCGGCGGTCGCGCGCAAGCCGGTCACACCATCGATCAACAGGTCATCGAGCGGGGCGATGTCGCTGCCGACGACCGGTACGCCGCAACCCATGGCCTCTACCAGCGCGAGTCCGAAGCCGTCCTGGTCACCGCCCTGCGCCATGCGAAAGGGAAACACGGCGAGTTCGGCATCCGCATACAGTCGCGGTAGATCAGCGATGCGGTAAGGTCCGGTGAATTCAACCTGCCGTTCGATGCCGAGTTCGCGGCTCAGTGCCCGCAGTTGTTCCAATGCCGGTCCGTGGCCGGCGATGGTCAGGCGGAGCCCGGGCAGCTTCTCAAGCACGATCGCACTGGCCTGCAGCAGGGTGTCGATTCCCTTCTTGTCGACCAGGCGCCCGGCATATACAACGGACCGCAGAACCCGGGTCCCGGCCGGTTCCTCTGGTTTTTGCGGGACGAAGGTCGTGGTGAGGTCTGTACCCATCGGCAGTACGGAGATTCGCTGTGGCGGGCAGCCCAGCGCGGCGGCCGCATCGGCCAGGGCGGCGCTGACCACCGTCACCTGGTCGGCGCGCGTCAGAACCCAGCGTTTCATAAGTGTTGCGAGCCGGCCACGCAGGCCATAAATGTCACCGCCGTGGGCGGTGATGAGCAGGCGTGGCCGGTTGCGCGAGACGCGTGTAAGCAACGCGCCGACCAGTCCTCCGGGAATCAGCCAGTGGGCATGCACGGCCTGCGGTTTTCCGGAACGCAGCTGGCGGTAGCCGGCGAACAGCATGGCCAGCATGAAGCCGGGCACCAGCAGCGACAGCCACGGCATGCGGCGCAGGCGGGTCGGTATGCCGCCGGCATAAGCCAGCTTTTCCCAGCGTTCGGGCGCATAGCGAAAACGCACGACGTCGATGCCATGCAGGTTTTCACGCGTGGCACTGCCCGGGGCATGCGGTGCGATCACGGTGATCGCGAAACGGTCGATGAGCTGGTGGCACAGTTCGTAGACGAATGGTGGTTCATGGTCGTCTGCCCAGCGCGGGAAGGTCGAGGTCAGCACCAACAGCCGCGGGCGGTCGCCGGTGTCATCCATCATCGCACCAGGTGAACGCTGTTCGTCAGCT
>JAGRHE010000280.1 GCA_020445165.1 Gammaproteobacteria bacterium
GATCGCGCGTCCGGGTTCGATGAAGATCTCGTATGGCCGGTCCTGCAGGCGGGCGAGCAATGCCTGCGCATAGCTGGCCGGGTCGGGAGGTGTCTCGTCGTTGTAGCGCACGCCGAGGCCGCCGCCCAGGTCGAGGTGATCGATCTTGATGCCGTCGCCGGCAAGGCGATCGACCAGTGCCAGCACGCGGTCGAGGGCGTCCAGGAACGGTGCCAGCTTTGTCAGCTGGGAGCCAATATGACAATCGACGCCAGAGACGTGGATATGCGGAAGGTTCTGCGCACGCTGGTACAGCGCAACGGCCTCGTCGATCGCCACGCCGAACTTGTTCTCGCGCAGACCGGTCGAGATATAGGGATGGGTCTGCGCATCGACGTCGGGATTCACCCGCAGTGCGACCGGCGCGACCCTGCCCATGTTGCCGGCAACCTCGTTCAGACGTTCGAGTTCGGCGGCCGATTCGATATTGAAGCAGCGGATGCCGACTTCGAGTGCACGTCGCATCTCGCCGGCCTGCTTGCCAACGCCGGAGAACACGACCTTGTTTGGGTCGCCGCCGGCCGCGAGCACACGTTCGAGTTCACCGCCCGAGACGATATCGAAGCCCGAACCGAGCCGGGCCAGGGTGTTCAGTACGCCGAGGTTGGAGTTGGCCTTGACCGCGAAACACACCAGGTGCGGATGGCCGGCGAAGGCATCGTCGAAGGCGTGCCAGTGGCGTTCCAGCGTGGCCCGCGAGTACACGTAGCACGGCGTGCCGAAACGCTCGGCAATCGTCGACAGGGGGACGTTCTCGACGTGCAGGACACCGTCGTGGTAGTGGAAGTGGTCCATTGACGGTCAGTCTTGCCGCGCATCGTCGGCAGCGCCCGGCTTGTCAGCGGGGGGCGATGGCAGGTACAGCGGCCCCTTGGTGCCGCAGCCGAGCGTGAACATCAACAGCAATGCGCCAGCCAGCGCGGTCAGGCGTCGGACCATCTCGGCCTCCCCAGGACATCAGAGCGCCGAGTATAAACCGCCGTGGCTGTCAGTTGGATGCCATCCAGGTGCCATCCGACTGGCGGCAGGCATTGCCGGTCACCGTTTCGCGGCGTCCGTCGATCCAGGCCTCGGTGGTGTACTCGCGGCATGGGCGTGAGCCGTCGTAGTAGGTGCGGGTCGGTGTAACCGAATAGGAATTGCCGTTGTCGGGGTTCTGCCAACTGCTGCTCTGGTAGGTCGGCGTGGCCTCGAGTGCCTCGCCGGCACGATAACGGTCGCCGTCGTCCATCTGGCGGCCGATGTTGCCGCCGATGTAACCGCCGAGCAGGGTACCGGCGATGGTCGCGGCGATGCGTCCGCTGCCGCCGCCGACCTTGCTGCCGAGCACGCCGCCAGCGATCGCACCGATCAGGTTGCCCTGTTGTTCCTTGGTGGTCTGACAGCCGCTCAAAACCAGCGTGGATGCGGCGACGAGGACAATGGCGAGTTTGTTCGGATGCATGGCGGTATTCCCGGTTGACCGAATGGAAGTCGTGGATGCGTCGGATATTAGCGCAACCCAATAGCCAAATTTGACCTCCTGGTCACGTTTGGGTTCCTTGCGCGCTGTTTTCAGCGCATCGCTGCCGCGATGCGCCGCTCGACCTGGGTTTTGAGCCGCAGCAGGTCCATCAGGCGGCACGGGCCACCGATCCTGCCCTCGGCGCCGATCACCCCAGTCAGGTAGACCGGGTAGGGTGTGGCATCACGGCGCAGATCGCGCAGGTGGTTGGCGACCTCCCCGTACAGCGAGTCACCCAGAACCAGCGAGTCGAATTCACGGTTGCCGAACTGCAGGCGGAAACCATCCTGCAAGCGCTGCCCCGGATTGACCGCGAGAATCAGCTCGGTGCGCTCGGTGATCTTGGTGTGTGGCACGCGCACCGGGGTGACCTGCCAGTCGCCGTTGCTCTGCTGGCTCACGCGCGCATAGCGGGGCGCGCTGTCGGCAGCGGCGGCCGGCGATGTCAGCATCTGCTGCACCGTCACGGTATCGAGAAAACGGCGTTGTTGGACCATCAGGTGATACTCGTCCGCACCCGGTACCCACTGCTGGAACAACGATCCGCACTCGTCGAACAGGTACAACTGGATACCCTGGTCGCCGACGCTGTAGAACACCTGAATCACACCTTCCACGTTGCGCATCATCAATGCCGGCAACGGCGAGTCGGGCATGCTGAGACGGTCGATCCGGGTCGGCAGGAATCGGTTCAGCGATTCGGCCAGATGCTGCTCCAGGTCGGTGAAGTCGCCGATCGGCGCCCAGGCGTAGTGTTCGTTGCTGTAGTGCACCTGGTAGTAGTGATCTGCGATGCGAAGTATGTAGCGGGTCCCGGTGCCGATACGGTGAAAGGTTTCCGCGACTGTCTGCACCAGGCGGGCCACGCGACGTGCAATTGCCTCTCCCCGGGTCGACGAAAAGCTGAATGCGTCGACCGGCGCCGGCGGGTACTGGTGTGGTGAGAACAACTCGAGGTAGCGGCACAGGCAGTCGAGCAGGCCATCGGCGCCGTCGGCATGGCGTTCGATGCGGACCTCTCCCCAGGTGGTGAAGCACAGGTGTTCGATATTCGCCACCAGGCATTCGTGTGCGGCACCGAAACTCAAGGCGTCGACACGTTCGCTGATCAACTGGTAACCGGCATCGGCATGACTGGCGAGCGGGTTTTCGGCGACGTTGACGAACCATACCGAGCGCTGGCCGCGCGCGATATCCGCATATGCCTCCAATGTGCCGTCGCCCTCGTTCTTGCGCGGCACACATTTGCGCAGTGTCTTGAGAATCTTGTCCTGTTCCGGTTCACCATAGCCGACCGGTTTCGGCAGGTAGTGCATCTGGGTGCTGCGCTCGCAGATGCCGTTCAGGTGCAGCCATGTCAGGATCTCGACCAGGCTGATACTGGTCTTGGCTGGCGTGTGCGGCAGTTGTTCCGGCGGATGCAGGAACAGCTGCCAGCGCACTGGTTGGTCGGCGACGCGCTTCAGCCAGAGTGTCCGTTCGGACAGATCGCGCGAGATCCCGGGATTGACCCGGTCGACCTTGCCCGGTCGTTTGTCGAGTGCTGCGTACAGCTTGCGCCCCAGCAAGGCGAGCTCGCGTGGGTCCAGTTGTGCGACTGCATCCTGCTCGCGCGCAAAGTCGGTCAACAGGCGGTAGCTGCGCGACAGTTCCGAGACCAGAGCGTTGCGCTCCTCGACGACACGATCGAACTTCCACTCGAGCCGGGTATCGA
>JAGRHE010000281.1 GCA_020445165.1 Gammaproteobacteria bacterium
AGCTACGCGCCCCTGAGTGCAGGGAAGGCGGATATTAGAAGGTGTGGCGGTGCTGGTCAATCGCGTCAGGCTTGCTAGAATTCGCCGCTTCGTTCGAGCGACCGGTTTCCCATGACTATCAAGACACGTTTCGCGCCCAGCCCGACGGGCTACCTGCACGTCGGCGGCGTCCGCACGGCCCTGTTTTCCTGGCTCTATGCCCGCCGCCACGGTGGGCAGTTCGTGCTGCGCATCGAGGATACCGACCTGGAGCGCTCGACCCGGGAATCGGTCGAGGCGATCCTCGAGGGGATGGCCTGGCTGGGCCTGGATCACGACGAAGGGCCTTACTACCAGACCGAGCGTTTTGATCGCTACAACGCCGTGATTGACGAGCTACTGGCCCAGGGACATGCCTACCGCTGTACCTGCAGCAAGGAACGGATCGATACGCTGCGCGAAGAGCAGATGGCGAACAAGCAGAAGCCGCGTTACGACGGGCACTGCCGCGAGCGCGACATCGATGGCTCGCAGCCGCACGTGATTCGTTTCCGTAATCCACAGCTGGGCGAGGTGGTGATCGAGGACCTGATCCGCGGTCGCATCGTGGTCGACAATTCTGAACTCGATGACCTGATCATCCGCCGTACAGACGGCTCGCCGACCTACAACCTGTCGGTGGTGGTTGACGACCACGACATGGAGATCACGCACGTGATCCGTGGCGACGATCACATCAACAACACGCCGCGCCAGATCAATATGTTTCGCGCACTGGGTTGGACGGTGCCGGCCTTTGGTCACGTGCCGATGATCCTGGGTGATGACGGTGCGCGTCTTTCGAAACGGCATGGCGCGGTCAGCGTGATGCAGTACAAGGAGAACGGCTACCTGCCCGAGGCCCTGCTGAACTACCTGGTGCGACTCGGCTGGTCACATGGCGACCAGGAGCTGTTCAGCCGCGACGAAATGATCGAACTGTTCGACCTCGATGACGTCAACCGCTCGCCGTCGGCATTCAATACCGAGAAACTGGTATGGCTGAACCAGCAGTACATCAAGCAGGCCGATCTCGATCGTCTGGCTGGGCTGGTCGGTGAGTTTCTGGCGGCCGATGGCGTGTCAACTGCTGGCGGTGCACCGCTGGCCCAGGTAATCGATGCCCAGCGCGAACGCGCGGGCACCCTGGTCGAACTGGCCGACCTGTGTCGCTTCTACTACCAGGATTTCGACAACATCGAACCCGGCGCGGCCAAGAAGGCGTTCAAGGACGGTGCCGACCAGGCGCTCGCAGTGGTTCGCGACAAACTCGCTGCCCTGGGTGACTGGCAGCGGGAAAGCATCCACCAGGTGATCGCCGATACGGTCGAGGAACTGGGTGTCGGGTTCGGCAAGGTGGCCATGCCACTTCGTGTCGCCGCCACCGGCGGTGCGCCTTCTCCGGATCTCGATCTGACCTTACACTTGGTTGGCAAGACGGCCACGCTGCGGCGGATCGATGCCGCGGTCGCACACATCCAGGGCAGGGGTTAGCCCCTGTTTCCTTTCGCAAGCAGGGGTTTCAATCAATGACGGGCGAGAGTGCCACGCCGACCAACTTTATCCGCCAGATCATCAAGGATGACCTGGCGACGGGCAAGCATGCGAGCATCTGCACGCGTTTTCCGCCGGAGCCGAACGGATACCTGCACATCGGCCATGCCAAGTCGATCGTGCTGAACTTCGGCTTGGTGAAAGATTTCCCCGGTAGCTGCAATCTGCGTTTCGACGATACCAATCCGGCCAAGGAGGAAGAGGAATTCGTCGAATCAATCAAGCATGACGTTCAGTGGCTGGGTTACGAATGGTCGCAGCTGCGGTTTGCATCCGACTATTTCGAGCAGTTGTACGACTACGCTGTCGAGCTGATCCGCGCCGGCAAAGCCTTTGTGTGCGATCTGAATGCCGAGCAGGTGCGCGAGTATCGCGGCACTTTGACCGAGCCGGGTCGCCCGAGCCCATATCGCGATCGTCCCATCAAGGAGAACCTCGACCTGTTCGCGCGCATGCGCGCCGGGGAGTTCGCCGATGGCACCCGCACATTGCGTGCCCGTATCGACATGGCTTCGCCGAACATCAACCTGCGTGACCCAACCCTCTACCGGATCCGGCATGGGCTGATACATCACCAGACCGGTGATGCCTGGTGTATCTACCCGATGTACGACTACACGCATCCGATCTCAGATGCGATCGAAGGCATCACGCACAGCCTGTGCACGCTCGAGTTCGAGGATCATCGACCCCTGTACGACTGGGTGATCGACAACATCAGCATCGATTGTCATCCGCGTCAGATCGAGTTTTCGCGGCTGAATCTCGAATACACGGTGATGAGCAAGCGCAAGCTGACCCAGCTGGTGCAGGAAGAACACGTGTCGGGCTGGGATGACCCGCGCATGCCGACCATTGCCGGCCTGCGTCGGCGTGGCTACACGCCGGAAGCCATTCGGCATTTCTGTGAAGCGATCGGTGTGACCAAGTCCGAGGGCACTGTTGAGATGGGTGTGCTCGAGAACAGCATCCGCAGTCACCTGGATACGTCCGCACCGAGGCGCATGGCAGTACTCGATCCGCTGAAACTCGTCATCACGAACTTCGATGAAGACCGGGTCGAGACGCTTCCGGCCGGCAACCATCCCAAGGATGAATCGATGGGGTCGCGCGAGGTCTCTCTGACGCGCGAGGTGTACATCGATCGTGCCGACTTCCGCGAGGAAGCGAACAAGAAGTACAAGCGCCTGGTCCTGGATGGCGAGGTGCGCCTGCGCAACGCCTACGTGATCCGCTGCGACCAAGCGATCAAGGACGAAGACGGCGAGATCATCGAACTGCGCTGCACCTACGACCCGGATACGCTGGGTAAGAACCCCGAGGGGCGCAAGGTGCGGGGCGTGATCCACTGGGTATCCGCCAGCCTCGGTCAGCGCGCCGAGGTGCGCCTGTACGATCGCCTGTTCACGTCTGCGAACCCGGGTAAGGGCGGCGATTTCGTCGACGATCTCAATCCCGATTCGCTGCGCGTGCTGCGTGATTGCATGGTCGAACCGGCCCTGGCGGATGCGTCTGCCGGCGAGCGTTTCCAGTTCGAGCGCGAGGGCTATTTCTGCGTCGACGCGGTCGACAGCCGGCCCGGTGCGCCAGTGTTCAACCGGGTCGTGTCGCTGCGCGATTCCTGGGGTGGAAACGAAGGCGAGTGAGGGGCCGGCGAGGGGCAAAAAAAATCCCCGCAAGTCT
>JAGRHE010000282.1 GCA_020445165.1 Gammaproteobacteria bacterium
TCCGCAACTCGGCTCACGCACGCTCAGCGCGAAGATGATCCGGGCCATGCGTGATCCCTTCGACGTCCTCCAGCTCGATGCAACCGCCTATCCGGGCAACAGCGGCAGCCCCGTCTACGAGCAGGACACGGGTGCTGTCATCGGTGTCATCAACAGCGTGTTCGTCAAGGAAACCAAGGAGGCGGTGATCCAGAAGCCGTCCGGAATCACGTACGCAATCCCGGTCGAGTTCGTCCGCCAGCTGTTGGCCGATGCCAAGTCATGAGGGCTGAGGCCGCGACGATCACAGCCAGATCAACGCGAAGATGATCCCGCCCAGCAGCAAGCGATAGATCACGAACGGCCACATGCCGATGCGTTCGATGAAGCGAAGGAACAGGGCGATGGCCAGGTAGGCGGCGATACCGGAAAGCAGCACGCCGAGTCCGAGAGAGCCCCAGTCGACGGGTGCATCGAGTGCGACCAGGTCGCGCGTCACCAGGATGCTCGAGGCCAGCACGGTCGGGATCGCGAGCAGGAACGAGAACCGGGACGCCGCATCACGACTGAATCCGAGCCACAGGCCGACAGTCATGGTGATGCCCGAGCGCGAGGTGCCGGGAATCAGGGCCAGCACCTGGCTGGCTCCGATCAGGAGGGCGTCGCGCAGGCTCAGCGTGTCGAGTTCCCGTGCCCGCCGCGAACGCAGGTCGACCCAGCCCAGCAGCAGGCCGAACAATATCGTGGTGACACCGATCACCCACGGCGCGCGCAGCTCACCTTCGACCAGCGATTTAAGGAGCAGACCACCGATGACGACCGGTATCGTGCCAATGATCACCGCCCAGCCGAGACGGCTATGGCTATTGGCCTCGCCGCCTGGCAGTAGAGAAGTGATCCAGGCTTGGGCGATCTGCCAGATATCACGTCGGAAGTAACTGATCACCGCGATCAGCGAACCCAGATGCACGGCAACGTCGAACGCCAGGCCCTGGTCGTCGAACCCGAACAGGTAGGGTGCCAAGATCAGGTGTGCCGAACTGGATATCGGCAGAAACTCGGTCACACCCTGAACGATCGCCAGGGTCAGGATCTGCAGGTCGTTCATGCGTCACGCGCAGCCAAGGTGTGCTCCCAGTTCAACGAGCTGCGCACGATCTCTTCGAGGTCGTCGTACTTCGGCACCCAGCCAAGCACCTCGCGCACGCGGTTGGCACCGGCAATCAGGGCCGGCGGATCACCGGCACGGCGGCCTTCCTCGATGATGTTGAGCGGCTTGCCGTGCACCTTCTGCACCATGTCCAGCACCTCGCGCACGCTGTAGCCATGGCCATAGCCGCAATTGAGGATCTGGGATTCGCCGCCGGCGCGCAGGTAATCGATCGCCTTCAGATGCGCATCGGCCAGGTCGTCGACGTGAATGTAGTCGCGGATGCCGGTGCCATCAGGCGTCGGGTAATCGGTGCCGAAGATGTAAAGGGCGTCACGCTTGCCCACCGCGTGCTCGGCAGCAACCTTCATCAGCAGGGTCGCGCCCGGGGTGGATTGCCCGATCCGACCCTCTGGATCCGATCCGGCAACGTTGAAGTAGCGCAGGATCACGTAGCGCAGGTCGCTGGCCGCCCCAAGATCGCGCAACATGTGCTCGGTCATCAGCTTGGACATGCCGTACGGGTTGATCGGCTGGGTCGGTGTGTCCTCCCAGCACTGCTGCGACTCCGGCGTGCCGTACACGGCAGCGGTCGACGAGAACACGAAATGCCGTACGCCGGCCTCGACGCAGCATTCGAGCAGGTTGCGCGTCGCGCAGGTGTTGTTGCGGTAGTACTTGAGCGGATCGGAAACCGATTCCGGCACGATGGTGTGCGCGGCAAAGTGAATCACCGTGTCGACCTCGTGCTCGCGCAACACCTCGCTGACCAGGCGCCGGTCGGCGGTATCGCCTTCGACGAAGTCGCCGAACAGCACGTTTTCGCGGAATCCCTTGGACAGGTTGTCGAGGGTGACGATACGTTCCCCGGCTTCACCGAGCTGGCGCACCGTATGACTGCCGATGTAGCCGGCGCCGCCGGTGACAAGAATCGATTTAGGGTTCATAGCTTCCCAATTGCCATTGTTGGAGTTGTTCGAGGGCGCCAATGATAACGGCTGGCTGCGCCCGCTTCACGATGAAGGGGCAGCCGACTTTGCCAGTTCGAAGAAGCGCAACGCAGCGGTGTCCACCGGCCGCGTCAGCGACAGGCATGCTACATGTCGGCTGCCAGCCGGGAAACTGAGACTATGGACCGTCGCCGGGTCGACGCTGTCCGCGAAAATTCCCCGACCCAGCGCCTTCTGCCGCGCCTCCATCCAGGTCCACAGTTCGATGAATTTCTGACTGCGTTGCGGCTGCGGCGTGGCCAAGAGGCTGGCCAGGCTTTGCTCATCGAACACCCGGCGTGCCAGGCGCAGTGGGTCCGACAGTTTGCGTTCCCCTTCGACATCGATGCCCAAAGGGATTGCCCGGCTGACCGCCAGCAGGGCAAGGTCATTACAGTGGCTCAGGTTGAACTCGAGATCGTCCAGGGGGGGACGCAGGTACGGTTTGCCGCCCGGCCGGCAATCGATCCGCAGTGCGTCGGCAGGTACCCCGACATACATCGCCAGCAGCGCTGAGCGTGCGCGGTGTGCCTGCTCGCGCAGCGGTAGCGACTCGTCCGCCAGCGGCGGCAGGCGCCACACGTCGACGACCAGATCGCCGGCGGGGAACGGTTCGGGCGCGATTTGCCAAAACGGGTCGATGCGACGAAACATGCACATGGATGAAGTGGCCGGGTGCTCATGATAGCAGTCCCAGCTGGTATGCTCTGGACCATTCCGGTCACCATCCATCAAGCCGATGCCAGCCTCGATCATCCGCATCCCCACCGACGGTTCGTCTGATCAAGACAGCTGTCCTGCCGGGCTTTCTCCGTTGTTGTGGCGGATCTACCGGCGCCGCGGGATCGAGCGGGCAGAGCAACTCGAACGGGAACTCACTTCGCTGATACCCCCCGACCGGATGGCCGGCCTGGAAGACGCCGTGGACATCCTGGCAGCGGCCATGGAAAAAGATGAACGCATCCTGATCGTCGGCGATTTCGATGCCGACGGTGCGACCAGTTGCGCGCTGGCGGTGCATTGTCTGCGGGCGTTCGGCCATTTCAGTGTCGACTTCCTGGTGCCGAACCGTTTCACCTTCGGTTACGGCCT
>JAGRHE010000283.1 GCA_020445165.1 Gammaproteobacteria bacterium
CGGGCAACGCCAATCCGCAGCTGACGGCGGATATCGCGAGCTATCTCGACATACCGCTGGGCAAGGCGGCTGTCGGCCAGTTCAGCGATGGCGAATCGATGGTCGAAATCCAGGAGAACGTGCGCGGTCGCGACGTGTTCGTGGTGCAGCCGACCTGCGAGCCGACCAACGACAACCTGATGGAATTGTTGGTCATGATCGATGCCCTGCGTTGGTCGTCTGCGCGCCGGGTGACGGCCGTGATCCCGTATTTCGGCTATGCGCGACAGGATCGTCGTCCGCGTTCGGCACGCGTACCGATCACTGCGCGCCTGGCAGCCAAGATGATCGGCACCGCCGGCGCCGACCGGGTCTTGACCATGGATCTGCATGCTGACCAGATCCAGGGCTTTTTCGATATCCCGGTCGACAACGTCTACGCGTCGCCGATCCTGCTGGGTGATATCTGGCGGCAGAAGTACGACGACCTGATGGTCGTGTCGCCCGACGTAGGCGGCGTGGTGCGCGCACGTGCGCTGGCCAAGCGTCTGGATGACGCCGACCTGGCGATCATCGACAAGCGCCGGCCGAAGGCGAACGTGGCGCAGGTGATGAATATCATCGGTGACGTCGAGGGCCGCACCTGCGTCCTGGTCGACGACCTGGTCGACACGGCCGGCACCCTGTGCAAGGCGGCCGCGGCGTTGAAGAGTCATGGCGCGTCGAAGGTGGTTGCCTACTGTACGCATGCGGTGCTGTCGGGGCCGGCGGTGGCCAACATCGAGTCGTCGCAGCTGGACGAGCTCGTGGTCACCAACACGATCCCGCTGCGCGAGGATGCGGCTGCATGCAGCAAGATCCGATCCTTGTCGATCGCCGGCCTGGTGGCCGAGTCGATCCGCCGGATCAACAACGAGGAATCGGTCAGTTCGCTGTTCGTGGACTGACGGTGGTGGCGGGGTAACCCGCCGATCTGGTCCGGTATGCCTGGTCGCGGGCTGCCGGCATTTTGATATTTTTAGAGAGATACAGACATGCAAGAAAATTTTGAAATTGCCGCGGTCTCCCGTAGCGATCAGGGCAAGGGTGCGAGCCGCCGCCTGCGTCGCGACGGCATGGTACCGGGCATCATCTACGGTGGTGGCAAGGACCCCGAGATGTTCGCAACCAGGCACAACGAGCTGCTGCAGCATCTCGATCACGAGGCATTCTACTCGCACATCCTGACCGTTAATGTCGATGGCCAGTCGCAGAAAGTGGTGCTCAAGGACGTTCAGCGTCATCCGGCCAAGCCGTTTGTGACCCACCTCGATCTGCTGCGCGTGGTCGAAGGCGAAACGATCAAGATGACCGTGCCGCTGCACTTCGTGAACGAGAGCACCGCCCCTGGCGTGAAGGCCGGTGGCCAGATCTCGCACACCATCACCGATGTTGAGGTGCTTTGCGAAGCCAAGGACCTGCCCGAATACATCCAGGTCGATGTCGGCTCGATGCAGATCGGCGATGTGGTCCACCTGACCGAGCTCACGCTGCCTGCCGGTGTCACACTGGTTGCACTGAGCCACGGGGATCCGGCCGAGCACGATACCGCCGTGGTCTCGATTCACGCACCGCGCGGCGGTTCCGATGAAGAGGAAACCGCGGCCGAGGGTGAACCGACCGAGGAGTGATGCCTGCGGTCCGCAGGGATCGTCAGCAGTCGAACGGCGGCCTCGTGCCGCCGTTTTCATTGGAGAGTCTGCAATGGGTGCGATCAGATGTGTGGTCGGTCTCGGCAATCCCGGGGCCAAGTACGAGGATACCCGGCACAACGCCGGTTTTCGTTTCGTCGACCTGCTGGCGCGCGAACATGGGGTCGTGCTGCGTGCCGAGAACAAGTTTTCCGGTGAGTTGGGACGGCTCGATGCGGCCGGTGGCGACTGCTGGTTGCTCAAGCCGACGACGTTCATGAACCATAGCGGCCGCGCCGTGGCCGCGTTGTGCAACTTCTATCGTATTGCGCCGGCGGAACTGCTTGTCGCCTACGATGAGCTCGACCTCGAACCCGGTGTGGCGCGCCTGAAGACCGGTGGCGGGCACGGTGGGCACAACGGCATGCGCGACATCTGTGCGGCACTCGGCAGTCGCGATTTCCATCGTCTGCGCATCGGCATCGGTCACCCCGGTCATCGCGAGGCCGTCGTCGGTCATGTACTGTCACGCGCGGGCAGGGATGAACAGCAGGCGATCGATGATGCGCTCGCGGCAGCCTTGTCCGTGTGGGACAAGGTGCTCGCGGGCGACCTGCAGAAGGCGATGAACGCGTTGCATACCGCTGGCTGAAGGGGGATTGGCGGCCAGGGACGCAGAGGACGCGAAGAAGACGCAGAGAGCACAGAGATTTTCCGGGTGGCCTGAGGGCTGAATCATCCTTGAAAACGAACCTGTTGGTCTCAGCGTTCTCTGCGTCTCCTCTGCGAACTCTGCGTCCTATTCCCGACGAGCGCAAAAACAAGAACCCCGGCCAGCGGCCGGGGTTCGATCTCTATCGAGGCCCTCTCGTCACCGGGAGGGCGTTCGCCACGCGTCAGTAAGGTCCGAACACGTACTTCGGCTTGAACCACTTGACCATCAGGGGTAGCAGCATCAGTGCTGTGAACACGTCGATGATCAACGCCCAGCCGATGTACACGGCAAGGCCCCAGGTGTTGGCCAGGGTCGTGCCGACCAGCGGGATGAAGCTGCCGAGCAGGACGATGATGGACACGATGACGGCCGAACCGGTGGTGTTCTGTGTGTTGCGCAGCGCCTGCGCCCAGTTTCCATCAGTGGCCTGCATCTCCTCGCGCAGCCGCGAGATCATGTAGATGCCGTAGTCGACGCCAAGACCCATGGCGATCGACAGCGTGACCAGCAGGTGGAAGGCGAGGTTGCCCGACCAGTTCTCGACCGAAGTGAAATACCCGCCCAGGCCGTACTGCGCGAACAGTGTTATGAACAGGGTCACCGTCAGCATGGCCGACACCATGACCGAGCGGAACATCAGTGCGGCGATCAGGAAGATCGCCAGCGCCGTCTGCAGCGGGCTGATCAGCCAGTTGTCCATAGCGACTTCGCGGGTCGCCTCGGTCGCGCCGAGGAAGCCGCCGATGCCCGGGCGTACGTAACCCGGACCGTCGACCGACAGTTCGTTGCTGTCACCCGAGGTGTCTTCGTTGCGCAGGCCGAAGTACACCTTCGAGAA
>JAGRHE010000284.1 GCA_020445165.1 Gammaproteobacteria bacterium
CGCCGCAGTCCCAGCGGAAGGCGGCTGCGCAACTGCTCTTCGGCCATGTGCATGCGATAGCGCCGGTAACCGGCCAGGTTCTCATCGCCGCCGTCACCGGACAGCGCGACCGTCACCCGGCGGCGGGCCGCCTCGCAGACGCGGTAGGTCGGCATCGCCGAACTGTCGGCGAACGGCTCGTCGTAAAGCCAACCCAGGCGATCGACCAGCTCATGGTCGTCGCCCTTGACGATGTCCAGGCGATGATCGGTGTGATAGCGCTCGGCCACCTGCTGCGCATAGCTCGATTCATCGTACTCGGGAACATCGAAGCCGATTGCACAGGTCTTGACCGGTTGGTCGATCATGCCTGCCATCAGCGCAACGATGGCACTGGAATCGACACCGCCGGACAGGAAGGCACCCAGCGGTACTTCGGCGACTAGGCGGATGTCGACCGCTTCGCGCAGGCGTTCGATCAGCTCCTGCTCGGCGTTGGCCATGTCCTGCATCCCGTTGTCGGCGAACGGGATATCCCAGTATTGGCTGGCGCGCGGCAGCGAGCGTTGCCCCATCTCGATCAACAGCGTGTGCCCTGGCGGAAGCTTGCGCACCGCACTGAAGATGCTGCGCGGTTCCGGTACGTAGCCGTAGGCAAAGTATTCTTCGATCGCACGGGGATCGCGTTCGCGCGGCAGTGATGGATGTGGCAACAGCGCCTTGAGTTCGGAACCGAACACGAAATGACCGTTCGGCAGCAGAGCGTAGTAGAGCGGCTTGATCCCGAGGCGATCACGCGCCAGGAACAGGCGGCGGTGCGGCTTGTCCCAGATCGCGAACGCGAACATCCCGCGCAGGCGCTCGACGCAGGCTGCTCCCCAGGCCTGCCAGGCCTGCAGGATCACCTCGGTGTCCGAATGGGTGCGGAACACGTGTCCCAGTGTCTTCAACTCATCGCGCAGTTCGACGAAGTTGTAGATCTCGCCGTTGAACACGATGCAGGCATCCTGTGACTCGCTGAGCAGCGGCTGCTGACCGCTCGCGATGTCGATGATCGACAGCCTCCTGTGGCCCAGGGCAATGCCCGCTTCGAGGTGATAACCGGATTCATCCGGACCACGATGGGTCAGGGCATCGGTCATGCGCCTGATCAGTGCCTCGTCGGGCACACGCTGGTCACGGGTATCGAATAATCCGGCTATACCGCACATATGATTTCAGTGCGCGAGACCGCGCTGCTCCATGAGTTCGTCGTAAACGCCGGCATAGGCGCTGAGCATGCGCTGCATGCTGAATGATGTACTGATCCGCTGCAGCGCTGCTTCGCCGTGTGCACGGCGCATTGCGCCATCGGTCGCATAGGCGGCCATGCGTTCGGCCATCGTCAGCGGATCGGCGGCCGGCACCAGCGCGCCGGTAGTGCTGTCGATGACCAGTTCGCCGTTGCCGCCGACATCGGTCGCGATCACCGGCAGGCCACAGGCCATGGCCTCGAGAATGGTATTCGAGATCCCCTCGGCCAGCGATGGCAGTACGAACACGTCCAGCGCCTGCATGATCTGCGGTACGTCGTTGCGGCTACCCGGCAGCCAGGCCTGGGAAGCGAGCCCGGCCTCGTCGAGCAAACTCATGGCCGGTTCACGCAAGGGGCCGTCGCCGATTAGTACGAGTCGCAGGCGAGCGGCGAGATTTGGATGTTCGCGACAGGTCGCGATGAACGCCTGACACAGGTTGAGCTGGTCCTTGACGCCGTGCATCCGACCGACCGTGCCGAACACGATGCTGTCGGGTTGGCGAAAGCCCTCGGGCAGGGCATTGCTGTCCGCCGGAAAGAAGCGGCTGTCGTCGACGCCGTTGTAGATCCGGCTGATCTTGGCGGCGCCGATCCCGACCGAGTCATGCAGGTAGCTTTCGAGTTCACGCGACAGGGCAATGAAGCGATGCACCAGCGGTGCATGCAGACGGCGCAGGAGCCGGTACTTGCGATTGCTGCCGTCGGGATCGTTCACGTCCCAGCCATGTTCGCCGTGCACCCGGCAGGGGACGCGCGCCAGCCAGGCCGGGATCTGTGCCTCCAGGCAGCCGATGTTGCGGGTGTGGACGACGGTCGGCCGGATCCGGCGGAACAGGTCGTAGAGTCGCTTCCAGGCAGCGAAATCCTGCCCCGGCCGTTTGTGGATCTCGTAGACGGCGACATCCTTGCGCCGGATACGCTGCTGGAAATCGGTGGTTTCGCTCAGGCACACGATCGCGTGCCGGTAACGTTCCTCCGGCATAAGGTTGACCAGGTTGACCACGCCGTTTTCGAGGCCGCCGACCTGGAGGCGATAGACGATATGGACGATCAGTGGACGCGGGTCATCGCGTTCTGCAACAGACGGCAAGGCAGGCACCCCGATACCCGGTGCGAAAGGACAGGTGCCGGATTATCGCAGGCGCACGGGGCAGGTGAAAGGGCTGCTCATGCGCTCACCCTTCCAGCATGGTGCGTACTTCGGCGATCTCTTCGGCAGGGCCCTCCACGTCGACGATGATCACTTCGGATTCGACCCCGACCTTGGCAAATGCGGGAATCGCTGACCAGTCATCCTGGATACCCTGGCTGGCGGCAAGGTTCTGCAGCCGCGCCACCAATACGATGTCGGCGTAGGTCGGGAACGGACCGGGGTCATAACCAGGGTCCTGGCAGGCAGTCGGGATGTTGGCCAGCGATTCGGCGAAATTCCAGTGTCTGAGGATGCGTTCGCCGATGTCCGGTGCCAGTTCCCTGATCAATTCGTCGATCATGTCGGCGTCTGCCGAGAATCCGTAGCGCTCGTCGATCTTGGTCAGGATCGGCAAGGCACCGATGTTGTGGATCAGCCCACCGAGCAGGGCCTGCTCGTTCTCCAGCTCGCTCACGTTGCCTGCCAGTACCCGGCTGATGGCGGCGACCTGCAGGCTTTCGTCCCAGACCTTGCGGAACTGGCGATCCAATGCATCGGACGAGGCCTGGAATATCTGCTTCATGGCCAGGCTGACGACCAGGCTGCGGACCATCTTCAGGCCGAGCCGGGTGACCGCCTGCTGGATCGAGTCGATCTCGACACGGCCGCGGTACAAGGGACTGTTGGCGACCTGCAGCAGGCGGGCGGACAGTGCGGCGTCGTTACCGACCATGCGC
>JAGRHE010000285.1 GCA_020445165.1 Gammaproteobacteria bacterium
GGCTGTAGCAGTACTCATGGTGAAGACTCTCCCAGGATTTGAAGCTTATCGGGCGGCCTTGACCGCGGCGGGTTGAATGATGCCGGCGTCGTTACCGAATGAATTGCGCTGATAGGTCAGGACTGCAGCCAGATCGGCGTCGTTGAGCACGTCGCGATAGGCGGCCATCGCAGTACCAGCCTTGCCGTTGAGCACCAGATTGATGTGCGCGGCCGGATCGCCGGTCGCGATCGGGCTGCCGGCGATGGCCGGGAATGCCGGCGGCAGACCCTGACCGTTGGCCTGGTGACAGGCCATACAGGTGGTGTTGTAAACCTGTTGGCCCTTGGCCATCAGCTCGTCCCTGGTCCACTCGCGATCCGCAGATGCAGCGGCCTCATCGGCAACGGCTTTCTGTGATGCGACCCACTTTGCATAATCTTCCGGTGCCTTGGCGACGACCACGATCGGCATGAAGCCATGATCCCTGCCACACAGCTCGGCGCACTGGCCACGGTACACACCAGGCTCGTCCACCTGGGTCCAGGCCTCGTTGACGAAACCGGGGATTGCGTCTTTCTTCCAGCCCAGGTCAGGCACCCACCAGGCATGGATGACGTCGGCCGCGGTCAACAGGAAGCGGACCCGCTTGCCGGTCGGGATTACCAGCGGATTGTCGACGTCGAGCAGGTACTCGTTACCGAAACCGGACAGGTCAGGATCAGCGCCCAGCTGACGCGCTTCATTGTGCTTCGGGTGCAACGAGCTGATGAAGGACACGCCGGCCGCATCGCCGTCGACGTAGTCGTACTTCCACTTCCACTGCAGGCCGGTGACCTTGATCGACATGTCGGCATTACTGGTGTCTTCCATCGCCAGCAGCGTGGTCGTGGCCGGGATCGCCATGCTGACCAGGATCACGATCGGCACCACGGTCCACAGAATTTCCATGGTGGTGCTCTCGTGGAACTGGGCGGCAACCGCACCCTTCGATTTACGGTGATAGATGATCGAGTAGATCATGGCACCGAAAACGACAACACCAATCGCACAGCAGACCCAGAAGATCGTCATGTGCAGGTCGTACACACTCTGGCTGGTTGCGGTCACGCCTTCACGCATGTTGAGTGCGTAGTCAGCGTGGGCCGACGTCGCGGTGGCCAGGAACGCCGACGTGATGCCGGCCAGCTTTCGCAGATTTCTCACAGCTTCGATCTCCCGAAATTTCTCGTTATCTGTCTGTCAACGCGCTGGCGCCAGGCCAACGCGCAAAATTTTCATGCCGACAGCAGCCGGTTCAGCTCTGCCGCAAGTTCCACCTTTTCGTCCTCGGCCAGGAACTCCGCGATCTCGACCCGCCGCCCCGAGGCACCCAACCACAGCTTCTGCGGGTACCACCGGCTGCGCGCCCTGGAAAGTTCGACCCGCACCCAACCACGCGCGAACTCGATCCTTTCCTGCGGCCCGCCGCTGTCACCACAGCGGCCACGGTCCCTGCCCTTCTCGACGGTAACCAGGCGCTCGCCTATCGACACCACTTCGCAGCGCCGCGCAGCATGCGAGACCACGTACATGGCGGCGTAGAGTGCGAGCAATTCCAGACCCGCAAACGGCAGCACCAGCCAGAAACCGCGCGTCGCCAACACCACCGCGATCAGCAGCAGCGGCACGGAGATCGCGGCCAGGAACAACATCGACTGGTGCCAGCTCAGCGAGCGATTCGGTCGAATCACCACCCGACGTATGTTGGTGTCGGGGCAGTTGTCGGAAGTCACCATAACGACTTGATTTCCCAGCGAATGCGATGCGCAGCCGTGCACAGGCTCCGGCCCGGGCGTCAATTTCGCGGGGGGCAGGGTAGCGCGCGGCCCGCACCGGGTCCAAGAAAATTTGAGCTGGATCAGCAAAAAACCTATTTATGGTATTTGACTTCTCTAATATTAGCATGTACGCATACGTCAGCGCGCGGCAGCAGAGCTAGCCCCCGAGCGCCTCCAGCAGGCGCGGTATGTCGAGTGCCTGCTCCAGGCTCTTCGACGGCGCCCGGGTAAGTACCCCCAGGCACGGCACCGACAACAGCCGCCCGAGCGTGTCCAGGTTTTCGCCCAGGCGTGGCATCGCCGGATCGACCTGCGAGCCAACCCAGCCCACCAGGCGCGCCCCGCCGGCCAGGATGGCCTGCTCGCTGAGCCGGGCATGGTTGATACAGCCGAGCCGGAGGCCGACCACGAGCAACACCGGTAGATCCAGACCGAGTGCGAGGTCGGCCATGTCGAAACCGTCTGCCAGTGGCACCGCCCAGCCGCCAGCGCCCTCGACCACGACCAGGTCACTGAACGCCAGCAATTGCCTGTAGGCGTCCAAAACCGGTTGCAAGCGGATCTCGACACCGGCCTCGGCAGCTGCGATATGAGGCGCCACCGGTGGCGCAAGGCAATACGGATTGACCGCGCGATGAGGCAAAGCAAGTCCGCTGGCCTCCATCAGCGTCAAGGCATCGTCATTGCGCAATTCGCCGTCACTCAAACCGGCCCCAGCGGCCACCGGCTTGAAGCCCGCCACCCGCAGACCCGTGGCTCGGATCCGGCGGATCAGTTCGGCCGCAACAAAGGTCTTGCCGCAGTCCGTATCGGTGCCGGTGACGAACAGGCCGCGACTCACCGTCGCCTCTGGCGCAGGACATCCAACGGAATCCGCGTTTCGTCGCCGCTGCGCCGTTGCTGCGGTGCCCAGGCATGACCATGCACCACCTCGTAGCTGACCGGCAGTCTGCCATCACGGTCGCGGAACTGTTCGTAGGCGGCGCAGACCGCGGCGATGCGCTGACGACCGAGCAGGCCGCGTGTGCGCCCCATGCTGGCATTGCCGGCACCGATCAGCTTGATCTCACGCATCAGCTGCATGGCGTCGGCGTAGGTCAGTGCCATGCGTTCGACGTCCATGACCGGGTCGGCGAGTCCGGCATGCATCAGCATGTCGCCATAGTCGTGCATGTCGACGAAGTCGTGCACATGCGTTTGCCCATCGACCGCAGACCAGGCTGCGCGCAATTCCTTGAGCGTGTCCGGACCAAAACTGGTGAACAGCAACAATCCGCCCGGTCGCAGTACCCGCGCGATGTCGGCGAATGCAGCCGGCGGATCAGC
>JAGRHE010000286.1 GCA_020445165.1 Gammaproteobacteria bacterium
TGCCCGACATCATCAACAGCTGCTTGAACAGCTGCGGCGACTGCGGCAGGGCAAAGAACTTGCCGGCATGCACGCGGCTGGGCACCAGGTAATCACGCGCGCCTTCCGGCGTGGCCTTGGTCAGCATCGGGGTTTCGATGTCGAGGAAACCATTGTCGTCGAGAAAGCGGCGCAGGGTGCGCGTGGTCTTCGCACGCAGCATGATCCGTTCCTGCATCACCGGCCGACGCAGGTCGACGTAGCGATAGCGCAGGCGCAGCTCTTCGGACATGTCTTCTTCGTCCAGCTGGAACGGCGGCGTGTCGGCCCGGTTGAGAATCTCCAGCTCCCGGCCCAGTACCTCGACCTCGCCGGTCGGAAGGTCGGGGTTGGTGGTGCCTTCCGGGCGGGCACGCACCAGGCCCTTGACCCGCACGACGAACTCGTTGCGCACCTGTTCGGCGGTTGCGAACACGTCCGGAAGGTCGGGGTCGTAGACCACCTGAACCAGGCCACTGCGGTCGCGCAGGTCGATGAATATCACGCCGCCATGGTCGCGACGACGGTTGACCCAGCCGCTGAATTCGACGGTCTGATCAATGTGGGCGGTGTTGACTTCACCACAGTAATGGCTGCGCATAGGGGCTTCTCAGGTGATAAAAACAAGGCGCCCCGACGTGCGGGGCGCCCCTTAGTTTCGGACTTGTATGGGACGGGCGGACCGTCAGCCGCAGCTGCTGCAGCCTCCGCTGCCACAGGTGTGGCCGGATGCACTGCCGGATGCGGCTTCGCTGACATTCTTCTTGCTGCCACTCTTGAAATCGGTCTCGTACCAGCCGCCGCCCTTGAGCCGGAAGCCGGCCGCCGACACCAGCTTGACCAGGGACGGCGTTTCACATGCCGGGCAGTCACTCAGTGCTGCGTCGCTCATTTTCTGCATCGCTTCCAGCTCGTGACCGCAATTGTCACAGCGGTATTCGTAAAAAGGCATGTCAATACCCTCGAAAATCGTTGATGCGCGGGATTTTACCACACGCCGAAACACGGCGAGAAGCGGCCTCGGGGCCGTTTCCGCGGTACACCAGGGGCCTCGAACGATTGACCCGCCGTCAGTCCCGCATGGGCAGGGAACCAGATAAATCAAACCCATGGATTCCTGCTTGCTTTGGAACGGCGAATAATCCGAGCTGCCCTCGATCGGCAGGTATGGGCGTGCATTGCCGCTTTCAAGCGGCCACCGGACTTACAGTGGCAGGCTGGCGGCAACCTCGTTGACGTCACCCGAAGCGAACTCCTGCTCACGCAGCGTTTCGACCAGGCGCTCCATCTGCGCCAGCTCCTGCTCCGGCATGCCGAACACCAGGTAGCGTTCGGTAACACGCAGCAGCTCCTCCAGGGCCTGGCAGCGCTCGTGCAGTTGCAGCAGCCAGTGCGCGACCAGTTCGGGATCGTGATCGTGCACACGCATCTCTTGTGCCGCGGCCACCGCGTGCGCCAGGGTCTCCCTCTCCAGCACCATCAGCCTTCACCCTCTTCGTGGCGATCGCGCAGTTGCTGGCTCTGGCGACGCAGCAGGTGCCGGATCAGCAGTTCGCGGTCGGATTCGCGGATGTGGCTGAACTCGATCCGCGCGACGTGGGCGAAGCGCCCGCCGGCGGTCTCCTCCGTCGCCGGATCGGTATCGATCACGCGACCGTAGATCATCAGGCCGGTGAAAGACGGGAACAACAACATGCGGATCTCGAGTACGGTCCCGGGCGGGTAGGCCTCGTCGACGCCGACGCACATGCCGCCGGCGCTGAGATTTGCCGGCACAGCGTGCTTGGCGTGGAATTCCGGTTCCTGGGTGATGAAGGCCCGCCCGAGCACTTCGATCTTCTGATCGATCGCGCGCAGGTAAGCCGCCAGGTCGGGATCGCGGTTCTCGATCCGGCGCAGGCTCATCGACATCTGGGCGGTGATCGCGGCCAGGCTGGACTGGACGGTGAAGTTGCCGACCAGGTCGTGATCGAGTTCGTCCAGCCGCGCTTCCAGTTCCTCCGGCGGGACCGGCCGGATGCTCAGGCGCACCGTGTCATCGACGCGAAAATAATTGCGCCGGTCCTGGGCTTTACCTGCCTGTTGCGCGTCACCACTCATGCCCGCCTCCCGTTCACTTGAGTTCGATCTGTTGCAGATCGCCGAAGTCCACGTCGATCCCGCGCCGCAGGATCAGTTCGACGCGCCGGTTGCGCGCCCGGTTCTGCGGCGTGTCGTTTTCGACCAGTGGTTTGGTGTCGGCCAGCCCCTGCACCACGACCCGCTCTTCGGCGATGTCCTTGTTGCGTAGCAGCGAATGCAACACCGTCACGGCACGCGCCGATGACAATTCCCAGTTGGAGCGGAAACGACCGGTGCTGATCGGGATGTTGTCGGAATGGCCGGCAACCGTGATCTGGCCCGGTTTTTTTGCCAGCACTGCGCTGATGCGGTCCATGACCTCGTTGAAGGCCGGATCGAGGCGCGCACTGCCGGAACCGAACGAGCCCTTTTCCTGGACCCGGATGATGATGCTGTTCTCTTCCTTCTCCAGCGTGACCAGGCCCTGTTCGATCTCGACCTCCAGGGACTCCTGCAGGTCTGCCATCTGCTCGGCCAGGTCCTTCTCGATCGCTTCCTTGGCAGCTTCTATCGCCTGCTGCTGTTCCAGCTGCTGCTGATCGACCTGCTGCACCGGTTCGGGAGTCGGGTCTGCCTGCTGGCTCGCCTCGCCCTCGCCGTCCTTCATCTGGAGGTGCTCCTTCTGCACCTCGCTGGTCTCCTGCCGGATCTCGGTGATGACCGCCTGTTCGGCAACCGTCGGGCTCCATTCCTGCTTGATCACGCTGACGCCCATGACGATTTCGGCGGCCGGGATCTCACGCTGCACGCCGAAGGCATCCTTCATCGATTCGGCCATCTTCTTGAACCGCACGGCATCGATGGTCGCGAACGACAACAGCAGCACGAAGAAACACATCAGCAGCGACATCAGGTCGGCGAAGGTACCCATCCACGGCGGCAGACCCTCTTCGCACTTGGGGCAATCGTCGGCCATGAGCGTGCGTCACCCTTCCTGGGGCCGCTTCTT
>JAGRHE010000287.1 GCA_020445165.1 Gammaproteobacteria bacterium
GCGGCCGACATCGGCTCCTCGATCAGGTACACCTCGCGTGCACCGGCACCGGCCGCCGATTCCTTGATCGCACGCCGCTCGACCTGGGTCGAGCCACAGGGTACACACACCAGCACGCGCGGGCTGGGCCGGATCAAACGCGATTCGTGCACCTTATGGATAAAGTACTGCAGCATCTTCTCGGTCACGGTGAAGTCGGCGATCACGCCTTCCTTCATCGGCCGGATAGCGGTGATGTTGGCCGGGGTTCGGCCGAGCATCTTCTTGGCTTCTTCGCCGACCGCAGCCACCGATTTCGGGCCGCCGGGTCCGCGGTCCTGGCGGATCGCCACCACCGACGGTTCATTCAGCACGATGCCCTGATCGCGCGCATAGATTAGGGTGTTGGCGGTGCCGAGATCGATCGACAGGTCGTTGGAGAAGAGACCGCGTATACGACGAAGGAACATGCTGTGACTTCCACTGCCCGGCGCGGCACCCGGAGGCGGGTGGCGCTGCCATTGACTTGTTATGAGGGTGAGCTGGGCGCTTGCACCCAGATTCTGAACACTCGTGGTCCGGAAAGGGCGCTAATCTAGCAATGGCCCCGGGTTACGGCAAGCGCGCACCGGCCGCAGTGTTTCGACCTGCCGCACGATTGTGGTAATTTCCCGGCCCTGTCCGAAATCCCGACCCGGCGGTGAAATTCCCATGTCGCTCAGCCCCGACGAAGTCGCAAAGATCGCGCACCTGGCGCGCCTCGCCGTCAGCACAGACGAAGCCCAGGCGTTGGGCCGTGATCTTTCCAGCATCCTCGACCTGGTCGCGCAGATGGATGCTGTCGACACGTCCGCGGTCGAACCCATGGCGCATCCGCTGGAAATGGCGCAGCGTCTGCGCGAGGACCAGGTCACCGAAAGCAATCAGCGTGAGCGCTACCAGGCCACTGCACCGGCGGTCGAGCGTGGATTGTTCCTGGTGCCCAAGGTTATCGAGTGAGCCCGCGAAAAAGCTGATGCGCCACGGATTGTCTATCACCCCGCAGAATCGAAGTGCCAGTCATGCATGACCAGACCATTGCCGAGTTGGCGGGCGCATTGCGCGCACGCAGCGTGTCCAGCGTCGAGTTGACGCAACACATGCTGCAGCGCATCAAGGCGCACGACGCAACGCTCAACAGCTTCGTCACGCTGACCGAAGAACAGGCGCTGGCACAGGCGGCCGCGGCCGATGCCCGCATCGCTGCCGGTGAGGCCGGACCGCTGACCGGCATCCCGATCGCGCACAAGGACATCTTCTGCACCCGCGACGTGCGCACCACCTGCGGTTCACGCATGCTCGAAAATTTCATCTCGCCGTACGACGCGACCGTGGTCGAGCGCCTGCAGCAGGCCGGCGCGGTCATGCTCGGCAAGACCAACATGGACGAGTTCGCGATGGGCTCATCCAACGAGACGAGCTACTACGGCGCCGTGCGCAACCCGTGGGACACCGACACCGTGCCTGGCGGTTCGTCCGGCGGTTCTGCCGCGGCCGTTGCCGCACGTCTGTGTGTTGCGGCGACCGGCACCGACACCGGCGGTTCGATCCGCCAACCGGCTGCACTGACCGGGATCACCGGGCTCAAGCCGACCTACGGCCGCTGTTCGCGCTGGGGCATGATCGCGTTCGCCTCGTCGCTCGACCAGGCCGGACCGATGACCCGCAGCGCCGAGGATGCGGCGATCATGCTTGCCGCGATGGCCGGGTTCGATGAGCGCGATTCGACCAGTGCGCAGCGCCCGGTCGACGACTACGTCGCAGCGCTCGGCAATGACGTGCGCAGCCTGCGTGTCGGCATCGTCAAGGAATTCATGGGTGAGGGTCTGGATCCCGGTGTCGCCAGTGCGACCGAACAGGCACTGGATGCGCTCAAAGCGCTGGGTGTGGAACTGGTCGAGGTCAGCCTGCCGAATGCGGCGTTGTCGGTGCCGGCCTACTACGTGGTCGCGCCGGCCGAATGCTCGTCGAACCTGTCGCGTTTCGACGGTGTGCGCTATGGCCATCGCTGCGAAGATCCGAAAGACCTCGAAGACCTGTACAAGCGCTCTCGCTCGGAGGGCTTCGGTGCCGAAGTGAAGCGGCGTATCCTGATCGGCACGTACGCGTTGTCGGCTGGTTACTACGATGCCTACTACCTGAAGGCACAGAAGGTGCGCCAGCTGATCGCCGACGATTTCCGTCGTGCGTTTGAAAAATGCGACGTGATCGCCAGCCCAACTGCACCGGGAACGGCGTTCAAACTCGGTGACAAGGCCGACGACCCGGTGTCGATGTACCTGCAGGACATCTACACCATCGCCGTCAACCTGGCCGGCCTGCCCGGGATGTCGATCCCGGCGCCGCACAGCGACGGCATGCCGGTCGGCCTGCAGCTGATCGGCAACTATTTCGACGAGGCTCGCCTGCTCAATGTCGCCAACCAGCTGCAGCTGGCGACCGACTGGCACCAGGCGACGCCGGCCGGCTTCGAGTAAGGAAAAGTGGGACGCAGAGGGCGCAGAGGAGACGCAGAGAACGCAGAGGGTTGATTGCCGGTGACCAGAGCCCCTTTCGGTTCGTCATTCCCGCGCAGGCGGGAATCCACAGCGCCGAAGTTTCTGGATCCCCGCTTTCGCGGGGATGACGGAAATAGGTCTCGGTGTTACATACAAAACCTCCGCGGACTCTGCGCTCCTCTGTGTACTCTGCGTCCCTAAAGAATTTGCTACCGAACAAGCAGGTAACCCCATGCAATGGGAAACAGTCATAGGTCTTGAGATCCACACCCAGTTGGCGACGAAGTCGAAGATCTTCTCGCCGGCGTCGACGGCGTTTGGCGCAGAGCCCAACACCCAGGCCTCGCTGATCGATCTTGGCATGCCCGGCGTGCTGCCGGTGCTGAACAAGGAAGCGGTGCGCATGGCCGTGCGTTTCGGCAAGGCAATCGATGCCGAGGTGGCGCCGCGTTCGGTGTTCGCGCGCAAGAACTACTTCTATCCCGACCTGCCCAAGGGCTACCAGATCAGCCAGTTCGAGCTGCCCGTGGTCGGCAAGGGTGAGGTCGAGATCACGCTCGACGGTGAG
>JAGRHE010000288.1 GCA_020445165.1 Gammaproteobacteria bacterium
CGAACCAATGGCCAACACCCACTCGCCGACCTTGAGATCGCTGCTCTTGCCGATCTTCACCGTGGGCAGATTTTCCGCCTCAATCTTGATCAGAGCCACATCACTGGCCTTGTCAGAACCGATAACCTTGGCCTCGTAGGTGCGCCGGTCGCTGAACCGGACCTGCACCTCGTCGGCATCCTCCACCACGTGATGATTGGTGAGAATGTATCCATCTGAAGACACGACGAAACCCGATCCAAGCGACTGGCTCTCGCGCTGACCGAATTCCTCGATGCCTCCGCCTTCGCCGAAGAAGTGTTTGAACAACTCGTTGAACGGGCTGTCTTCCGGCAGGTCCGGCATCGAAAAGCCCTTGGGCAGTGCCCGTGTGACGCCCTTCTTTTGCTCGGTGCTGATATTGACCACGGCCGGGCTGTTGTTCTCGGCAAGCTGGGTGAAGTCTGGCAAACCACGCGCCATTGCACTGTTGACGACGAGCATGCCCAGCAACGCCAGGCTGCTGATCCACATCGACATCGTCCGGAAGTGAAGCATCTGCTGTTTCATTGGGTATTCCTGGTTCCTTTCGATCGACCACCCACAGTCGCCATGAGGCTGTGCGATGGTATCGCCTGGGTTGTACCGGCCACGCGCAGCAGCCGGATCTCCTGTTCGACGCCGCGCCCTGCCGAACCTGCGCGAACACGCAGCCACAGCAACACGACGATCATGCCGAGTAGACCGACAGTGACGGCCACAAGTTCCTGCGACAAGCCAATCTGGGCGGCAATGCGATCACCGAGAATCGCACCACCCAGCAGTGCCAGCAGAGGCAGACCGTACAGGGTGTACGTAGCGCGTTGCAGCGCCCCCTCGTCCAAACCGATGACGACCCGGTCCCCGATCCGAGCACCGATCCGGTTGGGCAGGCGCAGTGCCAGGTGGCGCTTCGGAAACCAGTCCGCCAGCAACGAGGTGCCGCAACCCTTGCTGGCGTTACAGCTGCCACATGCCGACTGGCGCGATACCTCGATCTCGACCCTGTCGCCGTCGACGCCGACCACCCTGGCTTCCTGCTCGATCACGAATCTTTGGCCGCAATATGCTGCGCAAACCATTGCAAGGTCTTCAACGGCACCTCGCCGATGACCACCACCTCGTAGTCGCCGATAAGGCGGCCGATTGCGCGAGCCGCACCGACCATCTGAACGCCTTTGATCGCATCACCCCGTGCCGGTTGCACGTAGACCGACACCGTGGCCAGTCCATCTGAATAGACCAGGTGCTCACGCATACCCTCGGCAACTGCGCGCCGGCGATGGACGTTCAACTGGTAGCCGGGTGGCACGCTGCTGACCAGCCATCCCGGCTGCGAAAGTCGCGCACTGGACATAGGCGGATGTTGGGACGCGCGGGCCAGTTGCATGGCCGAGATATCGTATTCGATCGGGGTGATCTGACCATCCGTCTTCAGGTCGACAAACATGGACTGCGACACGACGGCGCCCTGTTCGTCGATCATCACCGAGCGCAGCGGCAGTGCCGTGTCGTGATCGAGAAACAGGCGGTAACCGAAGCGCAGGTCATCCTGCGGCTCGATCAGCACCTCGACTGCCAGGCGCCCGGCGACCCGGTCGCTGCCAAGCGTCTGCATTCGGTAGAAGCGGGAGAGCTGCGCCGCACTGACGCCGCGCAACGGTGAAAACGATTGCTCGTTCGCGCGCCGCCCGACGTTGATGTGCTTGTCGCGACCGGGCACCAAGCAGGCCACTGCCTCATCGCTGCGGATCACCTCACGCACGTCCCCGGTCAGGGACACAAGACGCTCTTTCTCGACACCGTCGACCACGCGATGAACCAGGTACATGGCATCGAGGTGATCACCGATCTGAACGACGAAGCGGCCCTCATAATCGAGTTGCCGGACCGCGTCATTCATCCGGTCCAACCAGTGATGCGGCGTGCCCTCTTCCGCGACGGGCAGGCCAGGCAAACAAACCAGCAGCGCTGCGAGTAAATGGCGCCAGGGATTAGCGGCCATCGTAGCTTACGAATCCGATATGGGGCACCGGGCCGTTGACGCCCGTGCGTCCACCGAATTCATGGTGCTCGATCACCAGGCGGTCGAGCCGGTCCTCCAGGCTGCGGTCGAGGGCCTGCCACCGCGATCCATCGGGCGATGCCGGCCGCACATCAAGCTTATCGTCCAGTGCGGCCATCTGGAGCGCGGGTTCAGGCACTGCCGCCAGGAAGGTCGCCGGCGGTTCGTTGCCAGGTGCCATCACTAGCGCCTCGGCCGCGGGTTGCAATCCACCATCGAGGAGCTGAGGAGCGACCACGATCGCCGCAGCCGCAACCGAAGCGGCCAGCGCGGCGCCGGCCAGCGGGCGTATCCAGCGTGACCGGCGCTCAGGTCGCTGTGGCGCAAGGATGGCTGGCTCGTCGCGTAGCGCTTCACGCACGCGGTCTGCTACAGAAACGATCGGTGTGGATTCGTCGCGCATCAGATCGCCGATCAGGCGATACCGGCCGAAGGTCTCGCTGGCGGCAGGTCCGGCCTCCAGCATGCTGGTCAAGGCCGTCTGCTGCTCTTCAGGTGCGATTTCCCCGTCAAGCAATGCTGAAATCAATTCGCCATCTATTTTTTTCATCGCCTGGGTCTCTCAATCATCCGCCGCCAGCAGCGGTTTCAACTTCGCGTCAATCGCTTCGCGCGCCCTGAATATCCTCGACCGGACAGTGCCGATGGGACAATCCATCGCCTGCGCGATCTCCTCGTACGTCAAACCCTCCAACTCGCGCAGCGTTATCGCTGTACGCAGGTCGTCCGGCAGGTCATCCAACGCATCCTGAATGGTTTGCGCGATCTCACGCTCCAACGCAATGTTTTCGGGCGTCGCATACTCCTTGAGCGGCGTTCCCATATCCATCTGTTCCGCGGTGTCCGCCTCGATATCGTCGCCCGGCGGGCGTCTCGCCCTGGCTGCCAGGTGGTTTTTCGCGGTGTTGATCGCCACCCGGTACAGCCAGGTATAGAACGCACTGTCGCCACGAAAGTTCGGCAGCGCCCGGTAAGCCTTGATGAAGGCCTCCTGG
>JAGRHE010000289.1 GCA_020445165.1 Gammaproteobacteria bacterium
GGTCGAGTTCGACCTGTACTACAGCCTCTGATCGGCGACTGCCGAACGCAAAGAACCCCGCCCCGGTGGCGGGGTTTTTTGTGTCCGCCATGCGTCGACGTCGCATGTCGCCGGATCGCACTTCGCGCCAGCCTGCACTATGCTAGCGGCATGAAGAAAACCCTGTTCCTGGTCCTGGCCCTGATACCCGGTCTGGCGACCGCCGTAATCTGCAAGTCTGTCGATGCCGATGGCGTGGTCAGTTATTCAGACGTGCCGGCCGGGGAATGCGTCGAACGGGTAAAACTGCCCGAATATTCGCGCTACGAACCGCGACCGATCGACGCGGCGCCGAGCAAGGACAGCAATGCCCAGGGCAGCGTGATCAAGTTCCAGCGCTACCGCTCGATCAGCATCACCACACCGCCCAGCGGTGGCGTGGTACGCAGCAACCAGGGCGACGTCAGCGTCGTGGTCGCACTCGACCCTGATTTGCAGCCTGGCCACCTGCTCAATCTCACCCTGGATGGCCGCCCGGTAAAAGGCAGTTTCGATGGTCTCGCGATCGATGTCACCGGCGTCGATCGGGGTACCCACACCCTGCGTGCGAGCATTGTCGATGCCAGTGGCCGTGTACTGATCAGTTCATCGCCGGTCCGTTTCACCTTGCGCAAGCTCGGATTGAACGACAGCAATGCCGCTTCCGAGCCGCCGAGCCCACCCCCGACCCCCGACCCGGGTTACCCGTCCGACACCGACCCGGCCGACTACAAGCCACCGGCAAATCCGGGTTATGCGCCGCCGTCCAACCCCGGCTACAAGCCACCAGCCAATCCGGGTTATGCGCCGCCGACAAACCCGGGCTACGCACCAAAAGGTGCGTTCACGCCGAATTACTCCCGGTAGAGCGACCACTTCTGGCGCACAGCATCGGTGCATGCACTAACATAGTGCATGCGACTCCTTGGTCGCTGGCGTTATTTGCCGCCCGCATCGAGCCTTGGCAATCAACGTTATGAATTAATTCATTTTTTTCTCAACTCACGCCGAAATGGGTGCGGTTTCTGCGGGTGGCGCGAACCTTGCTAAACAGGGGACATGCAGGTCGCCATGAAATCTCTGTCGTTGCTCACCACCAATGTGCTCGACAATCTCGCCTCTGCCGTGATCGTTTTCGACCACGAGCAGCGCGTGTGCTATTTGAACCAGATGGCCGAGATGCTGCTCGCGGTCAGCGCCAACCACGTGATCGGCCAGCCGCCTTCGGCGTGGATGGATTGTCACGGTGAGGCCCTGCTCGATCTGGTGCGCGCGGCGACCGTCGGTTCGCCGATCACCAAGCGCGGCGTGGTCCTGACCACCGACCGCAGCGAAGTCACGGTCGATTGCACGGTCACGCCGATGCTCGACGAAGACGGCGAAAGCTACACGATCGTCGAGTTGCAGCAGGTCGATCGTCACCTGCGGATCAGTCGCGAGGAACGCCTGATCACGCAGCAGGCCCTGACCCGTGACGTGGTGCGCGGTCTTGCGCATGAAATCAAGAACCCACTCGGCGGTCTGCGCGGTGCCGCCCAGTTGCTCGAGGCCGAACTCGACAGTGATGAGTTGCGCGAGTACACGCATGTCATCATCAAGGAGGCGGACCGCCTGCAGGAATTGCTCAACCGAATGCTCGGCCCCAATCGCCGGCCAAGCTACACGGCATTGAACATCCACCATGTACTCGAGCGGGTGCGCACCCTGGTAATGGCGGAGGCCGGCGAACGCATCAGCGTGGTGCGCGATTACGACCCCAGCATCCCCGAGCTGATCGGCGACATGGACCAGCTGATCCAGGCCGTGCTGAACATCGTGCGCAACGCGGTGCGTGCGCTGGGCGATTCGGGGGTCATCCGCCTGCGTACCCGCATCCAGCGTCAACTGACGATCGGCGCCGGTCGCTACCGGCTCGCCGCGCAGATCGACATCATCGACAACGGCCCCGGCATTCCAGCGGAGATCGCCGACACCCTGTTCTTTCCGATGGTCACGGCCGGCACCGGCGGCATGGGCCTGGGACTGTCAATCGCGCAGTCGCTGATCAACCAGCACAAGGGTTTGATCGAATGCAACAGCCGCGAGGGTGAGACCGTGTTCACCATCTTGCTACCGCTCGGCGAGGAGCCGGGCGCTACGCGCCAAGGAGACCAGAGCCATGACTGAATCGGACCAGGTATGGGTCATCGATGACGATCGATCGATCCGCTGGGTACTGGAGAAGGCGTTGGCCAAAGCCGGCATGCGGACCACCGCCTTCTCCAACGCCAACGGCGTCATGGAGGCCCTCGAACGCGAGCAGCCCGAGGTGATCCTGTGCGATGTGCGCATGCCGGGCATGGACGGTTTCACGCTGCTCGAACGGATCAAGCAGAAGTATCCTGAGCTGCCGGTCATCATCATGACCGCCCACTCGGACCTCGACAGTGCGGTTTCGGCTTACCACAGCGGCGCCTTCGAATACCTGCCCAAACCGTTCGACATCGAAGAAGCGGTCGACCAGGTACAGCGTGCCTGCAAGGTGCGCCGCGAGACACGTGCCAACAACAATCATGAAACCCCGTTGCCGACCGAGATCATCGGTGCGGCACCGGCCATGCAGGAGGTGTTCCGCGCGATCGGCCGGCTGGCGCGTTCCAATATCACGGTCCTGATCAATGGCGAGTCGGGCACCGGCAAGGAACTGGTCGCACATGCGCTGCACAAGCACAGTCCGCGCGCGAACGGTCCGTTCATCGCCCTGAACATGGCGGCGATACCGCGCGACCTGCTCGAATCCGAGTTGTTCGGACACGAGAAAGGGGCCTTCACCGGTGCCCAGTCCCGCCGCGTCGGCCGCTTCGAACAGGCCAACCATGGCACCCTGTTCCTGGACGAGATCGGCGACATGCCGGCCGAGCTGCAGACCCGGCTGCTACGTGTGCTGGCCGATGGCGAGTACTACCGGGTCGGCGGCCACGAACCGATCAAGGCGGACGTGCGCATCATCGCCGCGACCCATCAGAACCTGGAGCAACTGGTCAACGAAGGCCGCTTCCGCGAGGACCTGTTCCATCC
>JAGRHE010000028.1 GCA_020445165.1 Gammaproteobacteria bacterium
CAACGCATGCGCGAGCTGGCGGTACAGTCGGCGAACGGCACCGTCGGTGCGGCCGACAAGAAATCGTTGAACGACGAGTTCCTCGAACTGCGCGACGAGATCGACCGTGTGTTCAACTCGGCCGAGTTCAATGGCGTCAACCTCCTCGGTACGACATCGACGCTGACGCTGCAGATCGGTTACCGTGCCGGCAACAGCTTCCGCATCAATGTCTCGACCGTCGACATGGAGAACCGCGGCCTCGCCAGCGGCGGCCTGTCGTTCATCGTTGCAGCGACCGCGTCGCGTCAGATCTCGGCCGGCAGCAAGGCTCTGGCCATGCTGAGCAAACTGGATGCGGCGATCGACGTGGTCACGCAGAAGCGCGCCGACTTCGGCGCCAAGCAGAACCGGATCGAGGCAACGCTGCGCAGCAATGCCAACACGATCGAGAACCAGAGCGCTGCACGCAGCCGGATCCGCGATGCCGACTTCGCACGCGAAACCGCCAACCTGACCCGCACCCAGATCCTGCAGCAGGCAGGCACGGCAATGCTCGCCCAGGCCAACCAGATACCGCAGAACGTGCTGCAGCTTCTTGGCTAGACTTGAGCGAGATTTCCGCACCGGGGTCATGGCGTCACCCGGCGAACTGGACCGGCCGCAGTCGGTCCCGCCGCCGGCTGAGCGCCAGTAGCGTGATGCAGACACTGCCGTTTCTCGTAAACGCCTTCGGCGACCGCTATCTGTACGATGTCAATCGGGGAGTCTTCAACCAGATCGGCGCCGCCAACCTGTACAAGCAGCGGTTCGGCGAGCACCTGTTCGACGAAGACAGCCTGACCATTGTCGTCGGCACGGATTCGGGCCTGCTGCCGAGGTTGATCCTCGATCGCGGGATTCCGGACGGTTCCCGCTTTCTGTTCATCGAACACCCCGACCTCTTGCCGACGATCGGCGGCGCATTCGAAGACGACGCATTCGACGAGAAACTGCTGCTGACCGACGACACCGACCTGGGCGCCCTGCTCAAGGACATCCGGTTCAGCGACTACGCCAACATCGGCAACGTGCGCCTGCTCGCATCGATCGGTGCCAGTGACGATTTCTTCGGCAAGTACCGTGAACTGTTCACCACCATCAAGCAGCAGGTCGATTCGATCCTCTGGGTCCACAACGTCCAGCTGAGCAACCCGTCTTTCGTGCGCAGGCAACTGCAGAACCTCGTCGAGGAGCACGTGCCCGCCAAGGTGCTGGAAAATGCATTCAGCGGTCGCATGGCGGTATTGCTCGGTGGCGGCCCATCGCTGGACGAGATCCTGCCCTGGGTGCGGGAGCACCAGGGCGACCTGCTCATCATCGCCGTGTCACGCGTTTGTCGCCGCCTGCAGCAGGCCGGGGTCCTGCCGCATCTCGTGGTATCGATCGATCCGACCGACCTGAGCTTCGACATCAGCAAGGAGTTCCTCGAGCTGGATCCGCGCGCAGTGCTCGCATTCGCCAATCACGTCAGTTTTCCGCTGCTGGCGCAGTGGCGCGGACGCAGCGTCTATCTCGACCGCCGTTTTCCGTGGGGCGGCAGCGACGAGCCGGAGAACATCGGCTCGGCTGGCCCGACCGTGACCAACACTGCCTTCGACCTGGCCAGGCAGATGGGACTGTCGACCGTCGTGTTCGCCGGGATCGACCTGTGTCACAGCAGCGAAGGCTACACCCACGCGCGCGGCAGCAACGAGTTCGACGCCGGACCGGCACTTGCCGCCGGCGTCATGCGCGTGCCGACCAACGGCGGGCGCATGGCCCAGACCACGCCGGACTTCTTCAACGCCATCAAGGGATTCAGTGCCCAGGCACAGGCCGCACGCAAGCAGGGGATGCAGGTGATCAACCCCGCTAACGGCGCGGCCCGGATCGACGGTGTCGACCACATCCCGCTGGAGGAGATAGCCGTCGAGACGGCAGATCCTGAACCGTTCGAGGTGCTGCACCGGCTGATCGACAGCGATTCGCTGCCCGGTCGCAATGCCAACCTGTTGGTGATGCAGCGCGAACTGGCACGCGCCCACAACGGGCTGCGTGCGATCGTCAAGCTGGCCGAGGAGGCATTGCGCTGTAATGACGGCCTGTTCGGACGCAATGGCAAAACGGCCGACTACCGGCACAAGAAGCGGATGGACAGGATCGAACGCCAACTGGACACGCGACATGGCGATTTCTCACGCATCGTACGCATGTTCAGCGCGCGCGCCTTTCTGCACATGCCGCCGTCGGAACGTGAATGGAGCGACGATGAAATCGAGCAGGCCGGGCGTACCTACTACACCGCCTATCGCGACAATGCCAGGCAGCTCATCGAGCTCGTCGAGAGCGCGCAGCGGCGCATCGCATGGGCCCTCGACGAGGACTTGCCGCAACCGGATTTCGAGCACCTGGCCCGATGCTGGCGTGAAGACGGCATCCCCGGCCGGGCGCTGGTATGGCTGTACCGCCACCGCGAAGGCGCAGACCGGCTGCCCCAGTCGACGCAGCAGCTGCTGCACGGCCTCGAACAGGAATACCGTGCAGTCCTGGCCCAACGCGACACGTCGCACGCGCAGAAGAAGCGTGACGAGGCCACGTTGGGCCCGGTACGCGGCAAGCTGCAGATCTTGTTCAAGGAACGCAATCGGGACGAGCTGAAAAACATGATCCGTCAGCTCGACAGGCTGGCGGACACCGAGGCCAGGCAACTGTGCCAACTCGGCCGCGGTTTCATGGCGGAGCTGGATGGTGACCCCGAACTCGCCTTTGCAACATATGCGGTACTGATCGACATGGCGCGCGACGAGATCGCAACGGAGGATCAGGCAGCTGCAAATCCCCGCCTGGAAGACGCTCTGCGTCGGATGCTGGTGATCGCGATGAATGGCGACTGGCGCGACCAGGCACTGCTGCTGCTTGAAACGCTGGCCGGCATGTCTCCCGCCTACGAACCGCAGTTTGCCGAACTGCTGCGACTGTCCGGTCAGACCGAGGCTGCCATCTCGGTCTACTCGGATTATCTGAGCAAGGCCCCGGGCGACCACATCGCCATGCTGCGCCTGGGCAAGCTGTATCATTCGATCGGTGCCGAAGAGGCGGCTCGCACCGCGTTCAACTACATCCTCGAACAGGAACCCGACAACCGGGCGGCACGCACGCTGCTCAACGAGATCGAAAGCGCCGCATAGCGCAGGACGCGAGCCGACAACATGAAAAAGATACTGGTCACCGGCGCCGACGGTTTCATCGGCTCTCATCTCTGTGAAGCGCTGGTTCGTGCCGGTCACGACGTGCGCGCATTCGTCTATTACAACAGTTTCGGACACTGGGGCTGGCTCGACAGCTCACCCTCGGACATCCGTGATTCGCTCGATGTTTTCGCCGGCGATGTGCGCGACCCTCACGGCGTGCGCAGCGCGATGCAGGGCTGTGACACGGTGCTGCACCTGGCCGCGTTGATCGGCATCCCCTACTCCTACCATTCACCGGATGCCTACGTCGACACCAACATCCGCGGCACGCTGAATGTCGTCCAGGCGGCGCGCGACCTCGACGTGGCGCGTGTCGTCCACACGTCGACCAGCGAGGTATATGGCACCGCCCGGTTCGTGCCGATCACGGAACAGCACCCGCTGCAGGGCCAGTCCCCTTACTCCGCAACCAAGATCGGCGCGGATCAGATCGCGCTGTCATTCCAGCGATCTTTCGGTACCCCGGTGTGCGTGCTGCGCCCGTTCAACACCTTCGGACCACGCCAGTCCGCCCGTGCCGTCATACCCACCATCATCACGCAGATCGCATCCGGCATGCGCCAAATCAAGCTCGGATCACTGCAGCCGACCCGCGATTTCAGCTATGTCGACGACACCGTGCGCGGCTTCATCTGCGCGGCTGGCGCCGAAGCGGGAGTCGGTGAAGTGATCAACCTCGGCAGCAATTTCGAGATCAGCATCGGCGATACCGCTCAACTGATCGCCGACAAGATGCAGGTGGAAATCGACATCGTCAGCGACGCGCAGCGCGCGCGTCCGGCCAACAGCGAAGTCGAGCGCCTGTGGGCCGACAACAGCCTGGCGCGCCAGCTGATCGGCTGGTCGCCGGAGTACGCCGGCCACGACGGTTTTGCCCGTGCCCTGCAGAAAACCATCGACTGGTTCATCCGGCCCGAGCACCTGGCGCGCTACAAGCCGCAGCAGTACAACATTTGACGCCAAACCACGTCACCAGGATGTGCTGGCGCCCAATCCGGGCCATGGTAGACTCGTGGCGCAGGATTGCGCACGAACGAAACGCCTATCGCATCGTTGAGCAGTGACGATTCGGGTGCGCTGCGGGGAGTATTCAGGAATGCACTTATTCTGCCGATACCCGTAACTACGGCTTGGATATCAATAAGAACGACGGGACTGGAATGCAGACTCATCTAAGATTTGGCGTGGCCCTGCTCGTCTTGCTGTTGCTCGCACCGTCTGCCGGTCTCGCCGTTGCACTCGGCGAAGCACGCGTCAAATCCTTCCTCAACCAACCGCTCGATGTCGAGATCGAACTGGTCGGCGTCGCTCCGGGGGAAGACCAGGACCTGCGCCTGCGCATCGCCAATGACGAGCACTTCGATCGCCTCGGGATTCAATACACGCATCTCCTCCGCGACCTGCAGTTCGATGTCGTGGGCAGCGGACAACGCTGGCTGGTGCGCGTTCGCAGCAGGCGGCCGATCAACGAGCCATTCCTCGATTTCCCACTGCAGCTGAACTGGCGCGGTGGTCAGCTGATCAAACAGTACACGCTCCTGCTCGACCCGCCGCGTTCGATAAACGTCGCCGCACGCAGCGCGGCACCGACCACACCGCAACGCCGCGCAGCCCCGCAACCGGCACAGCCGGCGGCTGCCAGCGGCAGTGACTACGGACCGGTGCGCCGCGGCGAAACCCTGTGGCCAATCGCCCAGCAAGTCAAACCCGCCGGGGTAACGACCCAGCAGATGGCCATGGCGCTGCTGCGCGCCAATCCGCAGGCCTTCATCGATAACAACATCAACCAGCTGCGCGAAGGTGCGGTACTCGCCGTACCCCCGCGTGCGTTCATCGACGAACTCGACGCTGCCGCTGCCCGAACCGCTTTCAACCGCGCCGCGAGCCAGCGTGCCGGGCGAGCCGCCCCCGCATCGCCGGTGCTGGCAACACCTCCGCCACGACCGGCTGCCGCGGAGCCGGCCGAGCCGGTCACGCCCGCGGAGCCATCTGAACCTCAGCCGGCGCCGCCGGCAGCCGTCGAGGAAGAGGCGCAGCTGCGCATCGTCGCCGATGACGACAAGCGCAAGGCCGAGCCCGGCAGCGAGGCCGACCTGCGCGAAAAACTGCTGGTCACGATGGAGGAGATCGAGAGCAACCGCCTGACCACAGATGCCATCGAGTCACGCGTGGCCAAGCTCGAATCCGAACTCGAGCGGATGCAGAAACTGCTTGATCTGAAGGACGCACAGATCGAGGCGCTGCAGTCGGAAGTCACGACGCGCGATGAACTGCAGCGCGCGTCCGAACTTGCCGAGCCCACCCTGCCGCCGGCCACTGCTGCCGATGTCACGCCGAGTGACAGTACCGGCGCACCGGCCGCATCGGCCACCACGGGCGTGATCGAGGTGCCGCAGGCACCCACTGTCGACAGTGGCGTCTCCGCTCCGGTTGCCGATCGCGAAAGCGGGATCGTGCGCTGGTACCGTGAGTACCTGTGGCTGCTGTGGGCAGCGCTGGCACTGCTCGGAATCGCCGCCCTGATGCTGATGTTCCGCCGCCCACAGGCAGTCGACGACGGCGACGAGGAGACCGAGGCTGAACTGGTCGCAGCCGCCCCAGTTGCGGTCGCTGCCAGCGCCCAGCCCGAACTCGAAGAGGAACTGCGCGAGGCCGAGGCCGACCTGCGTGCGGTAGCCGACGCGCATCTGCCGGAAGATGAAAAGTCGCTCGATGACGACCTGGAAGATCTCGAACTGCCCGACATCGATATCGAGAACCTCGCCGAGCTCGACATCGAAAATGCCCCACACAGTGACATCAGCGATTCCCTGCTGGCCGACATGCTCGACGAGAGCAAGCTGGTTTCCGATTCCACCGATCCGGCGTCGGCCGATTTCAACGACGACGACATCGCGTCCTGGATCCGCGAACTGGGCAGCGATGGCAAGGCGCAGGATGCCGAGGTTGCCGCTGTACCGCGCTCGACGCCCGACAACGACGACCTGCCCAGCCTGCTGACCGAGCTGGACGACCAGTTAACGATCAGTGACGCGCCCGAACTGGTCGACCCGCTGCAGGAACCACCGTCGGCGCCGGGCCACGAAGACGAGGACGACACCTTCTCGATGAGTCTCGATCTGGCGCGGGCCTACCTCGAGATCGGCGACCAGGAAGGCGCGCGCGACATGCTTCAGCAGGCCCTTGCCGGCGCACGTGACCCCGATCACAGGCGCCAGATCGAGGAACTGCTGCAACAGATCGGCTAGTGTCCGGATGAAACTCTGCGCAGTCACCGGGTCACGCGCCGACTGGGGACTGTTACGACCCGTGCTTGCCCGCCTGCGCGACAGCGGCATCAAACTTCAGATCATCGTAACCGGCAGTCATCTCGACGACGCTTTCGGCACCACCGCCGACAGCATCACCAACGACGGCTTCCATATCGACCGGACGATTCCGCTGGCGCGCCAGTCGGATGACGATCATGGCATCGCCGCGGCGATGGCCGATGCCCTGCGTGGCATCACCCACGCGCTGAACACCCTGTCACCTGACCTGCTCCTTGTGCTCGGCGATCGCTACGAGATCTTCGCCGCCGCACAGGCCGCGCTGATCAGCCGGATCCCGATCGCGCACATCGCCGGCGGTGATGTCAGCGAAGGGGCCTATGACGACGCCATGCGCCATGCCATCAGCAAGCTTGCCCAGCTGCATTTCGTCACCAATGAACCGGCCAGGCGGCGCCTGCTGCAGATGGGCGAGTCGACCGAGCGGGTCTGGCTCAGCGGCAGCCCGGGAATCGATGCCCTGCTGGCGACACCGCGCTGGGATCGCGCGCAGCTGGAGGCGGCGCTCGGTTTCAGGCTGCGCGCGCACAACCTGGCGATCACGCTGCATCCGGCCACCCTCGACCCGACACCACCGGAGCAACAGCTCGAACCCCTGCTGTCGGCGTTGCACGAACTGAGCGATGAGACCGGGCTGATCTTCACCGGGGCCAATGCCGACACCGGTGGCAGTGCGTTCAACCAGGCAATCCGGGCCTTCGTTGCCGCACACGACAACGCCTGCTTCCGGCAATCGCTCGGCCAGACCGGGTACTACAGCCTCGTCGCTGTGGCCGACCTGGTGGTCGGCAATTCATCGAGTGGCCTGTACGAGGCCCCCTCGCTGGGGACACCAACGCTCGATATCGGCATGCGTCAACAGGGCCGCCTGCGCGGCGCCAGCGTCCGTCATGCGAGCAACGAGGCCACGGCGATCGGCCGTGCGATCGACGAGTTGCTGGGAAATCCGCCGACCGATTTCGGCAATCCCTATGGTGATGGTCATGCCAGCTCCCGGATCGTCGATGCCCTGCTCTCGATCGGCGACCCACGAAAGCTGTTGATCAAGCGTTTCGAGGACAGGCACTGTGATTGAACAAAGCGATCGGGTGTACGTGATCGCCGAGGCCGGGGTGAACCACAACGGCAGCGTGGCACGGGCGCACGACATGATCGACGCCGCAGCGGAGGCCGGTGCCGATGCGGTCAAGTTCCAGACCTTCGTCCCCGATGCCCTGGCCGCCGCCAGTGCGGCCAAGGCCGGATATCAGAAAGCCAACACGCCGGATGGCGACAGCCAGCGCGAGATGCTGCGCCGCCTGGCGCTGGATTTCGCCAGTCACCATGAACTACTGGCGCATTGCCGCGAGCGAAACATCGACTTCCTGTCGTCACCGTTCGACGCGATCAGCGCCGATTTCCTGCTCGATGAACTGCAGCTGCCAGTGATCAAGCTCGGATCGGGCGAACTGACCAATGCGCCGCTGCTATGGAAGATCGCAGCCCGTGACGTGCGCCTGATCCTGTCGACCGGCATGGCGGTACCGGACGAGGTGATCGAGGCACTCGGTGTCTGCTGCCTTGCACGCGACGGCATCGAGCCGACCTCGGCACAGGCATGCCGCGCGGCTTTCGACAACGAGCGCCTGCGCGACCACGTCACCCTGCTGCATTGCACGACCGAATACCCCTGCCCGATCGAGCGGGTCAATCTGCGCGCAATGGATACCCTGAGCGAATTGACTGGCCTCGGCGTGGGTTACTCCGATCACACCCAGGGCATCGCCGTGAGCATTGCCGCCGCGGCCCGCGGCGCGCGCGTACTGGAAAAGCACTTCACGCTGGACCGCACCTTACCCGGCCCCGATCACATGGCATCGCTGGAAACCGATGAACTGGCGGCGATGGTTTCGGCTGTGCGTGCGGTGTCGGCGGCACTGGGCAGCGCCACCAAGGCACCGTCCACGATCGAACTGGAAAACGCAGCCGTTGCCCGCAAGTCACTGGTCGCAGCGTGCGCGATCCGGCGCGGCGAACCCTTCAGCAGCGAGAACCTGACCAGCAAGCGTCCGGGCAACGGTCGCAGCCCGATCGAGTACTGGTCACTGCTCGGCAAGGCGGCATCACGTGACTATGCCGCAGATGAACTGATCGACGAAGCCACTGGCAGCGGCACCGCCTGGAAGACTGTTGAATCCCCCTGACCAACGGCGATGATGCAAACAGATTATTTGCCATTCATTGTCCTGTCTCTCAACGCCCTGATCTTAAGCATTGCAATCAAGTGCATTGGCGCCAACAAGGGTCGATTTCGATTTATTCGTGACGGCAACGGGCCATAAAGATAAAGCTCATCCACGGATTTAGGTATCGCCATGAGGCCATGTTGCATAATGACCAAGATCAGCATCTGATGTTGAATACCACGCAAAGCATAGCGCCATAATCTGCGCAAGTAGGTTCTGTAGTCTCTCAGGCGCCAAGGCGACAATGACCGGTAAAAGAATTCGGCACTATCAATAAATACGCATCTCGCGCTTCGGCTTGGGCTGCTATTTGGCCATGTCACATTTGCTACGAGCCAGGAAATGAAGAAATCATCACCAATCAAACCTACAGGCATGCGTATGTTGGAATGTCTGATGTTGCGAATGAACTCACCCCGCAGGGCGTAAAAATTTCCCGCCAACATGCCGGTTGGCACCATGACCCGGCGCCGAAGTTCCATCTCTCGGCCCGATCCGGGCATACCGCCTGCAGCGACGGCAGATGGCGCATCCTCAAAAGCGTCACCCAAACGAATAATTGCGTCGACCCCGAGCGTTACATCACCATCCATAAAGAACCATGTCTCGACAAGACCTGCGTCATCATCCGAGATCAAGTCGTGCACGAATTGATTCCAGGCGTTGGCTTTGTCGGCTAAATCGAACTCCACCAAGGTAAGATCGGGAATAAATCCAGCGCCAGATCGCACTAATTCAGTCGTGTTATCACTGCATCCATTGGCAAGCACGAAAACAGAAACTTCCTCACCTGGAGCGGCCAGCAGGATGCTCTTCAATGCCGCACAGATGGTCTTGGCCTCGTTATAGGCAAAAACGGCCAAAACCTTTGAAGCCAACCCATGCCGGTGGCATGTAATTCGCGAAACACGATACGGCGAATTGTCAATGTCGGTGTTCAACGCTTTCAGCTAAATGCTTTCCAATTACGAATCTGCACGCCAGCAATTGATAACAAGAATGCCAGTTGCCATTGCAGGACCATGGTTCCTTATGCCTGCTAAAAAGCAAAAAAGGACGATACAGGGCTTCATTCCACCACGGCCTGGATGACAGCGATGCAGAAACCTCAACAAATTGTACTAAGTTAAAAACTGACCGCTTTTCGGGATGTACCACATAGAGGCCACGATAATGATGGCCGGCAACGCTTGGGTGCGAGATTGGCCGATGATCATATTACTCGCGCCGGAGCGCCGCTCGATGCCGCCGCATGTTGCACGGAACACCAGCGACTGTTCGTCAGCAATCGATGGACGCACCACCCGCCACCCCGGATACGCTACCAGCTAGCGCTTTCGCAAACGCATCGTCGAAACCAGGGCCAATTTAGGCGGCCTGCTAGAACGGCGAGTTGAACGACTGCGGCATCGGCCGCAACCCCCCGACCTTCGCGCGGACCTCCTGCCACAGCGCCTCGTAGGCACGACCGGCCGGCGAGCGCGGTGCGTAATCGGTGACCGCACGCCGCTCCAGTCCCATGCGTTCGACTTCCGTGGCATACGGAATCACCGTGTCGAGCACGCTGCAACGCGAATCGGGTTCGCTGGCCATCACATCGCGGTGCAGACGCTTGCGCCGGTCGACCATCGAGTAGAAGGCGTACACCGGTGTCTGCAGGTTGTGTCCCTGCATGAAATCGAGCAGTTGGTGCATGGTGCGCAGTGACAGGGTGGTCGGGATGGTCGGCAGCAGCAGCGCGTCGGCGGCTCGGAATATGTTCTCCGACACCAGTGAAATGCTCGGTGGACAATCGAGCACCACGGCATCGTAGGCAGCCGACAGCGGTCGCAGCAGTTTCAGCAGACGCAATGCCGGTTTCTTGTTCTCACCCAGCAACAGATCCATGTTGCGATAGGAGAAGTCTGCCGGCAGCAGGTCGAGGTTGGGATAGTCCGACCCCTTGACCACGTCATCGAGATCGAACTTCTTGCCCAGCAGCATTGCCTTGCTGCCTTTCACCTTCGGTTTCACCCGCAGGTAGAAGGTTGCCGCCGCCTGCGGATCCAGGTCCCAGATCAGGGTACGCAGACCATCGCGTGCCGCAAGATGCGCCAGGTTGACAGCGGTTGCCGTCTTGCCGACGCCGCCCTTGATGTTGTAAACGCCGAGGATCTTCATGATGTCGACTCGTGCTGCGTCTTGAATAACGCCTTGTAGCGCGCACGATTTTCGGCCGAATCAAAAGCGGCGAAACGGTCGGCGAAACGGGCATGCGCCGCCTCCTGCGCGCGCAGTGAATCGGCCACCAGGGCGCCGATCGCCAGCAGTGCGGACCGATAGCCGGGCTGCGTGGGATCGAATTCGGCGGCCAGTAACCTCAGGTGCTCGGCCTGCACCTCCTTGTCCTGGAACTCGCCGAGGTTGTCGAGCAGCTTCTTAAGTGTTCTGACGACCCCCTTGAGGTCCTCGGCCGGATACAGCCCGCGAAAGAACTCGATCAGGTAACGGAGTTTCTTGCAATCCTTGCGCAGCTCGTGCATTGCCTCGGGTTCGCCGTGCGCCACCGCGGCACGGCCATCGGATAACACCCGCTTGTAGACCCGCCAGATCCGCCGCGAGGCGACGCGCTCGATCGGCAGGTCGGCGAACCAGCCCGGTTCACCGGGAAACTCGTCGGCTTCCAGCAGCGCACGCCAGTCCGCCAGCAGCGAGCGGAAGCGCTCACCATCGAGCTCGGCCGCAAGCTTTTCCTGTTCTCTCTTGTGATCACGTTCGATCAGCTGCTGCAGCGGATCGAGGTCGGCGCGCATCGCGACCGGCAGGCTCGCGCGGTAGAGCGGCAGCTCAAGCAGGAATACGTCCAGGTCGCGGGTCGGACCCGTGACCTGTCCAAGCCATGCGAAACGTTCCTTGAAATCGGCGACCATGGCATCAGGCAGCACGCGCTTGACCTGGCCCAGCGCTGAACGCGTCCGGCGGGTGGCCACGCGCAGGTCGTGCAGGAACTCCGAGTCGAGGTTGGCCCGGGTCCCTTCGACGTTGCGCTCGATCGTATCCAGCAGGGTCAGCAGGATCCTGCGCATGGCGTCGACTGCCATCCTGCGTGGCCGGATCGACAGCGTGAGCTTGGAGCTGTAGTCGCCCGGTTCGCGCCCGACTGCGGCCAGGGATTCCTCGAACAGACAGCCGGGCGCCTGCGGCCACTCGTGTTCGTCGGACAGGCGCGCGATCAGGGCATCTGCGTCATCCGCATATCCCTTGACTGGCAGGATACGCAGGCGCGGCCATAGCGAGCGTGGCTCGCTGACCTCGCTCGATTCGCTGGAAAGACGCAGCAGCTGAAGACGCACCACCGTCTTGCCGTCGTCGTTGAGCAGGCACAGGTCGGTCGCGCTGCCGCGCACCGTGACCAACGGCAGCAGGACACGCATTTCGAGCAGTTCGCCGACCCGATCACGCAGCGCGCCTGGCGGAAGATCCGCGGGCCACACCGGCAGGCCGTCGAATTCGACCGATTCCAGCACCTCGCCATCGCCCCCCTGTTTAAGCCGCAGCAGCTTGCCGTGTGGTGTCTCGAGCTGGAACAGGCGCAGGTCGGCGCCGGCCAGACGCCAGTCGAAGCTGTCGAAGAACTGCAGGGAAAAATCCGCAACATCTTCCATCCGGCAATCCCGCTCGCCACCGAGCAGCTGCACCAGGCGCACGACGTCGAGATCGTGCGGCAACAAGAAGCCGTGTGTTTGAGAAGGTGTCATGTCGACCATGCCCCGGAGAAAAACAACGGAACCGCTCGCCTCTGGCGACGCGGTTCCAGCAGACAGGGTACACGACTCATGTCCACCTCAACTACCGTGCCCGCCGCCGATGCACCCAACTGGCAGCGGGCCAACATGGCACTCTGCCAGCCTTTGCGGTAACGTCAGCACCGGCCGCGCAGGCGCCGGTCGCCGCGACCCGGGCCGCGAGGCGTCGCTCTCGCGCGGCCGCGCCAAAAGACAGGTTTCCGTTTCCCACCGCACAGATCCAAGGAGAACACGATGTTCAGACCCTCGCTGATCGCAAGCGCCACGCTCGCCGCACTGGGTGTCGGCACGGTTTGCGCAGAGCAGCCGGCTCCGCCCCAGTTCCAACCCACCCAGCCGGGCCAGGTTCCGGAATGGGTCCAGCAGCAGATGTCGGGCGGCAGCCAGTTGCCGGCATGGGTCAAGGAGCGCCGCGCTCAACTGGCGGCACCGCGCGCGCCCTCCGCACCCGAAGCGCCGGCCGCGCCCGAGGCGCCTGAGTTCAAGGTCGAGGCACCGGCCGCGCCGGCTGCGGTCGAACCTCCGGCGTTGCCGGACTGGGTCAAGCAACGCCCGGTGGGAACGGCGCCAGAAGCACCCGCAGCACCGAAGATGCGCGACCTATCGGCCGGCGAAGTCCCCGCCTGGGTAACAGAGCAGCGCAGCAAAATGAGCGCGCCGCAGCCCCAGGCACGGCCGGATTGGGCCAGCGAGCAACGTGCCGACCTGGAATCGATGCGTGCACCCGCCGCGCCGGAACGGCCGACGATGGATCTGAAACCGCCCGCACGTCCGACGATGCCAGCGGCCGTAGAGACCGTGAACCCGCTTGCACCGCAAGCCCCGGCGATGCGCGCGGTCGAGACACCGGTCATGCCGGAGCCGCCGCAGCCACCAGCCTCGCCTGAGATGCAGGAAATGCCGGAACAACTGCCGATGCCGGCTGCAAACATCGTCCGCCCGCAACCCTGGGGCGGTGTGCCCTACGGTGGCTGGTATAACGGTGGCCAGCCATGGGGACATGGCTGGGGCAACAACTGGACCCCCTGGGGCAGCGGCTGGGGCAACAACAGCTGGGGCAACAGCTGGATGCCATGGGGCAATGGCTGGGGTAACAACGGCTGGGGCAACAGCTGGATGCCCTGGGACAACGGCTGGGGTAACCGCGGTTGGGGCAACAACTGGATGCCCTGGGGCAACAGCTGGGGCAACAATGGCTGGGGCAGCGGCTGGAACGACGGTTCAACCTCTGGCTGGGGCGATGGCTACGGCAATACCTATGGTGACGCCGCGGGCGACGCCGGCGGTGAGGCCGACTTCAGCTTTGCCATGCGCGGCCGGATGAGTGGCGACATGCGCGGCCAAGGTGTCGGTGACGGCTATGGCAGTGGCTGGGGCCGCGGCTATGGCTACGAGGGATACGGTCCTTATGCCGCGTTCCCCATGCCTGCGCCGATGCCAGTGCCGTCTGAACCGCAGGGTCCTGCGGACGGTGACAGCGACGGCGTTGCCGATGGCAACGACCTGTGCCCGGATACCGCCGCCGGCGTTGCCGTGGATGCCCTCGGCTGTGACGATGGAGCACGCATCGTGTTGCGTGGCGTGAACTTCAAGACCGACTCGGCCGAACTGACCAGCGAATCGCTGTCGATTCTGGATGGCGTATCGCAGACCCTGTCGGCGCACCCGGAAATCAAGGTCATGGTCGCCGGCCATACCGACAGCGATGGCGAGGATGCCTACAACAAGGACCTGTCGCAGCGGCGCGCGCAAAGCGTGGTCGACTACCTGGCCGAAAACGGCGTTGATCGCAACAACATGATCGCCAAGGGTTACGGCGAGGAAAGGCCGATCGCCAGCAACGACACCGCAGAAGGAAAAGCGGAGAATCGTCGGGTCGAACTCGATCGTCTGTAAGTCCCGGGAAGTCGAAACCCGGCACCAACGCGAGCGCGGCACTTCGGCCGCGCTTGTTCAATCCAAGGGGGCGCTGATATCCCGAATAAGGGATGCGTCCCCTTTTCCTTACGCACGCAGCAGCCCGACCAGTGGCAACAGCAGGTAGCTGCCAGCCGCAACCAGGATCAGCCCACTGAATCCGATCTCGCTGCCGAGCAACGGCGTCGCGGCGGCAGCAACGACCGATGCCGATCCGTTGATACCCCAGGCCCAGGGGACGAGTCCCGGCGCACGCAGCGAGAGATGCCGTAGGCCGGTTGGAAACGGTATCCCCATCGCGAAAGCCAGCGGCGCAAGCAGGACCGCCACCACACCGATGCGCAAGGCGATATCCAGGTCAGCCAGGCGGTCGAGCAATCGCGGAACCCAGGTCACGTATAGCACGCAGGCGACGGCAATGACGGTGACCGCAACGACCATCCGCCTGCCCGTTCCGTGCGCCGGCTGTCGCTGTGACCACAGGCTGCCGAATCCCGCAAACACCAGGAACGAGGCCAGTACCGCGGTGGTCGCGTAGACCGGATGACCAAGGAAGAGCTGTAAACGGTCGATCCAGGCGATCTCGACCAGCAGGAATCCCGCCCCGATCAGTGCGAAATGGGCAACGCTGCGCCAGCGCATGCCATGGTGCCCGATCTCCCCGCCCAGCCGGCGCAGCAACAGCAACGGCATAAGAATGAAAACCAACGCGGCCAGCCCGGCGATGGCCAGGGTTACAACACCCAGTACAACACCGACATCGAGCTGGGCACGTTGTTCAGCCGCCGCGGTGAGCAGGCCAATTGCCGCCTCGTGCCACCTCGTCGACAGATGTGGATACGGCGCATCATCGATCACCGGCTGTCCACTCAGCGCCGGGCCAGCAGTGGGCCGACGGTCGAGAACCGCCTGCGCGGCCTCATGGAACACGGGTCGACGCAGCTGCTGATAGCGATTCGCTTCTTCAGGGCGCATGCCGGGCAGCCAGACCAGGTCGAAGCCGAGCGACCGGCTGAAGGCACGGGTGGCTGCGCGATCGGCATCCGTCAGGGGCGCCGGCGATACCAGCAGCAGGAAACGCTGCCAGCCACGCAGCATCGCGATGTGCGACGAGGGCTCGGCAACGCCGGCCCGCTGCAGGGCATCGCGCGCAGTCGCCAGCATCCGCATGGAAAGACGCGGCGGAGTCCGGGTCGGACCTTCAATGGCCAGGATACCGCTGTCGGACAGGCGCGCAAGGTAAGCGCTGACCGCTTCGACGGTCACCGAATGATCGATGCGCAGGCCATCGAGTCCGGCGGCGTCGCCCGGCAAAGCCAGCGTGATCAGGTCGAACGAGGCCGACGTCGAGGCCATGAACGCGCGCGCCGACTGAACCTGCCAATCCACCCGTTGCGGGTTGCACACCGGTGAGTTCAGGCGGTCGTGCCATTGGCAGACGAGCCCGGCAAGCTGCCGATTGGGCTCGACGGCGGTCACCTGCTGCGCACCACTGCGCAGCGCCTGCGCGACCCGCCAGCCGGTGCCGGCATCGAGAACAGCGACCCGCTCGGGCGCCTTTTCGTAACGGTAAGGTAACGCCGAAAGCAGGTCATCGAGGAAGGCCGTCGATGGCGTATCGTAAGCCGAGGCCGGCAGCGTCCCGGCATCGTCGCCATCGACGAATACCGCCGCCTGCCGCGGAGGCAGCGCCATGGCCTGCAAGCTGAGACCCGGTGCCGTGCGTGCCGGCACCTGGCGGTTGTCCACGATACTGACCACCCCCGACACACCCTGCGACTCGGCAACCAGCTCTCCCCCGAGCGTGGCCAGGGCGCGGTGCAGATCCTTGTAGACAGCCGGCCTCACCTCGGGCGGCGTCAGCGCCAACCCGGCCAGGCCGATGGCGCACCCGGCGACGAGAACCGGCAGCGGCCGGCCGCCGAGTGCGCCGGTTCCGAGCGCCGCGCCGGCGATGCCCGCGAACAGCAGGATCACGAGCAGCGCCTCGACCGCTATCCAGTCCAGTGCAATCAACACCGCGACTGCCCCAAGCCCTGCGCCGATCAGGTCAGCACCGTAGAAGCGCGGGATCTCACGCCCGGCCAGCATCAGGACCAGGCCGATGCAGTTGGCAGCGGCGAAAAACGGCAATGCCAGCACCAGGAAGGTGGCACTCAGGGGAACGATCTGTGCGAGGTCCCAGGACAGTCCGTACGGATCGAAGCTGATGCGCTGGGCCATTGCGATGCAGGCCAAGCCGGACACTCCAAACAACAGGGCATTGCTGACGTACGCGAGCGCCGGTCGCCGACGGATCATATTTTCGGCCAGCACCAGCGCGGTGCCGCTCGCGCCGTAGCCCAGCAGGGCCAGGCTAATCGCGACGGCCACCAGGTGCTGCCAATGGACCAGGGCAAAAATGCGCGTGAGCAGGATCTCGTAGGCCAGGGCCGATGCGGCGATGAGGCCGATCGAGACCAGCAGGGCGCGCGACTGCATGCGACTACGCACGATTTTCCTACCTGTGCCAGCAGCGCCGGCGTCAGCGTTCACCGGTCAGCGGAACGAAGGTCACCGGCAACAGTTCACGGCTGCGAATCGTGCCATCCGCAGCGCGCGTGATCAGCACCAGCTTCTGCGTCGAGTAACGACTGCCGACCGGGATCACCATGCGCCCACCCGGTTTGAGCTGGCGCAGCAGCGGCGGTGGCACGTGATCGTTTGCCGCCGTGACCACGATCGCATCGAACGGCGCCGCCCCGCTCCAGCCGAAGTAGCCATCGCCGACGCGCGTCTGAACACGCCCGTATCCGAGCTTGTCGAGCGTTTCGCGGGCACGTTCGGCCAGTTCCGGGATGATCTCGACCGAGTAGACGTCCGCGCCGAGTGCCGCGAGTACGGCCGCCTGGTAACCCGAACCGGTACCGAGTTCGAACACCCGCTGGCCGGGCTCGATGGCAAGCAGTCCGGTCATGGCGGCAACGATCAGTGGCTGCGAAATGGTCTGGCCATAACCGATCGGGATCGGGCGGTTTTCGTACGCCTGCCGGCGCGCATCAAGCGGGATGAACTGTTCGCGCGGCACGCTGCGCAAGGCCTCGCGCACAGCCGGTGTGAGTCGTTCGAAGCCGAGCTCGGCGCGCAACTGGTAGACCTGCGCATCGACCTCTGACCAGAGTTCGTCACGTGCCGCGCTATCCGTCACCTCAGCGCGCGTTGTCGTCAGGAGCAGTGTCAGCACGATGAAAAAGCCGTAGTGCATTCTGGACATTGGCGGGCCTGTTACGAAGTTGACGATTGCCACACCGCACACCTTAGCAAAGCGAACCGGATTCCCCCATGGCTTCCCGACGCCCGGGCAGACTGTTCGTCGCGCTGCCGCGGCCACGGCAGACGTTCAAGCGAACGCCATTCGGGTCGCTACCCGGAGTAATGCCGGCAAGCGGCCGGGTTGCAGATTGGCAAAGGTTGCCAACGCCAATGGCCCGGATATTGCTGAATACGGGGACAAGACCCGGCGAGACGTCAATCCATTGACATCACAGGCCGGTTCGCGGGAGAGACTGAGAAACAAGCTATGGGCAAAGACTGGCGTGATATCACGATCGGACCGGACGCCAACGTGCGCCAGGCGTGGGAGGTGCTCGACCGCGGCGCCATGCAGATCGCGCTCGTGGTCGACCACACCGGCCACCTCGCCGGCACCGTGACCGACGGCGACATCCGTCGCGCCGTACTGCACGGCAAAGGCCTGGAGACGCCAATCACCGAGGTCATGAACGGCAACCCGACCACTGGCCTGGCCGAGGAAACGCGCGACAGCTGGCAACGCACCATGCACCGCCACTCGCTGCGTCACCTGCCCATTCTCGACACCCAGGGCTGCGTGGTCGACCTGGTGCGCTACAGCATGCCACTCGAACCCGAACGCTCGACGCCGGTCGTGATCATGGCCGGCGGACTCGGCACACGTTTGCGCCCGCTGACCGAACTGACCCCAAAACCGATGATCCCGGTCGGGCCGAAGCCGGTGCTCGAGACGATCATCGAGAACTTCGCCGACCAGGGCTTTGTCGACATCTACCTGTGCCTGAACTACAAGGGCGAGATCATCCGTGCGCATTTCGGCGACGGTCGCCGTTTCGGCGTGCGCATCACCTACCTGCAGGAGGACCGCCGTCTCGGCACGGCCGGCGCCCTGAGCCTGTTGCCGCAGCGACCGCGGGAACCGGTCATCGTCATGAACGGTGACCTGTTGACCAAGGTCGACTTCGTCCGCCTGCTCGACTTCCATCACCAGCAGGGCTTCGTCGCGACCATGGCGATGCGCGAGCACCAGCAGCAGGTGCCGTACGGTGTGCTGAAGATCGGCGATGGTTACGTGGTCAACGAACTGGTCGAAAAGCCGGTCGAGCGCTACTACGTGAACGCCGGCATCTACATCCTCGACCCGCAGACGCTCGACCTGGTGCCAGACCAGAAGTTCTACGACATGCCGACCCTGTTCAACAGTCTGATGGAGCAGGGGCGCAAGGTGGGCGGCTTCCCGCTGCGCGACTACTGGGTCGACATCGGCCGCATGGAGGATTTGGAACGGGCCAGCGCCGAATTCACGGAGATGTTCGGTTGATCGCCGGCCTGTCGGTGCTGGCGCTGGTGCCCGCGCGCGGCGGCTCCAAGGGTCTGCCGCACAAGAACATCGCTGACCTGGCTGGCAAACCGCTGATCGGGTGGACCCTGAATGCAGCGCGAACCTCGCGCTACATCGACCGCTGCGTGGTGAGCACCGACAGCGAGGAGATCGCTGCTGTCGCACGCCGGTACGGCGGCGATGCACCTTTCCTGCGCCCCCCGGAACTGGCCGGCGATGCATCCAGCCCGCAAGATGCCATTAAGCACGCCCTGGCACAGCTGCCGGCATTCGACATCGTCGTGCTGCTGCAGCCGACCTCGCCATTGCGCAGCAGCAACGACATCGATGGCGCACTCGACACCCTGCTGACTACCGGTGCGCCTTCGTGTGTCAGCGTCGTCGAGCCGGGCAAGAGCCCGTACTGGTCGTACCGGGTCGACGAGCAGCAACGGCTGCAACCCCTGCTCGACCCTGTCCTCAGTCGCATGCGTCGGCAGGACCTGCCAGCCGCGTACGTCCTGAACGGCGCCGTTTATGCCGCGCGTACGGCATGGCTGCTGGATAACCAGGGCTACCTGGGCAACGGCACCGTCGCCTACGTGATGCCGGGCGATCGCTCGGTCGATATCGACAACGCGTTCGATCTCGAACTCGCCGCGCTCTACCTGCGCCACCGCCAGAAAGCCTCGGCAGCCTGAGCCACCCGCGCAATCGAACCGCGCGATCCGGCATCAGCCTTGACTTGACTGACTGCTCGATCAAACTCCGCGGCATGACGCCGACCTCCGATACCCGCGCACGGATCCTCGATTCAGCGCGAAAACTGATCTACAGGCGCAGCAATGCCGAAGACATGCTCGGATTCTGGCGAGCATGCGCTTATACGGAATCCGGCCGCCACTGCTCGAGACCTTCGCCGGCACCGTCGGCTATTTCCGCTCGGGCATGAGCCTGTCGCCAAGTCTGACAGCAATGATCCGTGACCTGGTCTCGGAACATGCCGGCTGAGGCGATTGTGTGATCTTCGATATCGTATTGCAGGCCGTTTCCAACCGCGCGTTCACTTTCGTGTTGAAAACCTTCAATGTCGAAACCCAGGACGCATTTTTCTAAAACCCGAACCCGGAGCAGAACCGATGAAAGTCACCGAAGCCGTGCAACGACGGCGATCCATCAAGTGGTATGACCCGACGCATCGCATGCCGGAGGAAACCTTCCGTACCCTGATGGAACACGCGCTGTTGTCGCCGACCGCGTTCAACATCCAGAACTGGCGCTTTGTGCGCGTCACCGACAAGGCGCAACGGTCGGCGATGCGCGCCGTGGCCTGGGACCAGGCACAGATCGAGGATGCCTCCGAACTGCTGGTGCTATGTTTCGACATGAGAGCCTGGCAGCACGAGCCGCAACGCTACTGGCAGCTGGCACCGCGCGAGGTGCAGGACCTCCTGGTACCGGCCATCGCCGGCTACTACGAGCACAAGCCGCAGATACAACGCGACGAGGGGATGCGCTCATGCGGCCTGGTCGCCCAGAACCTGATGCTGGTCGCGCAAGAACTCGGTTACGACAGCTGTCCGATGGATGGCTTCGACTTCGACGCCGTGGCGAAAATCATCGACCTGCCGGCCGACCATGAGATCGCGCTGATGCTGGTCATCGGCAAGGGCATCAAGGACCCGTGGCCAAGGCCCGGACAGCTGGCATTGGCCGAAGTTCTGGTGGAAAACCGTTTCCCCGGATAGCTGGGGGTCAAGGAGAAAGGTTGCGCGTCCCGGTGATTGGGCGGGACGCGTCGCTTACAAGAAGTTGAACAGGCTCAGGTCCTGGATGCGGATGAAGGCCTGCTGCGAT
>JAGRHE010000290.1 GCA_020445165.1 Gammaproteobacteria bacterium
TCAGGAAGTACTGCTGGCGCAGGCGCAGTTCCTTGCCGTTCTCGTTGGAATCGTTCGGATACAACACCATGGTGATGTTTTCCGCCTGGTTCTTGCTGGCAACCGAATCGGCATAGTCGCCGGCATTGAATTCGCGCAGGTTGAACGCATCGGTGGAAGAAGCCGACCAGAGTCGCAGGGTGTTGACGATGTTGTTGCGATAGCCGGAAACGGGCACGTCATAGGGCACGGCGAGCACGTCTTCGGTATCGACCCAGCGTGCATGGGGTTTGCCCTGTTGATCGACGAAATGCTCGGTGCGGCCGCCAAAGTGGATGACCTGGGTGTACTCGGGCCGCTCGACCTCCCAGGGGTGGCCGTCACGCATCCAATGGTCCGGATCCTCGACCTGGTAGCCGTTCTCGATATGTTGATGGAACATGCCGTATTCGTAGCGCAGGCCATAACCGGTGACTGGCAGGCCGAGTGTCGCGCAGCTGTCGAGGAAACAGGCCGCGAGCCGGCCCAGGCCGCCATTGCCGAGACCGGCATCTGGTTCCGTGTCGACGATCTCCTCCAGCCCGATCGCGAAGTCCTTCAGCGATTGTTCGACCGGTGCGCGCAGTTCCAGGTTGAGCAGGTGATTGCTCAGCGAGCGCCCAATCAGAAACTCCAGGGACAGGTAGTGTGCGCGGCGCACGCCGGGTCGCTTGTACATGCACCAGGTGTTGCGCCAGTCGCTCATGATGCGGTCACGCACCGTGTATGCCAGCGACTCGTAGAGATAGAAGCGGTCACAGCCGAGGAAGCGGCCGAGGTGATACTCGAGGTAACGGCGGATATCCTGGGTGAGCACGTCCGGCGTCGAGGGCAGTGCCGGCATGTTCGGCAGGACACAGCTTTCAGTGTTATCGGGTTCAGCCACGAGAATTACCTCCTTCCCGTTCGGTTGTTCAGCGGCCGGTCAGCGCTCGCCATGGCCGGGACGCGCCAGCCGTGACGGTACGCCGCTATTCGTCGCGATAAAGGCGCAGGTAGTGTTCGGCGCTGCGTCGCCAGCCATAATCGGCACGCATGCCGATCTTGATGAGTTTCATCCATTGCTTGGGTTTTCGGTACAGTTCAAATGCGCGCTCTAGGGCGGCGCGCAGTGCCTCGACGGTCGGTTCCTCGAACACGAAGCCGTTCGCTTCCTCGCGTGCCAGGGTGCGCGGCGTGGTGTCGACCACGGTGTCCGCCAGGCCGCCGGTATTGCGCACCAGCGGCGGTGTGCCGTAGCGCAGGCTGTACATCTGGTTGAGGCCGCACGGCTCGTAGCGTGACGGCATCGCGAACAGGTCACAGCCGGCCTCCAGCAGGTGCGCCAGCTGTTCGTTATATCCGAGATAAGCGAATACCCGGTCCGGGTGGTCGAGCACGAGTCTCCGCAGGTGCTGTTCCAGTTCCCGTTCGCCACTGCCGATGATCACGAACAGGGCATCGGTATCGTTCACCAGCCCGGGGATTGCCTCGAGTAGCAGGTCGATTCCTTTCTGGTACACGAGCCTGCCGACTGAGCCGACCAAGGGTCCGACCTGTTCCTGCACCGCCGCAGGGGCGCCGACACCGGCCAGCAGGGCGGCGCGGTTTGCCCGCTTCGCAGCGCGGATCTTGCCGTCGGCATGGTAGTGCGTGGCCAGGTGCGGATCGGTACGCGGATCCCAGGTCTGATCGTCGATGCCATTGAGGACCCCGACCAGCTTGTCGGCGTAGCCATCGAGGATGCTGGCATAGCCATAGCCGTACTCGGTGGTGCGGATTTCCTCCGCGTAGCGCGGACTGACGGTCGTGATCAGGTCGCTGAACACGAGGCCACATTTGAGCATCGACAGCCGACCATAGAATTCGCCCAGCTCCATCGACCACCAGTGTGGCGGCAGCTTCAGTGCCTGGAACGTGGCGAAGTCGACCTGGCAGTCGTAGGCCAGGTTGTGCACCGTGAACAGGCTGCGGGGGGGATCCTTCTGCAGGCTGGTGAAGGCGGGCAGTAGGCCGGTCTGCCAGTCGTTCGCATGCACCACCTCTGCTCGCCAGTCGAGTCCCAATCCATCATCGGCGAGCCGGGCGCAGGCCTCGCTGAACAAGGTGAAGCGCTGCGGATTGTCACTCCAGTCATGTCCGTTGGCATCGGTATACGGCAGGCCGCCGCGATCGAACAGTGTCGGGACATCGATCAGCCAGAGCGGAAAGCTGAGCGCCGGATGCCGGGCGGCCAGAACGCGCACCTCCGCAGCGGAAGACAATTCCAGCCATCCAAGCACCTTGAGTTGCTCGACCTGCTGCAGCACCCTGCGGTAGGCCGGCAAAACCACGCGGACATCCACCCCGAGCTCGGTCAGTGCATGTGGCAGGCTGAAGGCGACGTCGCCGAGTCCGCCGGTTTTGACCAGCGGATAGAGTTCGCTGGCGGCGAACAGCACGCGCATCATTCGGCCTCCCGCTGCAGGATTTTTGAATACCGCGCCCAGCGGAGGTACGTCGACCAATGCCGAGCAGGGCTTGTCGTTCCATGGCTGTCCGTCGGCATGCACCACACCCGCGTTGCCCATGTTGCTGCCGGCGTAGAGCTCGGAATCGGTATTCAGGATCTCGCGATAGACACCTTCACAGGGTAAGCCGACACGGTAGCCATGGCGCGGGACCGGCGTGAAGTTGAACAGGCAGACCAGTGATTGGCCATCTCCGTGCCGGATCAATGACAGTACCGAGCGCTCACTGTCATGGCAGTCGATCCACTCGAAGCCCTGTTGCTCGAAATCGTGCCGGTGCAGCGCCGGCAGCGTGCGGTAGAGATGATTCAGGTCGCGCACCAGGTGATGGATCCCGGCATGGTTGGCATGTTCGAGCAGTGCCCAGTCGAGGGCTTCGTTCTGGCGCCATTCATGCCATTGCGCGAATTCGCCACCCATGAACAGCAGTTTCTTGCCAGGGTGGGCGTACTGCCATGCGAACAATAGGCGCAGATTGGCGAATTTCTGCCAGGCATCATTCGGCATCTTGTCCAACAGACTGCGTTTCATGTGCACCACTTCGTCATGCGACAGTGGCAGGACGA
>JAGRHE010000291.1 GCA_020445165.1 Gammaproteobacteria bacterium
TGACCGTGCGGTCGGCGAACTGCCTGAAGGCGGAGAACATTTTCCTGATCGGCGACCTGATCCAGCGTACCGAGGTCGAGTTGTTGAAGACCCCGAACCTGGGCAAGAAGTCGCTGACCGAGATCAAGGACGTGCTGGCCACCCGTGGCCTGTCGCTGGGCATGCGCCTGGAAAACTGGCCGCCCGAGAATCTCGAAGAATTGATGGCACGCTGAGAAGCGTTTGTAAGTAACTGATATTTAGGAAGTCGCACCATGCGTCACCGTAAAGCCGGACGGCAGCTGAACCGTAACAGCTCACACCGCAAGGCCATGTTCCGCAACATGGCGTCGTCGTTGTTTGAGCATGAACTGATCAAGACGACCCTGCCGAAGGCGAAGGAACTGCGTCGCGTGGCCGAGCCCCTGATCACCATGGCCAAGGACGACAGCGTGGCCAAGCGCCGCCTGGCGTTCTCCCGCCTGCGCGACGATGCGGTGGTCGGCAAGCTGTTCACCGAGCTGGGTCCGCGGTACAAGGAGCGCGAAGGTGGCTACCTGCGTATTCTGAAGTGCGGTTACCGTGCCGGTGACAAGGCGCCGATGGCCTATGTCGAGCTGGTCGACCGTCCGGCCGTCGAAGAGGCTGTCGACGCCGAGTAAGCTCCGACCGGCTGATCGCACGAAACCGGGCCCCTGAGCCCGGTTTTTTGTGCCCGTCGCGAATGGTTGAATCCGATTACACTGGCGCCATGCCAGAACCGCTCCCGCTCTTCCTGTTCACCGATTTCGGCTGGTCCGGGCCCTACGTCGGCCAGTTGCACGTCGCCCTGCAGCAGGAGGGCGCGCCGCTGGCGGTGACCGACCTCATGCACGACGCGCCGGCGATGCGCCCGGACCTGGCGGCCTACCTGCTGCCGGGGGTGTGCCAGACGCTGCCGCGCGGTGTGGTACTGGCTGTGGTCGACCCCGGCGTCGGGGGCAGTCGTGCCGGAGTCGTCGCCGACACCGGCAGGCTGCTGTTCGTCGGGCCGGACAACGGCTTGTTCTCGCAGGTTCCCGGCGTATGCTCGGTCGCCCGGATCGACTGGCGACCGGCTAACGTCGCGCCGACCTTTCACGGACGGGATATCTTTGCACCCGTGGCGGCACGCCTGGCGCGCGGCGAGCCGGTCGACTGCAGTCCATGGTCGGCGGATCAGCTGGTCGGCGCGGACTGGCCGCCCGCTTGCGCGAAGATCATCTACATCGACGGCTACGGCAACGCGATGACCGGGATACCGGCGGCCGGCGTCACTACCGACCGCGAGCTCCGCGTTGCCGGTCGCAGGCTGCCTTTTGCGGCGACTTTCTGCGAAGTACCCCAGGGCGAAGCCTTCTGGTACCGGAACTCACAGGGACTGATTGAGATCGCCGTCTCAGGACGCTCGGCGGCCGCTGTTCTCGGGCTGGCGTTGGGGGATGAACTCCTGTTAGATTAACGGTCCCGCCAAGGACAGGCGGTGTCATTCAACAAGGAGGTTGACTATGAATGCGGCAAACAAACTGCTGCTTGGGGTTGCGCTGTTCACGGGTTCTTTTGTGGCGCAGGCGTCGCCGATCGGACCGTTCATCAGCGAAATTCACTACGACAATGTCGGTGCAGACCGCGACGAATTCGTTGCTGTCAGCGGCCCCGGCGACTTCGACTGGACAGGTTGGCAGCTGGTCTTCTACAACGGCTCCGACGGCAGGGACTATGCCACTGTCGATGTGATTGGGCCCTCGGGCGCGGCGGCGGAATGGACCGAGATTGCCACGTCGTATGCCGGAATACAGAACGGCCCGGATGGCGTCGCGCTGGTCTCGCCGGACGGTGTCGTTGCCGAGTTCGTCGCCTACGAGGGGGCGTTCTCGGGTTCGCGCGGTGCAGCCGACGGGCATACCGCCAGGCTGCTGCCGGTATCGGAGGTGGGCGTCGCCGCCGGGCTGTCATTGCAGCGCAGTGGACGTCTTGCAGAATTCGACTGGACACTGGCGGATGCGACGCCCGGTCGGATCAACGAAGGCCTGGTGCTGGGCGAGCCGGCCGTGCAGGCAACTGTGAGCGTGCCGGCAGTATGGATGCTGTGCCTGGCCGGTCTGATGGTCGCTTCCATCCGCACCGGCAACGCAGGGTTTAAACTGAAGACATGCCGGACGGGCGGCATGTAGGGCGGTACGCAGGGGCGTCCGCCATACGCGGGCGGACGCCCGGGATTGCAAGGAGGTGGCGCATGAAGCAGGGTCAGCGAAGCTCGATAATCGGAAAGATTTTTCGTGTGCGGACTGGAGAGGTCGCGCAAGGCGCCGCCGTCAGTGCGGAACAACTGCCACTTTCGGGCGACAGTCTCGAGCAGGCATACCGCGAGCTTCTGCTGGAAAACCAGGTGCTTGCCGAGAGCAACCTGCGCCTGCACGAGCGCCTCGCACGGCGCGAGAACGGACTCGAGGAATCCCCGGCCGCACGCGAACTGATCCGCGCACAGCGCAATGCGCTGGCTGAACGCAGTCACAAGCTGCGCGAGGTCGAGTACGAGAACCAACAGCTCAAGCGGCAGCAGAAGAAGCTGTTCGAAGAGAACCGGCGCCTGTCGGCCAGCCTGGCCAAACACATGGAAGACATCCAGCCGTTGCTGCGTGCCGACGCTGTGAAGCAGCGCGAACTCGACCAGGCCCGGCAACAGCTGCGCGAGAAGAGCAGCGAACTGCTGAAACTCACCGACAAGTATTACCAGCTGCAGGCGCGTAGCAAGCCACAGCCGCCTCCAAGCTCGGCTGCCAACGGCGACTTCTGACGTCCGGCCGCGTCTGTCAGCTGATCTGAAATGAAAAGCCCCTGTGTGACGTCAGGGGTTTTCTTTGTGGATCACCCCTCAGCCGATGATCGGGCGCAGCGTCGACACGATCTCATCAAATTCCTCCGTGCCTGGATCTACCCGGCGTCAGCGTCCCGATCGCAGAGCGGTCATGTCACGGCTCAGCCCAGGATCGGCGCCAGGAATCTTCCGGTGTGCGAATGTGCCATGCCGGCCACCTCTTCCGGTGTGCCGGTGGCAATGATCTGAC
>JAGRHE010000292.1 GCA_020445165.1 Gammaproteobacteria bacterium
AAACTTAACGCGTTAATTTCTCTGACTTTTGGAAGGCTAACCCCTTGAGCCACCGTCCCAGGAAAAGGTTCGGCCAGAACTTCTTGCACGATCAGTCCGTGATCGAACGCATCCTGATGCATGTCGATCCGCAACCTGGTCAACACATCGTCGAGATCGGGCCGGGCCAGGGTGCACTGACGCAGGGTTTGCTCAAACGCGCCGGCAGGATCGATGCAATCGAACTCGATCGCGACCTGCTCGAACCACTGCGTCGAAGATGTGATGCGATCGGCGCGCTGACACTGCACAACGCCGACGCACTGAAGTTCGATTTCCGTTCGCTTGCGACTGACGGCCGCAAGCTGCGTCTGGTCGGCAACCTGCCTTACAACATCTCGACGCCACTGTTGTTCCACCTGGTCGAGCAGGCCGACGTGATCGAGGACATGCATTTCATGCTGCAGAAAGAGGTGGTCGATCGCATGGCCGCCGGGCCCGGCTCGAAAACCTATGGCCGGTTGTCGGTGATGTTGCAGATCCGCTGTGCGGTCACGCCATTGTTCGACATCGGCCCACAGTCGTTCGACCCGCCGCCCAAAGTCGATTCCAGCGTTGTGCGCCTGGTGCCGCTGGCCGAGCCGATGCTGCCGATCGATGAACTGAATGCCTTTGGTGGATTCGTGACCGCCGCCTTTGCACAGCGTCGCAAGACGCTGCGCAACAACCTCAAAGGATTGCTCGACGCCGACGGGATCGCAGGAGTGGGCATCGATCCGGCGGTGCGCAGCGAATCACTCTCGATCGCACAGTTGGCCGACCTGTTCCACGCGTCGCAGGCACAGGTGACGATGGACTGATCAGCGACCAGCTACCCGGGTTCGGAACGGAATGAAAATCATAAACTGTCGAAGTTTTTTTCAGCAGTTTTTGACGGTTGCGGAAAATGGCACGTAACCCATTGAACACGCAAAGAAACACAAGCTGGCATCACGCTTGCATTGATTGGGACAGGCCGCGCATTCACCGGCGTCCCGTTAGTCTGCCGACGCCTGTGCCGAGGACGATAACGAAAAGATCAACCGAGCAGACGGACCGCCGGTGAATGCTGCGCCTTACTCTTCGCCGCTTTTTGCGGGCACTACTTCGTCACTGTCCGCTTCAACCACGATGGCAGCCGTCTCGACGATCAGGCCGACACGCTTGGCCCGTCGCTCCCAGTTGCGCCGCGCCAAGACCTGCATATCACTGGCCTGATCCAGCTCGTCGACAATCTCGACCCCGAGCAGGGTCTCGACCAGGTCTTCCATCGTGACGATGCCGGCCATGCCGCCGTAGTTGTCGACCACCAGCGCGATCTGCTCGCGCGACGCCAGAAAGCGGTTGAACAGGTCAACGATCGGGTGATCCTCGCCGACTGCGATGATGTCGCGCTTGAGGCTGCGCAGCTCGGCCGCACCCTCGCCCGCCACCATGCGGTCGAGCAGCTGGTCCTTGAGCATGTAGCCGATCACGTGGTCGTTGGAATCCTTCTCGTACAGCGGGATGCGCGAGAAACGCAGGTCACGGTTCTGCTCGAAGAATTCACCAATCGTCTGGCAGGCCGAGGCGGACTTGACCACGGTGCGCGGCGTCATCACGTCCCTGGCACGCACCGAGCGGAAACGCAGCAGGCTGGTGATGATCTCCGACTCGTGCTGCTCGAAGATGCCATGCTTGGCGCCGATGTCGGCCATGGCCAGGAAGTCGCTGCGCGTGAAGGCACTTCCGACATCCTCCTTCTTGAGCGCCCTGGTCACGAACTGACTGAACCAGACCAGCGGCAGCAGCAGGCGGATGATCACCGCCAGCGAACGCGCGGTGAACGGTGTCAGCTCCTTCCAGTAGTTCGCCCCCAGGGTCTTCGGGATCAGCTCCGACAGCACCAGGATCGCCAGTGTCATGGCGACCGGAACCAACAGGTTGGTGATCAGCGGGTTGGCGTCGGACCAGATCTTGGCCGCCTGGTCACCGACCCCGATCGCGCCGACCGTGTGGGCAATGGTGTTGAGCGTCAGAATCGCCGCCAGCGGTCGGTCGATGTTTTCCTTGAACGCCTGCAGCCGTCGACCCAGCGCACCGCCCTTCTGTACCTCGATCTGGGCATACGAGGGCGTGATGCTGAGCAGCACGGCCTCCCACAGCGAACACAGGAACGAGGTCACGATGGCGACGAGGAAGAAGACGATCAGCAGGGTGTACATAGGGCGTTGCGTTCTGGTTCAAACGGGTTGCAGTCAATGTAACGCGCCATCCGGCGCATTGAAACGCCGCCAGCCGTGCAGGCGGCCGCGACATCAATCGGTCGCCAAGGGTTATCCCTCGTTACCATTTAATGACAGAGAGACGACAATTGAATCGGCGATTCGAAGCTTTCAGTTGTATTTGGCTTCCCACGGACAGCGGAGTACAGCATGCAAGAAGCACGTAATCATCAACGGATCACCTACCGCTTGGGCGTCGACCTGTTTCGAGAGGCCGACAATCAACCGCAGCACTGCGAAACGCGTGACATCGGCTTCGGCGGCCTGTACGCGATCGGCGCCAATGGCCTGGCAGCTGACCAGGAGGTGCGTCTGGCGATCGGTCGCGAAAAGGGCGGCGGCCTGCACCTGGATGCGCATGTCGTGCGCATCGGCCACGACGGGGCGGCGTTCGAATTCAGCGGCAACAGCCCGGCCAGCCTCGAGGTGCTGCACACACTGCTGACCCCGTCATGGGACGGCCGCAACCTGCTCGATGGCGTGGTGCAGATGGCACCCTGGTACCGGGAAGACGACCTGGCCGGTTGGATGCGCCTGACCTCGCTGGTGTCGGACTGGCACCGCCTGACCCAGCCAAGCGTGTTCGGCGACTGAACAAACAGGGCGGCAACCGGCCGCCCTGCCGAAAGAACCATCAGAACGGGATATCGTCCTCGAAGCCGCTGTCGGCCGGGGCCGATTGCGGCTGCTGGCGTCCACCGCCGCTGCCCTGTTCCGAGGCACGCGACGGTGACGGCGAGAAATCGGCACTGCCGCCACGGCTGTCCAGCATCTGCATCTC
>JAGRHE010000293.1 GCA_020445165.1 Gammaproteobacteria bacterium
TTGGAGAAGCTTGGCGGGTCGAGCACGACCAGGTCGAAGCGGGCGCCGCTGGTGCGCGTCCGGGCCAGGAACTCGAGCACGTCGGCCTGCACGAAGCTGTGTCGTTGTACATCGTCGAGCCGATTGTGGACCAGGTTGCGCTGGCTCCACGCCTGGTAGGTGTGCGACATGTCGACAGTGACGCTGCGCCGGGCACCACCGGCCGCGGCGTAGACCGTGAAACTGCCGGTGTAGGCGAACAGGTTGAGAAACGTCTTGTCCGCGGCGCGCTCACCGACCATGCGGCGGGTGTCGCGGTGGTCGGGAAACAGTCCGGTGTCGAGATAGCGCCCCAGGTTCACCTCGAAGCGCAGGCCGCGCTCGGCGACCGTGAACGATGGCGCCTGTTCGTTGAGACGCTCGTACTGGCTGCTGCCGCGCTGCCTGCGGCGGTACTTGATCACCACCTGCTGCGCGCGCAGGTCGAGCCCTTCGGCCAGCAATGCACGTATCGCATCCAGGGTGGCATCGGTCAGTGGGCGACGCTTTTCGAACACCTGCACGTGCAGCCAGTCGGCGTAGCGGTCGATCGCGAGCGGGAACTCGGGCATGTCGCGGTCGTAGATGCGATAGGCCTCGAGCCCCTCGCGACGCGCCCACTTGGCCAGCTGACGCTGGTTCTTCAGCACCCGGTTGGCGAGGTGCTGCGGATCCAGAGCGCTGTCGTCGCTCACGCGGGCCGTCGCAGGGCATGCCAGGCGAGCAGGCCCCAGCCGACTATGAAGGCTGTACCGCCGAACGGCGTGATTGCCCCGAGCGCGCGGATATCGGTCAGTGCCAGCACGTAGAGACTGCCGGAAAACAACAGGATACCGCTGGCGAATGCCCAGCCGGACCAGCGCAGCAGGCGGGTGTCCGCGGCGTGCTGGCCGAGCAGGCCGACCGCCAGCAGAGCCAGCGCATGCATGGCCTGGTACTCGACCCCGGTCTGGAACACCGCCAGCAGGCCGGGACTGAGCAGGTTCTTCAGCGCATGCGCGGCGAAGGCGCCGAACGCCACCGCGAGCAGGCCGTTGAGTGCCCCGATCGCGATGAAGTGACGCAGCGGATTCGATCCGGCAGATGCGATCGGTCGCGAGCTGTCGTGTGCAGTGCTCAATGCAGCTCCAGCCGACCGAGTTCGTCGAGGATCTGCAACACCAGTTGCCGGCCACGCGTATCGAGCTTTGCGCACAAGCGATCGGGATCGCGTTCGCCGTTGATCAGCGGCCGGATCACGCCGGCGACCCGGCTCATGTCGCCACCGACCTTGCTCATCTGCTCCGCCATCTGGCTGATCAGGCTCAGCGCCTGAACATCGCCGTGCGCGGCGGCGTGGATCATGTGCGCGAGTCCGGGTGCGGCCAGCGCCGGGTCCGCCTTGCGCGCCGGGTCTGGCAGCGTCGACGGATCGTGCAGGCCGCGCAGGATCGCCTCGACGATTGCGCGGTCCTCGTCATCGAGTGCGCCGAGACGGGCGAGCTGGCGTTCACCGCCGGCGATCGCGCGTACCGCGCTGGCCAGGGCCTGCCAGCCGTTGTCGTCGGCGACCTTCAGCAGACTGTCCAGGCGCGCCCGCGCATCGGTGTTCTGCAGGCAGCCGACTGCCTCGCAGATGAACGCGGCATGGGTCTGGACGATCTGCTGGTCACGGTCCGGGATCGGCATCGCTCTGACGTCTGGCCATCGGGCTGAAGATGTTAACCCAGCTCTGCCAGCGATTCCGTCGCGATCTCGCGCACCTCGTGGTCCGGATCGTCGCGCAGTTCGGCCAGTCGCGCGCGTGCCGGGTCGGTCGCGGCAAGACCGAGGAAATGGGCTGCGTCGGCGCGCACCTGCGCGACATCGCTGTGACTCATGTCGATGATGCGCTGGACGGCAGCGTCCGGTATGCCGTCGGCCGCCAGTTCCTCGACCACGGCGCCGACCCCGATGCGCACCGCGAACGGTGTCTCCAGGTCGGCCGCCAGGTCGAGCAGTGGACCCAGCAGGGCGGGCGAGCGACGACAGGCGGCGGTCACCGTGGCCAGTTCGCCGCCGGCCAGCCCCTCGCTGAGGTAGCTGCGCATGCCGTCGTCGCTGCCGGCGCGTTCGACCCAGGTGGCGAGCTCGGCCGGCGTGAGTGCGCCGGCCAGTTCGAACGGGCCGATGCGGGTCCAGGGCACACCGCGCGCGCCGCGCTCGGCGGCGTGCTGTGGGAAGGCGACCACGTTGACGATGTCGAGCCGACCGAGACTGCCCTGCTTGAGCAGGTCGCCGAGTGCGGCCATGACCGCCGGGCAATGGGCGCAACCGGGGGCGATCAGCAATTCGGCGTCCGGGACCTTCGATGTCATTGCCTGTGTCCTTGAATACGAATTGCCTGCCCGGCAACATGGCCGGAGGCACGACGAAACGGGATGTGGAACGCGGCATCCCGGCAACCGCCCGCTCGCACGGTGCTATGCAGGATAATGAAACAAGACGGACCAATGCCAGCCGACGTCAAAACTGCCAGGCTATTTGCGCTTGCCGTCTCCAATTTGCCGCGCCATTACCGTTCCGCCCTTGTACTATCGACATTGAGTATCGTGCCCGGCAGGCATAGGCTTGGCGCCTGGCAATGTTGATGCACGTGCCGGTTGCAGGTCGCGACGAGATCTGAGGCCTGCCCGGCCAGGACCGTGCTGCGTATTCTCTGGAGGATTCACCGATGCCGACATTCGTGCGCACCGACAAGTGTGATGGCTGCAAGGGCCAGGACAGGACAGTGTGTGTCCACATCTGCCCGCACGACCTGATGAAGCTCGACCGCGACGGTTCTGAGAGCGGCCATGCCATGAAGGCATACAACCAGGAGCCGGAGCAGTGCTGGGAGTGCTATTGCTGCGTCAAGGACTGCCCGCAGGATGCGATCGAGGTGCGACACTACGCCGACATCGTACCGCTGGGTGCCTCGGTTCAGCCGCTGCGCGGTACCGATTCGATCATGTGGACCATCAAGTTCCGCGACGGCAGCATGAAACGGTTCAAGTTCCCGATCCGTACCACCCCGGAAGGGTCGA
>JAGRHE010000294.1 GCA_020445165.1 Gammaproteobacteria bacterium
GAAGCGACGCCCGATCAGGCGCTTGATCGCGTACAGCGTATTCTTCGGGTTAGTCACGGCCTGGCGCTTGGCGCTCTGGCCGACCAGCACCTCACCATCACCGGTAAAGGCGATGATCGACGGCGTGGTGCGATCGCCCTCGCTGTTCTCGATGACCTTGGCCTTGTCGCCCTCCATCACCGCCACACAGGAGTTGGTGGTGCCGAGGTCGATTCCAATAATCTTGCCCATGTGTCGAATCTCCGATTCTGGAAAACGTTTGAAACTGGTTGTTATGTGGGGGTTTGCAGCCCGCTTTCAAGGGTTTGCGCAGCAGTCCTGTCAGGACGGGGCCTGCGACACGACCACCATCGCCGGCCGCACCAGGCGTCCGTTCAGCGTGTAGCCCTTCTGGAATACGGCAACCACGGTGTTCGGCGGCACATCGGCACGCGGCTGCATCGACATCGCCTGGTGGAATTCCGGGTTGAACGGTTGGTTGGTCGGATCGATCTGTTCGACACCGAACTTGCCCATCGCGTCACCCAGCATCTTCAGGGTCAGCTCGGTGCCCTCGCGCAGCTTGGGCACATCGGCCTTCTCGTCCTGCGCCGCACTATGACCCAGCTCCAGGCTGTCCCAGACACCCAGCAGCTCGGCAACGAACTTGTCGAGCGCGAATTTGTGCGCGTTTTCGAGGTCGCGCGCATGACGGCGCTTGAGGTTTTCGAGCTCGGCATGTGCCCGCATCATCTGTTCGTAGTGCTCGTCAGCCTTGGCGCGCGCCTCGTCGAGCATCTGTGCAAGATCACCGGCAGCATGCTCGGCCACCTCGCTGTCGGCCTCCATCTCGGCCGCACTGTCCTCGAAACTGGTTTCGTCGACCACGACCTCGTCGGGCGATTTGTCCGGCGTCGGCCGACCTTGCTGCTCGCTCATCAGTACCTCGTCCAAGCGATTGAATTCAAATAATTATTTAATAATCCATCAACGGTCTGGGCGACCGCATTGAGTGGCACATGGGGTCTGATGCGACGAATTCAAGGGCATGCGGCGAAAAAAAGCCGCGACGACGCCCGGGACTGTGGGCCGATCCGCTCAGCGGGTGCCGAGCGCGCTGCCGAGGACCTTGGCCGTGATGTCGACGATCGGGATCACGCGACCGTAGGCCATGCGCGTCGGTCCGATCACGCCGAGCACGCCGATCACCTCGGAGTCGACCTCGTACGGCGCCGTGATCACCGAGCAGTCCTTGAGGGTGCTGTAGCCCGATTCCTCGCCGATGAAGATCTGGACACCGTCTGCCTCCAGGCTGCGATCGAGCAGGTGCAGGATCTCCTGCTTCTCGGTGAACGCATTGAACAGGGACCGCAGGCTGTCGACCTGCGCCAGTTCGTCGAAGTCCATCAGGTTGGTCTGGCCGGCCACGACGAAATCACCATCGCCTCCACCATCGTCCTCACCCTCGGCGAACACCGCCTTGGCCATCTCCATCGCCTGCATCATCAGGGCATCGAGGTTGCGCTTGGTCTCCTGCATCTCCCTGAGCACCAGGCGCCGGATATCGGCCAGATCGTGGCCCGCGTAATGGGCCGTCACGTAGTTGCTGAGCTGTTCCAGCTCGCTGCGGCTGAACGGGCGCGAGGTTTCGATGATGCGGTTGTACACCTCGCCGGCCGAGGTCACGATCACGGTCAGCACGCGCAACTCGGACAGCGCGACGAATTCGATCTGCCTGACCTTGATCTGGTTCTGCTTGGGCACCATGACCACGCCGGCCAGGTGGGTCAGGTTGGACAGCAGGCGCGACGCCGAGTCGACCAGGCCGGACGGCGCCTCGCGGCCCTTGTCGAGCTGGCTCTGCACCTGTCGCAACATCGCCTTGTCGAGCGGTTTGAGCGACAGCAGGGAGTCGACGAACATGCGGTAACCGGACACGGTCGGCACGCGGCCGGCCGAGGTATGCGGCGAGGCGACGAAGCCGAGGTCTTCCAGGTCGGCCATCACGTTGCGGATCGTGGCCGGGCTCAGGTCGAGACCGGCATCCTTGGCCAGGGTACGCGAGCCGACCGGCTGGCCATCGCGGATATAACGTTCGATCAGTACTTTCAGAAAGTACTGCGCACGTTCGCTGATCGCATTTTCCGGCCCATTGGTCTTCACTGGTTTACCGCGTCCACCTGACCTTCGTTCTCCGTATAGACAGCCTCGCAGCCGCCGGGTTCTCTGCGATTATGGGAAGGGTCTTTTTTCAGTGTCAAGGAAGCCTCCGGGGCGCTTGGCGCCCGCACAGGCACATGCTAGTTTCCATGACTCGACCCTGCGCAGCGAACCGTTTCACACGTGAGCCCCCGGCCCTCTCAATTCCAGCACGTCGCGGTCATCGCCAAACCCGACGATGCCGGCCACCTGCGCTCGACGCTGCAGCGCCTGCGCGACGTGCTGCAACAACGCGAACTGACCCTGCTGCCGAATGTCCGCACCGCCGAGCTGCTCGAGCTGGGGCATGGCGTTCCCATGGAGGAACTGACGGCGCAGGCCGATCTCGCCATCGTTGTCGGCGGTGACGGCACCTTGTTGAGCGCCGCACGTGAATTCGCCGATGCCGGTGTGCCATTGCTCGGCGTCAACCTCGGCCGCCTCGGCTTCCTGGTCGACATCTCGCCGAACGACCTGGGCGTCTGCCTCGGCGCCGTGCTCGACGGCGAATACGCCGAAGACCGTCGTTTCCTGCTGCGCGCCGAAGTCGCGGGACAACCGGCCGCGCTGGCCTTCAACGACGTGGTCCTGCACAAGTGGAACATCGCGCGCATGATCGAGTTCGAGACCTGGATCGACGGTCACTTCGTCAACACCCAGCGTTCCGATGGCATCATCATCTCGACCCCGACCGGCTCGACCTCGTATGCATTGTCCGGCGGCGGCCCGCTACTGACTCCCGGGCTCGATGCGATCGCGCTGGTCCCGATCTGCCCGCACACGCTGAGCAACCGCCCGATCGTGATTCACGCCAGCAGCCGGATCGAGATGTCGGTCTGTGGTCATACCGACCCCAGG
>JAGRHE010000295.1 GCA_020445165.1 Gammaproteobacteria bacterium
AACACCAGGTCGATGCTCTGTTCGGCCAGCGGCAGATGATCCAGATCGCCGCACAGACAGCGCGGCCGGCGCAGCCAGCGCCCCCGGCGACGCGTGAGCGCCAGCATCGGCAGCGCAAAATCGAGCGCGATGACGTCGGCCTTCGGATAGCGTTCGAGCAGAATCTGGGTTGCCATGCCGGTACCGCAACCGATGTCGAGAATCCGTTTGGGTTCGATGCGCATGGTGTCGAGTCGTTCGACCATACGCCGCCCGATCTCGTGCTGCAGCACCGCCACTTCGTCGTAGGCGGCAGCAGCGCGGGAAAAGCTGCTGCGCGCCTTGGCCTTGTCGATCGGCGTTGGTGAATGCTCGCCCGGCATCGTCATGCCTGCCCGATCCGGCGGGCCAGAACGGCCAGGCTTTCCTGCGGATGCGACAGGAACGGCGCATGCCCGGCACCGCCGATCACGTCGATCGTCGTGCCCGGCAACAGATCGCGCAGATGCGCCTGCAACGAGGATGGCACCAGGGTGTCGCGCGCGCCGAACAACCAGTGTGTCGGGCACTGCAGGTCGGCGAGCCGGGCACGCAGATCGGTCTGTAGCAGCAGGTCGAGGCCCTGTGCCAACCCCGCAGCAGTGGCCGGCGGCCGCTGTCCCAGCTCGTCCCGCAGCAGCTTGAGGGTGTCACGCGCATGCTCGGCACCGCTGACCTGCAGGGCCAGGAAGCGCATCAGGGTGGTACTGGGATCACTGGCCAGCGCATCGGCGAACTGGTGAAAGGTCGTCACTTGCATCGCGCACGGCCAGTCATCGCCCTGCACGAAGCGCGGCGTGGCGCCGACCAGCACCAGGCCGTCGACCCGGCCCGGCTGGTCCAGGGCCGCCTGCAACGCGACCTGCCCACCCAGCGACCACCCCAGCCACCAGGCCCTTGCCGGCGCGACCGCGAGCAGCCGCGCCGCCCAATCGGCCAGGTCCGGCCCGCCGGCGGCAGCGCTGCCGCCGTGACCGGGCAACTCGACCAGGGTGATGCGATAGTGCTGTGACAGGGTCGAAAGCAGCGGCTCCCACACCGCGCTGTTCATGCCCCAGCCGTGCACCAGTACCAGGTCGGCGCCTTGTCCGAGCTGTCGACTGTAGATGCTCACGCGCCGGACTCCGCGACGATCTCGGCCAGCACCGCGAGCAGTGCGTCGACATGCGCCGGCGTGTGCGCCGCGGAAAAGGTCACGCGCAGGCGCGCCATCCCCTCGGGTACGGTCGGTGGCCTGATCGCCGTGACCAGGATACCGGCACGCTGCAGCAACTCACTCCAGCGATTGGCAGTCACCGCATCACCGAGCAGGATCGGCTGGATCGGGGTATCCGACGCCATCAGGTTCAGGCCGAGCTTCTGCGCCGCATGCCGGAAGCGCTGCACATGACCGATGACCCGCTCGCGCCGCCAGTCCTCGTCGGCCACGATGCGCAGTGCAGCCCGTGTCGCCTCGGCGATCGCCGGTGGCATCGCGGTCGTGTAGATGTACGGGCGTGCCGACTGGATCAGCGTCTCGATCAGTTCTGTCGAACCGGCGACGAAGGCTCCGGCGGTACCCAGTGCCTTGCCGAGTGTCGCCATCAGTATCGGAACCTGGTCTGCACCCAGCCCGGCAGCTGCCACGCTGCCCTGGCCACGCTCGCCGAGTACACCGATGCCGTGCGCGTCGTCGACCATCAGCCAGGCGTCGTGCGCCGCCGCGGTGGCGGCCAGATCGGCGAGCGGTGCGACATCACCGTCCATGCTGAACACGCCATCAGACACGACCAGCCTGCGCCCCTCGCCCTGCACCAGCTGCGCGGCCAGGGCGGCGACATCGGCATGCGCATAACGGCGCATCTTCGCCCGTGTCAGCAGACCGCCATCGAGCAGCGAGGCGTGATTGAGACGGTCCTCGAACACGCTGTCGTTGCGGTCGGTCAACGCATTGATGACGCCCAGGTTGGCCATGTAGCCGGTCGAAAAAAGCAGCGCACGCTCACGCCCGGTGAATGCCGCCAGTTCCTCTTCGAGCGCATGGTGGGCCGCGCTGTGGCCACTGACCAGGTGCGCCGCGCCGGCCCCCACTCCGTAACGGTCGGCGCCACGCTTGAACGCCGCGACCAGGCGCGAGTCAGCCGCGAGACCGAGATAATCGTTGGAACAGAACGCGAGCATGCGCCGGCCGTCGACCGTCAGCTCCGGCCCCTGCGGACCATCGGTCACGCGCCGGCTGCGGTACAGGCCGTCGGCCTTACGCTTGTCGAGCTCTTCTTGAAGTGACCACATGATTCTTTGTTGGACGCAGAGATCGCGGAGGAGCGCAGAGTACGCAGAGGATTTTGGTTTGAATCCCTGGACTGGCGTCGTGCACCACGGCGCTGGGACAGGTTCCGCATCTCTATTCAGCGATGGCTACCACTGGAAACTCTGCGACCTCTGCGATCCTCTGTGTGCTCTGCGTCCAAAGGAAGTCAACCACCCGACCCGCAACAGGCCGCATGGTCGGCCTCGAGTTCAACCGCCTGCATATTGATCCCGAGCCGGTCGAACAATGCGCGATCGTGGTCGGCACCGGGGTTGTCGGTGGTCAACAGGCGCTCGCCGTAGAAAATGGAATTGGCACCGGCAAGGAAGCACAGCGCCTGGGTCTCGTCGCTCATGTCGGTGCGCCCGGCCGACAGGCGCACATAGCTCTTCGGCATTAGGATGCGGGCGACGGCGATGCTGCGTACGAATTCGAGCGGATCGAGCCTGTCATTGCCGTGCAGCGGCGTGCCCTCGATTTGCACCAGCATGTTGATCGGTACCGATTCGGGATGCTGCGGCAGGTTGGCCAGCTCCTGCAGCATGCGCGCGCGGTCGGTGCCGGTCTCCCCCATGCCGAGGATGCCGCCGGAGCAGACGTTGATGCCGGCATCGCGAACGTGCTGCAGCGTGTCCAGGCGATCCTGGAAAGTGCGCGTGGTGATCACGTTGCCGTAGA
>JAGRHE010000296.1 GCA_020445165.1 Gammaproteobacteria bacterium
GGCAGCATGCCGTATTCCGCGGTTATCCAGCCCTGCTGCTCGTCCTTCAGCCAGCGCGGTTGGCGCTCTTCGACACTCGCCGTGCACAGCACCTTGGTATTACCGAACGCGACCAGCACTGAACCTTCGGCGTGCATCGTGAAATTCGGGGTGAAGGAGATGGCGCGCATCTGGTCGGGCGCTCGTCCGCTGGGTCGCATGCTTGGTCCTCGATGGATTCAGTTGGATTCGTCGGTTTGCCGGATCACCCGTTGCAGGTGCGCGATCGCGTGCTGCAGCCTGGGATCGGTGGTCGTGGTGGTGGCGCCGTTCTGTTCGCTTTTTTGCGTGGCTGCAGCGAGCCAGCGAATCGCCACCGCGCTGACATTGTCGCTGTTCTCGGTCCCGGCCGCACGTTCGAGCAGTTCGTTCAGGGCAGGCTGCAATGGTCGACGGTAGTCACTGAGCGTGTCCACCAGCATCTGTCGCCGGACCTGGCTCCACAGGCCGTCGGAACACAGCAGCAGTGTGTCGCCCGGGCGCAGGGCCGTCGGTTGTCCGCAGGTCGTTGTCGGCGGTTGCGGCAGGCCGCCGAGGCAGCGGGTAAGGCTTGCGCGTCGACGCGAGGACTCGTTCTCACTCTGCCTGACGTAACGCACCTGGGTATGGTCGCGTGTCTGGCTGAACACCGCGCCGTCGCGGATCAGGTACAGGCGACTGTCTCCGACATGGGCCCAGTGCGCGACACCGTCCTGGATTACAGCCATCACCGCGGTCGTGCGCGGCGCGATTGGCGGATCCTGGCGGCGGCCAAAGCGCATGATCGCGCTGTGTGCCTTGCCGACACATCGCAGCATGAAGTTTTCCGGGTCGTGCAAGGGCTTGGGCAGCTGCCGGAACAGGGTTTCGCTGACGTCCATCAACAGCTGCGCCGCCACTTCGCCGCGCGGGTGTCCGCCGAGGCCGTCGGCAAGGCCGAGGAACAGGGTCTCCGGGCTGCCCAGGAACAGGCTGCGGTCCTGGTTGGTGGAACGGCCGCCGGTTCGTGTGCCCTTGGCCGCGTCGAATTGACGGGTGACCGAGTTCATACCGGCGTGCCCGTGCTTCTGCCGGCAAGCTTGGGCACCGGTATCCGGCCGAGCAGAGCCTCGCGCAATTCGGCCGCAGTCTGCGGTCGATGGGCAGAATCGATCTGCATGGCCCAGTCGATCGATTCCAGGATCTCGCGCGGATACTGGCGGCCGAAAGACTCGATGGCCGGCAGCAACACGTCCTGTGCATGACGTTCCACCGCCGAAGGTGGCGGTTTTCCCTCGATACAGGCACGCATCGTGGCACCGATCGCGTACACGTCGGTGAAGGGGCCGACCCGGGCCGATGCATAGTACTGCTCGATCGGTGAGAAGCCGGGTGTAACCACCTGGGCCTTCTTGTGGCCGACGTCGTCGAGATGGTAGACGGCACCGAAGTCGAGCAGCAGCGGATTGCCGCCGGGGCGCAGGTGGATATTGCTGGGTTTGATGTCCAGGTGCAGGTGCTGGCGTTCGTGCAACAGTGCCAGCGCATCGAGCAACGGTGGGAAGACCGTCATCAGGAAATTGGTACTCAGGCCGCCCTTGCGTTTCTTGATGTAGCGTCCGAGATTCTTGCCCGGCTCGTAATTCATCACCAGGTAAGCGGTGTTGTTGGCCAGGAAGCAGTTGCGTACGTTGACGATGTTCGGGTGACGCAACATGGCGAGCACGCGGGCTTCCTGGTAGAACAGGCGCCGGCCGCGCTGAAAGCTTTCGTATTTCTCTTCCTTGATGGCTTCCACGCTGAGTCCGTTCTTACGTGTGCCGAAGCGTTTCGGCAGGTATTCCTTGATCGCAACCTCGTCGTGGTTGTCCTCGTCTTCGGCAAGATAGATGAGGCTGAAGCCACCGCTGCCGATCAGCTTCGTGATCCGGTAACAGTCCAACACGGTACCGATCGGGAGGCTGTCGCGCGGAACGGGGGACATACGGGCGAGGCGTCACGGTGCGTTGGTGATGGATGCGTCTTATGATACACCGATCAGACCGCATCGAAGGGATGCGGGTGACTCAATCGAGGCCGATATGATCCGAAGCATGACCGCCTTCGCGCGGCACCAGGAACACGACAAATCCGGTGAACTGACCTGGGAGGTGCGGTCGGTCAATCACCGCTATCTCGAAGCCACGGTGCGCCTGCCGGAAGAGTTGCGCGCGATCGAGCCGCAGGTGCGAGAGAAGGTCACGGCGCGCCTGGGGCGGGGGAAGGTCGAATGCAACCTGCGGTTTCGCGCCGCCGGTGATGACGATGTTCCGTTGCAGGTCAATGAAAGACTCGTGGATCAGCTGCTTGCGGCGGCCGACGCCATGGCCCACCGGCTGCACAGTTCGCACAATCCGAGCATCATGGACATCCTGCGCTGGCCGGGCGTGCTGGAAGGAGGAGAGCGGGATGTCACGCCGATCCAGAAGGCGGCGCTGGCCCTGTTCGACCAGGCCCTGGACACTCTCGTTGATACGCGTGAGCGGGAGGGGCAGCGCCTGGCCGAACTGATCGCACAGCGGCTGGCAGCAATGCGTGCCCAGGTCGACCAGGCCCGGACCCGGATGCCACAGGTGATCGAGGCCACTCGCGAGCGCCTGCGCGCGCGCCTGCAGGAAGTGGTCGAAAATCTGGACAGCGATCGCCTGGAGCAGGAAATGGCGCTGCTGGCGCAGCGCATGGACATCGACGAGGAAATGGATCGCCTGCACACCCATCTCGACGAGGTCGAGCGGGTGCTGGCGCAGGACGAGCCGGTCGGCCGGCGCCTCGATTTCCTCATGCAGGAGCTCAATCGCGAGGCTAACACCCTGGGCTCGAAATCGGCCGACAGCGAAACCACAGCGATCTCAGTCGAGATGAAGGTGCTGATCGAGCAGATGCGCGAGCAGGTTCAGAACATCGAGTAGGAGGCGCGTCGGTGTCGGTAAATGGAATCCTGTTCAACGT
>JAGRHE010000297.1 GCA_020445165.1 Gammaproteobacteria bacterium
CGGCCTATGCCTATTACCTGCGTGGTCTGTACAACTTCAATCGAAGCCGCGGATTCCTCGACCGCTTCCTGCCGAACGATACGTCGCAGCGCAACCGGGGGGCAAACCTCGATTCGTACAAGGATTTCGGCGAGGTGATTCAGCAGTTCCCGAACAGCGAATACGCCGAGGACGCCGCCCGTCGAATGCTGTACCTGCGCAACAACCTGGCGCGCCACGAGGTTCACGTCGCCCGCTACTATATGCAGCGGGGTGCGTTTCTCGCGGCAGCGAACCGGGCCGAGTACGTGGTACAGAATTACCAGCGCACGCCGGCTTTGCGCGATGCCCTGGAGGTAATGATCGATGCCTACGGCCGACTCGGACTGGAACAGCTCGAAGGCGATGCACGGCGTGTTCTGGCCGCCAACGAGGACAGCGGTGCGCTGATCCCCGATCCGCACGATCTGGTAGAAAAACCGCTCGGTCTCAGGATCTGGGAGTTCTTCGAACTCGACACCAATTGATGGGCGATGGCCGGCGCAGGCACAGCGCCCGCGCCGCGTCGGCCGGCATCAGACGGCTTCGTCGTCCTGTTCGCCAGTACGGATACGCACAACCTTCTCGACATTGGTGACGAAGATCTTGCCGTCGCCGATCTTGCCGGTACGGGCCGCGCTGGTGATGGCCTCGATGCAGGCATCCACCTGGTCGTCGCTGACCACCACGTCGATCTTCAGCTTGGGCAGGAAATCGACCACGTACTCGGCACCACGGTACAACTCGGTATGGCCCTTCTGGCGTCCGAATCCCTTTACCTCGATTGCCGTCATGCCGGTAACCCCGATGTTCGACAGGCTCTCGCGCACGTCATCGAGTTTGAAGGGTTTGATGATGGCCTCGACTTTCTTCATCGCTGACTCTCCGGTGAATGTGTAAGTGTTGCTGCACCAACCTTGGGCGCATGAGTTTAATCAGAATCCGTTGACGATGGGATAGCGCCGATCACGTCCATAGGCACGCCGGGTGATCTTCACCCCTGGCGGAGCCTGGCGGCGCTTGTATTCATTGCGGTCGACCAGGCGCGTGATGCGCTCCACCTCAGCACGCGGATGCCCCGCGCTGACGATCTCGTCGACCGAGTTGTCGTGTTCGACATACAGCTCGAGAATTGCGTCGAGCAGGTCGTAGTCGGGCAGGCTGTCACTGTCCTTCTGGTCGGCGCGCAATTCGGCCGAAGGCGGACGTTCGATGACGCGCGCGGGAATCACCTCGCCGTTGCGGTTGCGCCAGCGCGCCAGGCGGTAGACCAATGTTTTCGGCGCATCCTTGAGCGGCGCGAAGCCTCCGGCCATGTCGCCGTACAGGGTCGCGTAACCGACCGACATCTCGCTCTTGTTGCCGGTGGTCAGCAGCATGTGGCCACGCTTGTTGCTGATTGCCATGAGTATGATGCCGCGGCAGCGCGCCTGGATGTTCTCCTCGGTGATATCGGGCCCGGTGCCGGCGAAGGTCTCCGAGAGCATGTCGAGAAATGCATTGAATGCCGGCTCGATCGGGATGCTCTGGTGGGCGACGCCCATGGTGCGCGCCTGCTGCAGCGCATCGACGTTGCTGATCTCGGCCGTGTAGCGCGAAGGCATCGAAACCACCTCGACATTTTCAGCACCCAGCGCGTCAACGGCGATCGCCAGTGTCAGCGCCGAGTCGATACCGCCGGACAGGCCGAGCACCACCGATTTGAAACCGTTCTTGCGCACGTAATCACGCGTGCCACAGACCAGCGCCTGATACACCTGCGCCTCGCCAGCGGCGAACGGTGCGATCTGCGTTGCGATGGGCGACGCAGCGGTGAACTCGACCAGTGTCTCGCCGCTTTCGAACATCGGCGCCCGGTGCCGGATCTCGCCCTTGCTGTCGACCACGAACGAACTGCCATCGAACACCAGCTCATCCTGACCACCGACCAGGTTCACGTAAACCACGCTGACGCCGAAACGGCGTGCACGGTCGGCGACCAGCGTCTCGCGCTCGAGCGCCTTGCCCTGGTGAAAGGGTGAGGCATTCAGGTTGAGCAGCACCTGGGCACCGGCGGAAGCGGCGCGTTGCACCGGCGTGTCGAACCAGATGTCTTCGCACACGGTCAGGCCGAAGGTGATGCCGCCCTGCCGGAACACCGCGGCATTCACGCCCGCCTCGAAGTAGCGCCGCTCGTCGAACACGCTGTAGTTGGGCAACTGCATCTTGCGGTATTCGAGTTCGACCACGCCGTCACGCAGCAATCCGGCGACGTTGTAACGCACACCGTCACGCATCGCCGGATAGCCGATCACCAGCGTGAGGCCACTCGCCGCCTTTGCGATCTCGCGCAGTGCGACGGCCACGCGCTGATCGCAGGCACGTCGCAGCAACAGGTCCTCTGGCGGATAGCCGGTCAGGGTCAGCTCCGGAAACACGACGATGTCGGCACGCCCCTTGAGGCGGGCAGCACACTCGATCACCTGGCGGGCATTGCCGGCGATATCACCGACCAGCAGGTTGATCTGGGCAAGGGCGACGGTGGTCAAAGTGGATGGGCCTCCAGGAAAGTGGCGCCCAAGATTACACCATCGCGCAGTTGCCTGTGGCAGGCATGAGATACGACGCCGCGGCGGGCGACGCCGTCAGTGACTGCGATCAGGCCAACAGTTCGGCCATGCGCGCACCGATCTGAGCCGGCGAGCGGACCGTGGCGACACCGGCCGCTTCGAGCGCGGCGAACTTGCCGTCGGCGGTACCCTTGCCACCACTGATGATCGCGCCGGCATGACCCATACGTTTGCCTGGCGGTGCAGTGACACCGGCGATGTAGGCGACGACCGGCTTGGTGACCTTGTCGGCGATGAACGCGGCGGCATCCTCTTCGGCGCTGCCGCCGATCTCGCCGACCATGACGATGCCCTTGGTCTGCCGATCCTTCTGGAACAGCTCCAGGCAGTCGATGAAGTTCATGCCGTGAA
>JAGRHE010000298.1 GCA_020445165.1 Gammaproteobacteria bacterium
GGATGCGTTCACGCGCTGGGTGTTCCCGCGCCTGTTCCATTCGCGCGTGCCGCGCTACGAACAGATTGCCGAACAGGGTTACACGGTCACCTCGCGCGAGGTTGCCCAGGTGCGCGATGAAGCGGATTTTCTCGACCTGCTCGAGACCGCCATCGCGCGTACCGGGTAAGGGGACTGCCATGCCGATCGTAGCGCACAATGATCTGCCGACTTTCGAGCGCCTGCGCAGCGAAGGGGTGTACGTGCTGCCGCCCGATCGCGCGCTGCACCAGGACATCCGCGAGTTGCATATCGGGCTGCTCAACATGATGCCGGACAAGGCGCTGGCCGCCACCGAGCGCCAGTTCTTCCGCCTGGTTGGCGAGAGCAACCCGATCGCGCAGTTCTACGTGCACCCGTTCACGCTGCCGCAGCTGGCACGCAGCAACGAGGCCATGGATTATGTGGCGCGCTACTACGAAGACTTTGCGACCATTCGTGCGCAGGGCCTGGACGCCCTGATCATCACCGGGGCCAACGTGGTCGGATCGAAGCTGGAAGAGCAGCCGTTCTGGCAGCCGTTGATCGAGGTGATCGACTGGGCTTACGACAACGTGACATCCACGCTGTGCAGCTGCCTGGCCACGCATGCCGTGCTGCAGTTCCGTTACCAACAGCATCGCCGACCGCGTCCTGCCAAGACCTGGGGCGTTTTCCCGCATCACCTGGTCAGTCGCCATCACCCGTTGGTGCATGACGTGAATACCCGCTTCGATGTGCCGCACTCGCGCTGGAACGACGTCAGCCGGGCGCAGTTCGATGCCGCCGGCCTGCGCGTGCTGGCCGAGAGCGATGTCGGTGTGCACCTGGCGACCAGTCCGGACGGTTTCCGCTTCGTGTTTTTCCAGGGCCATCCCGAGTACGACACCATCTCGCTGCTCAAGGAATACAAGCGCGAGGTGATGCGCTATGCGCATGGCGACATCGCCGAGTACCCGCCATTCGTCGACAACTACTTCGATGTGCGTGACCAGGCGATGCTGCGCGAATACCGACAGCACCTGGATGAGGCGCTTGCCGCAGACGATCCCCTGCCTGTCTTTCCCGATGCGCTGCTGACGCCGGCCCTGGACAACACCTGGCGTGATACCGCGCATGCCGTGGTCGGCAACTGGGTGGGTCTGGTCTACCAGCTGACCCACCGTGACCGGCGCCTGCCATTCATGGATGGTGTCGACCCGGATGATCCGCTGGGACTCGGCAAACGTTGATCGGGTACCTAGTCCCGAGGGACGGGATCAACTGCGGTACCGGCGTGCGATCCAGTAGTCCACGCTCAGGTATTTGCCGGCGCCGATGAAAAACAGTGTCAGCAGCATGATGAAATAGGTCACGCCGAACTCGACGCCATTATTCAGGATGACGAACTGACCGGAACCGGTCAGCCAGTCGTAATGGCCGTGCTGTTGCAGCAGCGAGGTCGCAGCACCTAGCCGCTCACTCGACTCGGGCGACTCGGCGATCGCGGCCCAGCCGAATTCCCAGTGCACGGCGAAGATCGCAACGATCATCGTGATCATCAGTGGAATTGCGACCCAGCGCGTCGCCAGTCCCAGCAGCAACAGCAGCGCACCACCGGCTTCTGCCGAAGCCGCCAGCCAGGCCAGCAGTTCGGGCATCGGCAGGCCCAGGCCCCAGTCGGGGTCGCCGAACCAGGCGGCCGTGTTGTCGATGTCGGCGAATTTTTTCGTCCCGGCCATCCAGAACACCGGGACCAGGTAGAGCCGCAGTGCCAGAGGGCCGAGAAAATCCACCGCTCGGAAGTTGTCGAGCAGGTCCTGAAGACGGTTTAACAATCCAATCACGTTGATCTCTCCCGGGGTGCCGAACCGGCATGGGTGACCCCGGGCGGTGGATCAGGTGCGCGTACCCAGGATCACGTTGCGCTGGCGAAGGTCGTCGAGCAGTTCCCGTCCGGCCGCGATGACGGCGTCTGGGTCGGAATGCGCCAGCTCGACGGCGATCGTTCTCATCGCATCCAGACCGGTCAGGCTGGCATCTTCTTTCAGCAGCTGCAGCAGGCGCTGGGTGACGGCATTGATCTGCAGAAAATGGACCTGGTCCAAACGATCGCGGTAGACGACCAGGTGGGTGGGTTGCTCAGGTGGGACGTCCGGCAGGTAGTCCGGGCCGATCATCTGCACCGGCCAGCGATAGGTCAGGTTCCACGCGGTCGGGCCAAGCAGCGGAATGCCTTCGATCAGGTCACCGTTCGGGTCGAATTCGCCGAGACCCTCGTCGGCCGGGCTGATCGCGACCGCCAGTTCGACATACTCGTAATGTGCCAGCTCGACCATGAACGGCCAGTCGTCGGCCTGTGTCTCGCGTTCATTCTGCAGGTAGTCGATGAACTCCAGGCCGACCTGTGTGAACAGCGGCGTGGTGCTGCGATGGCGAACCATGAAATCGCGCATCATGGCCAGCCAGTGCTCGTCGCTGCATATCCGGCGCAGGACGGGAAAATTGTTCGAGAACTGTTCGTTGATGTTGTTGAAAAACAGCTCGGTGTAAACGCCCATCCGCCGCGCGGGGATGCCGCCGGGACGGGGTTCCTGTTGCGGATTGCGGATGTGCGCGGTGAACGCCAGCTGTTGTTGCTGGAACGCGGGGAGATCCGACTGCTGCTCAGGCGACATGCTCATCGGCGTCCTCCCGGGCGCGCTTCTGGCGGATCACGATCTGGTCGACTTCGGCCAGCAGTTCGCTCAGCGGTGGGATGTTGAAATCCCGTTCGAGCAGGGTGGGGAAGACGCCATATCGGGCATAGGCCTCGTCGAGCAGGTCCCAGACCTCGGGCAGCACGTCTTCTCCATGAGTGTCGATGCGCAGGTCATCGGCCTCGCGGTAGTGGCCGGCGATGTGGGCGTACATGATGCGCTGTGCCGGTATGCCGGCCAGGTATTCACGCGCATCGAAACCGTGGTTGCGGCTGTTG
>JAGRHE010000299.1 GCA_020445165.1 Gammaproteobacteria bacterium
GTGCGCGGAGATCGTGCATGTCCGCAACCCAGATCTCGCCGGCATCCCACAGGCTGAACACGAAACGCTGCCCGGGAGCATCGACCAGGCCGATCACCTTGGACAACAGGCCCGGGCCATACTCGGCAGGAATGTCAGCCAGCAGTTCCAGGGTTGCGGCATCGAACACCTTGACCCCACCGGGGGTGTAGTTGGAGACCGCCACCAGGCGGCCGTCCTGCGAGATCGCGCCGCCGATGCTATTGCCGGCCTGCACGGTGCGCGCGACCAATGAAGTGGTCAACAGGTCGACCTTGCTCAGGCCACCGTCGCGGCCGAACACGAAGGCATAACGGCCATCGCGCGAGTACACCGCCGAGGCATGCGAAAGATCGCCCAAGCCCTCGACACGACCGATCGATGCATTGCTGCTGGTGTCGAGGATCTGCACGCTGCCGTTCGCGCGCTCGATGACGATTGCCAGATCGCCGGTGCCACGCAAGCCGCCGGCGGCCTCGACCAGCATCGGTAGCAGCAGTCCGGCCAGCATCAACAGGGTCAGCGCAGCGGTCTTCAGCTCAGCCCGCAGCGATGGCGAAAGCGCCTCTTCAGCGTACTTTTCCGGTTCGATCCTGCGCATCAGCGGTCCACTCCCTGCATCAAGCGATCAACCAACCAGCCTGCTTCCTGTTCATTCAGAAACGGTCGCCATGGCGGCATCGCGGTGCCCAACCGGCCAGCGATGATGGTTTGTACGAGGAAATCCTTCGGTTTTCCGGTCAGGGTCTCGGGCAACAGTGCCGGGCCGAGTCCGCCGCGCATCGTCAGGCCGTGACACGAACCACAGTCTTGCTGCAGCAGATGCAGCAGGACACGCTGACGCGCCGCATCTGGCTGCGCAGCGACAATCGCACTCATGCTGCTAAGCACGAGCATCGCTATCCAATAGCGCATCCTGTCCACCTCTTTGAGGTTCGAACCAGTCCAATTCACCTGCCAGTGCCACCGTTCGCCCGATGATGATCAGCAACGGCGACTGCAACTGCATGGATCGCACCCGGTCTGCCAAGGTCAGGAGGTCGCCGAACGCACGCCGCTGATGACTCGTGGTGCCATCCTGAATTGCGATCGCCGGAGTCGCAGGATCCAACCCGGCCTTGACCAGGTGAGTACAGATCCGACGGATATTCGACCTGCCCATGTACACGACCAGTGTCGTTTCGGGATCGGTCAAAGCGTCCCAATCCAACCTGATCGGTTCGTCGTTCTTGAAATGACCGGTTACCAGGCGAACCCCACGGCTGATGCCACGATGGGTCAACGGCACGCCGGCATAGGTACTGCACGCCGCGGCCGCGGTAATACCGGGAACGACCTCGAATTGAATGGAGTGCCGGCGCAGATGGAGAGCCTCCTCGCTGCCACGCCCGAATATGAAGGGATCACCACCCTTCAGCCGAACGATCCTTCTCCGCTTCTGAGCAAGACTGACCAGCAGGTTATTGATTTCGTCCTGCGGCATGTTGTGATTGCCGCTGGCCTTGCCGGCATCGATACGCGTAACACCATTGGGTACCAGTTGCAGGATCTCCGCTGCGACCAGCCGATCATAGACGACCACATCGGCCGACTGGATCAGGCGCAGTGCCTTGACGGTCAGCAGATCCGGATCACCCGGACCGGCACCCACCAGAAAGACCTTTCCCTTACTTTGCATTGCTCACCCGTCGCGTGAAGAGTTCGACCACTTCCCGATGCGCGGACAGGCCGCGCACCGGGCGCCCGTCAGTACACGTCGTGCATGGTGTTGTAGACGTTGAACTTGCCGGTCGGCGTGATCAGCCGCGGATCCTTGATCACGTGCTTGAGGGTCCGCGTCTTGTCGTCGACCACGACGATGGCCGATTCCTGGTCCTGGGCGTTCCAGACGGAGAACCAGACCTCGGTGCCGTCCTGGTTGTACTCCGGCTGGACGATGCGGCGCACGCCTTCGGTGATGCCCGACCACTCGCCGATCGGCAGCTCCTCGTAGCCGGCGTCGAGATTGTCGAGATCGAAGACGGCGACCGACGAGGCGATGCTCGGCTCCGGGTTGAGCGGCGTGTCGACCCAGAGATTGCGCGAGTTCGGATGGGTCTTCAGGAAGAGCGAGCCGCCGCCGAGGCCTTCCAGCATCTGCACGACCTTCCAGGCATTCTCCGGATGGCCCTCGGGATCGGTGCCGATCACCGAGATCGTCCAGTCGCCGAGATGCGTCGTGGCCCAGACCGGCCCGAACTCGGGATGGATGAAGTTCGCGCCACGGCCCGGATGCGGCGTCTGCCCGCCCGTGTCGATGATCGCCTCGAGCTCGCCGTCCTCGGTGTCGACCACGGCGATCTGGTGCACGGCATTGGCCGCCACCAGGAAGTAGCGGCCGGTCGAGTCGAAGCCGCCGTCGTGCAGGAAGCGCGCCGCGTCGATGTCGCGGACCTTGAGGTTCGACAGATCCTCGTAGTTGACGAGCAGGATCTTGCCCGTCTCCTTGACGTTCACCACGAACTCGGGGCTGTGGTGCGAGGCGACGATCGAGGCCACCCGTGGCTCCGGGTGGAACTCCTGCTCGCCCACCGTGTAGCCTCTGGTCGAGACGACCTTCAAGGGCTCCAGCGTGGTGCCGTCGGCGATGACGTAATGCGGCGGCCAGTAGGCGCCGGCGATGACGAGCTTGTCCTCCCAGCCCTCCGCTTTCGAGCTCTCGACCGAGCGCGCCTCGATGCCGATCTTGAGCTCGGCCACGACCGCGGGCGGGTCCATCCAGAGATCGATCATGCTGACTAGGGCGTCGCGGCCGATCACGTAGAGATAGCGGCCCGAAGCCGAGAGCCTGGAGATGTGCACGGCATAGCCGGTCTTCAGGATCGTCTTGATCTCGTAGGTCGCACCGTCGATCAGCGCCACCTCGCCGGAATCGCGCAAGGTGACCGA
>JAGRHE010000029.1 GCA_020445165.1 Gammaproteobacteria bacterium
AACAACGCGATCCCGATCATGGCCCGCAGCAGCTTATCGAAGTTGGTGCCCTCGGGAAGAAACAGGGGCAACATCACCGACGACATGAACAGCACCGTGATCAGCGGGACGCCACGCCAGAACTCGATGAACACGATCGATACCGAGCGCACGATCGGCATGGTCGAACGCCGGCCAAGCGCGAGCAAGACGCCGAGAGGGAAAGACGCCGCCATGCCAACCGAAGCCAGCACCAGGGTCAGCGTCAAACCACCCCAGCGGCTGGTTTCGACATGTTCCAGGCCGAACACACCGCCGGAAAACAGGTAGAACGCAATCACCGGGTAGACGAAGACAATGAATCCACCGAGCCACAGTTTCCAACGGAAACGTTCGATGAAGAGTGGAATCACCAGCAGCACGATCAGGATCGCGGCAACATTGATGCGCCAGTACTCGCCTGGCGGGTAGAGGCCATACATAAACTGGTTGAAACGCACGTTGACGAATACCCAGCAGGCACCACCACTGGTACATGCGTCGCGCGAGTCGCCGACCCAGTCCGCGTTGACGAAGGCCCAATTGACCAGCGGCGGTATCGTGACCGCCAAGACGTAGATCGCAGCGAGCGTCAGGAGGCCGTTCAACCATGATGAGAACAGGTTGGCGCGCAGCCAACCGATCAGACCGACGCTGGTCGACGGTGGTGGCAGGTCTGGATGTGGCGTGTGTTGTGTCATCGCCGCCTATCGCTCCACCAGTTGTTTACGCCTGTTGTACGCATTCATGAACATAGAGATGGTCAGACTGATGAGCAGATAGACGGCCATGGTCATCGCGATCACCTCGACCGCCTGGCCGGTCTGGTTCAAGGTGGTACCGGCGAAGACGTTCACCAGGTCCGGATATCCGATAGCGGTTGCCAGCGACGAGTTCTTGGTCAGGTTCAGGTACTGACTGGTGAGCTGTGGGATGATCACACGCATCGCCTGCGGGATGATGACCAGTTTCAAGGTGGTCCGCGGACGCAGACCCAGCGCATACGCCGCCTCGGTCTGGCCATGGCTCACCGACATGATGCCAGAGCGCACCGCTTCGGCAATGAAGGCACCCGTGTAAATGCTTAGTGCCAGCACCAGCGCGGTCAGTTCCGGGATAACCTCCAAGCCGCCGCGGAAGTTGAAACCCTTGAGCTCGGGATATTCCCAATGCAGCGGCTGCCCTGCGGCCAGGAACACGATCAGCGGCAATCCGACAAGCAGGCTGATGCCGACGAGAAATGTCGGGAACTGCCGACCGGTTTCCTCCTGCCGCCGGCGCGCCCAGCGCCCGACCATCAAAACGGCAACCAACGCAACAACGAAAGCGGCCGCTACGAAACCAAAACCGTCGTCGGCCATCGGCTTGGGCAGGAACAGACCACGGTTATTGAGGAACACGCTGTCACCCAGGCTCAGGCTCTGGCGTGGCAATGGCAAGGGTCGCAGCGCCGCGTAGTACCAGAACATGATCTGCAGAAGCAGCGGAATATTGCGAAACGTTTCGATGTAAACGGTTGCGAGTCGCGCCACCAGCCAGTTGCGTGACAGGCGCGCAACACCGACGAAGAAACCGATCACCGTGGCAAAGAAAATTCCGAGCGCAGCAACCAGCAGCGTGTTCAGCAGACCGACAAAGAAGGTTCGTCCGTAGGTGTAGGTTTCATCGTAGGGAATCAGAGACTGCAGGATCCCGAAGCCGGCCTCGTTGGATAGGAAACCGAAACCGGTCGTGATGCCGCGCTGCGCCATGTTCTGCAGCGTGTTGCTGAGCAGGTAATAGCCGAATGCCGCAATTGCGAGCACCAACACGACCTGAAACACCAGGGCACGAAAAGCAGGCTGCCGCCACAGCACGGCTTTGCGAGCCGTTGACTGGAGCTGCTGGTCATTCGGCATGAGGAAATGTCATCTGCGGATTCGCGGAAGCCGTGGCCGGCCGGCGCAGACGAAGCTGCAAACCGGCCGGGGCCTGACGGATCAACTCAGCGGATCGGCGGCGCGTACTGGATACCGCCCTTGTTCCACAGCGCGTTGAGGCCACGCGAGATGTTCAACGGGCTGCCGCCGCCAACGTTGCGCTCGAACACCTCTCCATAGTTGCCGACCAGCTTGATGATGTTGTAGGCCCAATCATCGGGCAGGCCCATCCATTCACCCTTGACACCTTCCAGGCCGAGCAGGCGGCGCACGTTCGGGTCGGTCGAATTAGCCTTCATTTCGTCCACATTCTGCGACGTGACGCCAAGTTCTTCGGCGTTGATCATCGCGAACAGCATCCACTTGACGATGTTGAACCATTCGTCGTCACCCTGGCGCACGACCGGTCCGAGAGGCTCCTTGGAGATCACGTCCGGCAGGACCACGGCCTGGTCCGGGTTCTGCAGCGTGATGCGCAAGGCGTACAGCTGCGACTGGTCCGAGGTCAGGGCATCGCAACGACCGGCCTCGAAGGCCTTGACCGTCTGCGGCGAGGTATCGAAGGTGATCGGCGTATAGCTCATCTTGTTACTGCGGAAGTAATCCGCGAGGTTGAGCTCGGTGGTGGTGCCTGCCTGGATGCAGAACGAAGCGCCATCGAGTTCCTTGGCACTGCTCAGGCCAAGGTTCTTGTTCACCAGGAACCCCTGGCCGTCGTAGTAATTCACGCCGGTGAAATTCAGGCCCAGCGATGTATCGCGGGTCAGGGTCCATGTCGTGTTGCGCGGCAACATATCGATCTCACCTGACTGCAGGGCCGTGAACCGCTCTTTGGCCGTCAGCGGGTTGTATTTTACCTTTTCAGCATCACCGAAAATCGCTGCGGCGACTGCGCGACACATGTCAACGTCGATGCCGGTGAATTTGCCGCTGTCATCGGCCACCGAAAACCCGGGCAGGCCGGTGCTGACGCCACACTGCACGTGGCCGTTCTTCTTCACAGCATCAAGCGTGGGGCCGGCATGTGCCGCCGCCGTAAAGACCAGCGCAGCAGCCAGGCCGGCAAGTGATTGTTTCTGCATATCGGTTCTCCTCCGGGCGATCGGGAATTCTTATTAAATTGCGTACCGGCGGTCGGAGCTGGACGGCGCCTTGACTTCAGCGGTTCGACCGACGATGCAGCCGAGTGTGTCCTCACGGCCAGCGAGCGTCAAGGCACGCCGTCTGTCGCGCAGCATCCTTCCCGTCCTGTTCAGCCCCGGTCGCCCCGGCCGGAATCGCGGCACGCCGTGCAATCGTGCCGACGAACCGGTGATCAATCCGCCCGCTCTGGCGGCAGCATCGCCAGCAACGCATCTTCGTCGAGCACTGCCACCCCGAGCGATTCGGCCTTTGCCAGCTTGGAGCCGGCCTCTTCGCCGGCAACCAGGTAATCGGTCTTCTTCGACACGCTGCCGGCAACCTTGGCACCGGCAGACTGCAAGCGCGCTTTGAAATGCTCCCTGGGCTGAGACAGGGTGCCGGTCAGTACGAATGTCTTACCGGCCAGTGGCAACTGTCCAGGATCCGCGACCTCTTCGACTTCCGGCCAGCGCACGCCGGCCTGGCGCAGCTTGGCGATCACCTCCCTGTTGTGCGGCTGGCGAAAGAAGGTAACCAGCTTTTCAGCCAATACGTCGCCGATGCCCTCGATCTTGATATTGGGTTCATTGGCGAGCCCCTGTGCACCGCCTGCAACTGCCTCGGCAACGGTCTTGAATCGCTCGGCCAGCAATGCCGCATGCACGTGAGTGAACCACTTGGCATCGGGCATCGGCTCGATCTCGATCACCGGCCTGCCCTGATCGACCTGCCCGGACAACAGCTCGTGCAGGCGTTTCGCCTGCGAATCCTTGATCTCGACCAGGTCGGCCAGGCGTAAGGCCATGACGGCATCGAGCGTACGACATGCGGCGGCGACGTTCGCGGCGATCGTCTCGCCGATACCGAGAATTCCCAGCGCAAACAGGAACCGTGGCAAGGTCGTCGAACGAGCCCTCTGCAGTGCGTCGACCAGGTTCTGTGCCGATTTCTGCCCCATTCGCTCCAACCCGGCCAGGGTTTCGACATCGAGTGCGAACAGATCGGCAGGATCTTCGACAAACCCGGAATCGACCAGTTGCTCTACCAGCTTGTCGCCCAGGCCATCGATATCCATCGCCCGGCGTGCAGCGAAATGCTTGATCGCCTCCTTACGCTGCGCCGGGCAGAACAGGCCGCCACTGCAGCGTGCCACCGCCTCGCCCTCTGGCTTGAGAATGTCCGAGCCGCATTCCGGGCAGTGCAAGGGCATTGCCACCGGCACGGCGTCGGCAGGGCGGCGATCGATCAACACCCGCACGACTTCCGGAATCACGTCTCCGGCACGGCGTATGAACACGGTATCGCCGACGCGCACGTCTTTGCGCGCGACCTCGTCCATGTTGTGCAATGTCGCGTTACTGACCGTTACGCCACCGACAAAGACCGGCTGCAGTCTTGCCACTGGCGTCACCGCACCGGTTCGACCGACCTGGAATTCGATCGCCTCGACCCGGGTCAGCTCCTCCTGGGCCGGAAACTTTCGGGCGATCGCCCACCGCGGCGCGCGCGCCACGAAGCCGAGCGCCTGCTGATCGGCGATGGAATCGACCTTGAACACGACACCGTCGATGTCGTAGGCGAGCTTAGTGCGCCGTTTCCCGATCCGGTCGAAGTATTCATTGCAGGCCGCAAGACCCGACAGCACTTCGAGCTCGGGCGATACCGGCAGACCCCAATCACGCAAACGTGCCATGGCGCTGCTTTGCCGGTCAGCCACCTTGCCACCTTCGACAGCGCCGATGCCGTAGCAAAAGATGGTCAACGGACGTTGGGCGGTAATCGAGGGATCGAGTTGGCGCAGGCTGCCTGCCGCCGCGTTGCGCGGATTCACGAAGGTCTTTTCACCGGCGTTGCGCTGGCGCTCGTTGAGTGCTTCGAAGCCCTTTCTCGGCATGAAGATCTCGCCTCTCACCTCGAGCACGCGCGGCCAGCCCTCACCACGCAGCCGCAACGGCACGGCACTGATGGTCCGGACATTCTGGGTCACGTTTTCGCCACGGCGACCGTCACCACGCGTGGCGGCCTGGACGAGCACGCCGCGTTCGTAACGCAGGCTGATGGCCAGTCCATCGAGCTTGGGCTCTGCCACGTACACAATATCGCCCTTGCGCTTCAGGCGTTCGCGTACGCGACGATCGAACTCGGTCATGGATTCAGCCGTCAGGGCGTTGTCGAGTGACAGCATCGGCAGCTGATGCTCGACCTCCTCGAACGCTGGCAGTGGCGTGCCGGAAACCCGCTGGCTGGGGGAATCGGGAGTGACCAGGTCGGGATGGGCGGATTCGAGTTCACGCAGCTCGCGGAACAGGCGGTCGTATTCGCTGTCGGGCACCTCGGGTGCATCGAGCACGTAGTACTGGTAGTCGTATTGCGCGATCAGCGATCGCAATTCCGCCAGCCGCGCCGCGGCTGCCGTCTTGGTCAATGCCGGCTCCGCGAGAGCTTGAGCCGACGGCGATGCTCGACGATCGACTCGCGCACATGCTTTTCCATCTGCCCGGTCATCTTGTTCCGACGCTCGTCCTGCACCTCGCCCTGTAACGTCGAGGCCAGTTGGCGGGCGGCATGCAGCATGGCATCGTAGATCTCGACGCCATCGCGCACCCCCGGCAACTGGGTGAATATCGACAGGCCGGGGGTACTGAAAGTGCGCAACTGCGGTACAGGAAAGCTGCCCGGCTCCACCATGCTCGCCATGCTGAACAGCACTTTGCCGGTGCGCTGATCATGCCGGTGATAGATCGCCATCTCACCGAGTACCAGGTCGACATCGGCGCATGCCTTCTCGATGGCCGGGCCGGCGAATTGACCAGTCCCTTTCGCGACCACGTTCACGACGATGATTTTGCGCTCTACATCATCAGCAAGCGCCGGGTCCGTGTGCAGATAGTCGTTGTCACCATGGACGTCAAAGTCGAGATCCATCGCGAATTGCGGATCTCCCTCGGCGGACGGCCGCGACCACTCACCGAGGTCGACCGGCTCAGGATCGAGTTCGCTGGTCCGGGATTCGCGGGACACCTTCTTCGACGCGACAGGGACGGAATCTTCATCCAGCGTCATCTCGGGAACCCGGTCTGGCTGTGATTCGATCACCGGCTCCCGTCGCGAATCCGCCGAATCGTCGTCCATGTCATCATCTGACCAGGCTTGAGGGGCCTGGCGACCCATACGCGCGGGCGGTGCGGAACGCTTGTATCGATCCCACGCGTAGATGCCAATAACCAGCAATACACCGAGAATGACGAGTATCAGTCTGATCAGGTCAGGATCCATGCCTTCTGGTTTCCGTTCAAGCTGCACATGCCAAAAGCGCACTGGCGATGATTCACACCGCTGCCAATGCCGCCGCCTGCTCGACATCCACCGCAACGAGCCGTGACACCCCGGGTTCGTGCATGGTCACACCACTGAGCTGATTGGCGATTTCCATCGTCACCTTGTTGTGGGTGATGAAGATGAACTGCACGTGCTCCGACATCTCCTTGACCATGGCCGAGTAACGTCCGACGTTGGCATCATCGAGCGGCGCATCCACCTCGTCGAGCATACAGAATGGTGCCGGATTGAGGCGGAAGATCGCAAACACCAGGGCTACTGCGGTCAGCGCTTTTTCACCGCCCGACAGCAGATGGATGCTGCTGTTGCGTTTGCCCGGCGGACGCGCCATGACCGTGACGCCGGTATCGAGCAGATCCTCGCCGGTCAGTTCCAGGTAGGCGTGGCCGCCACCGAACAATTTCGGGAACAGTTCCTTGAATCCGGCATCCACCCGATCGAAGGTTTCCTTGAACCGGGTCCGGGTCTCGCGATCGATCTTGCGGATCGCCTCTTCGAGGGTTTCGAGCGACTTGCTGACATCCGCATGCTGGCTGTCCAAATAGGCCATGCGTTCGCTCTGCTCCTTGAACTCATCGATGGCTGCCAGGTTGATCGCACCCAGTCGCTGGATGCGGCCGGCGAGATCCTCGACCCGCTGCTGCCACGCCTGGATACTGGCTTCTTCCGGCATTTCGGACATCAACTGCTCGCGCTCGAAATCCGTCTCTGCGAGCTGCTCTTCGAGCGTGTTTCCACGCACGATGATCTCCTGACGCGACATACGTGACTGATCCAGCCGACTGCGTTCGTCCTGCACGCGCTGCTCGACCAGATGCCGCGAGCGATCCAGCTCGCGCAATTCGTGATCGATGGATTCGAGAGACTTGCGCGCCTCGGTCAACTGCTTTTCGACCGTGGCACGTTGTTCCAGGTGCTGTTCCAGACGCAGCTGCTGCTCGCCGATCGGCGCCTTGCTCGCCTCCAGGCTCTGCTCGAGATCGGCGCAGCGCTTCTGCAGGTCACCCAGCTGCTGCTGCATGCGGTCTATGCCAGAGCGAAGCGATCCCTCTGACGAACGCATCGATTCGACGCGCAACGCGATCTCGTGGACCCGGTTACGTGCCTCGCCGGCCTGCGTCCGCACCTTGTCGAGAACCTCGCGCAAGGCATCGCGACGCGATACGAACTGTTCGCGCTGCTTGCCGAGATCGTCAATCGACGCCAGCGCCTGGTGCAGACTGCGCCGTGCGCTGTCCATGTCCGCCGCACCCTGCTCGATCTGCTGGTTGAGATCAGAAGCGTCCTTATCCAGTCCCTCCAGTCGATGACGGACCTGCTCGGCGCGCGCCTGTTTTCCACTGAGAACCGCGCGCACCTCGCTGACCAGTCGCTGGGCCGCCTCCAGTTCCCGCTGCTGCACCTCGCGTGCCTGCTCTGCATCAACCAGGGCACGCCGGTCGTCGGCCAACTGTGTCGCAAGTGCCTCGACGCGTGGCTCCAGCTCGGCCAGTCGATGCGTGAGTTCGCGAATCTCCTGCTCGCGCGCGAGCACACCGGCACGTGCATCCGCCCCGCGCTGAAGGCTGATCCAGCCACGACCCACACGCAAACCGTCTGGCGTCACCAGGCATTCCCCGGCCGCCAGGGTGTTGCGCCGCGCCAGGGCATCAGCCAGGTCGCGCGCCGTGTGCAGCGTGTTGAGCACGTACGTCAACGCCGCCGAACCGGTCACGAACTGGGCCAGAGTGCCTGGCCTGGGCGCAACAGATTCGCCGCTCATCTCGAACAGGCTGATGTTGCCGCGCTCGATCGCGGTAAGCCCATCGCTTGACTCTTCCAGGCGTTCGACGACTACCGACTGCAACTGTTCTGCCAGCACCACCTCGACCGCTTTCTGCCACTCGCGCGAGACATCGAGGGTCTCCAGCAGACGTTTGGCGTCGCTCAAACCACGCTCCGACAACCAACGCGCGACCGCCTTGTCACCTTCGCCGCGTGCAGCCTGCTGCAGAGCCTGCAACGAGGAAAGCCGACCCTGCAGGGTCTGCGTCTCTGTCCGCGCCGCAGCCAGTTCCTCCTGGGCCTGCTGGCCACGCTCGCGCAGGTCGCGAATCGATTGCACGCGCGCCTCAACCCGCTCGCGCACGATCTGGAGTGCCGCCTCGCCCTCACCTTCGCGACGCTGCAGGTCGTTGATCTCGGCCTGCAAAGAAACATCCGCCAGCTGCTGGCGCTCCTCCGAGACACGCGCGAGTCGCCGCTTGAGTTGTGTCTCCTGCTGCTCGAGGTGATTGATACGGGTGCGTTCGACCTGGGCCAGCTGGGCCGGCTCGTTGGCGCTCTGGTTGAAACTGTCCCACTCGGCCTGCCAGGCCTGCATCGCCGTTTCCGCATCCTGCTGCTCGCGCGCGGCATCGTCCGCTTTCGCCCTTGCCTCTTCGAGCATCGGCTGGTCACGTTCGAGTTCACCGGCGAGCTCGGCCAGCCGACTGCTGTCCTGCTCGCTCAGGTTCATGGCCTGCTGCAGTGACTGGCGTGCCTGTACCAGGTCGGATTCCTGCTGGCGCCGCGACTCGCGGGCGTACTGAATGGACTCTTCCAGTCGGGCAATCTCGGAGCCGACGGCGTAGAACCTGCCCTGCACCTCGTTGAAACCGTCATTCGCCTCGGCATGTGCCGCGCGCTGCTGTTCGATTCGGGCCTCGAGGTTTCGCTGGTCGGCGATCGCCGATTGCAGCTTGTTCTCCTGCTCGGCGATGGCCCGGTCGCGACGCTCGATATCAGTCAGCATGTCGGCCAGTCGCAGGGCCAGCAGCTCGGCGCGCACGCGACGCTCCTCGTCGCGCAAGGTCTTGTATTTCTCCGCCGTTGCCGCCTGGCGCTCGAGGTGGCGCAACTGCTTTTGCACCTCTTCACGCAGGTCGTCGAGACGCTCAAGGTTTTCGCGCGTGTGTCCGATCCGGTTCTCGGTCTCTCTCCGGCGCTCCTTGTACTTCGATATACCGGCCGCTTCTTCGAGGTAGACACGAAGGTCCTCGGGCCGTGCCTCAATGATGCGCGAGATCATCCCCTGCTCGATGATCGAGTAGCTGCGTGGCCCCAGGCCGGTACCGAGAAAGAGATCGGTGATGTCGCGCCGACGACAACGCACACCGTTCAGGAAGTAGACCGACTGGCCATCACGCGTAACCTGTCGCTTGACGGAGATCTCGCTGTAATTGGCATGCTGCCCGCCAACCGTGCCGTCGGCGTTGTCGAACACCAGTTCGATCGAGGCCATGCCAACCGGTTTGCGGCTGCTCGAACCGTTGAATATCACGTCTGACATAGACTCGCCGCGCAGGTTCTTGGCAGAACTCTCGCCCATAACCCAGCGCACGGCATCGATCACGTTCGATTTGCCGCAGCCATTCGGACCGACGATGCCAACCAGGTTACTGGGGAACAGGACGGTGGTCGGGTCGACGAAGGATTTGAAGCCCGCCAGCTTGATTTTTTCCAGACGCATGGGCGGCAAAGATACAGGATGCGCGACACGCCGGACAAGCGCGGCGCTCGTCTCGACGAACACCGCAGCAAAACACCGTAGGAGCCTGTTTACAGAGTATTTTCAGGACAATGCTGAAGCAGATTGTCGGCGCCGCGAGGGTTGCCTGATTTATACTGCGCGCACATTTTCAACGCTGTAGCCGGAATTGCCATGTCCACCTCGCCAACCAGAGACCTGGAGACGTTCGAGAATCCGCGCCCGGAGCGCGACTACACGATCCGTATCCGTATCCCGGAATTCACCTGCCTGTGCCCGAAAACCGGTCAGCCTGACTTTGCCACCCTGTTTCTCGACTATGTGCCGGACCGGCACTGTGTGGAGCTGAAATCGCTCAAGCTGTATGTCTGGTCGTTCCGCGACGAAGGCGCATTTCACGAGGCAGTCACCAACCAGATTCTCGACGACCTGGTTCGTGCGACATCGCCGCGCTTCATGCGCCTGACCGCAGAATTCAACGTCCGTGGCGGCGTCTACACGAACGTCGTCGCCGAGCATCGTGCCCCGGACTGGACCCCGCCTGCCCCCGTGACCCTGCCCTGATCGGCGAGCATTGCCGAATGTCGGTAGCCGAGACCTGTTTCATCGGCATCGACCTCGGCACGTCCGGGTGTCGCACCATCGCCATCGACCCGGGCGGAGCCGTGATCGCCTCGTCACGTGCGGCGATGCCGGAATCCCTGCGCAGCGCGGATGGCGGTAGCGAGCAGCAGCCCGAAGACTGGTGGCAGGCAGCCAGCACCACCCTTGCCGACGTGATCGGGCAGACTGACGCCAGGGTCAAAGCAATCTGTGTCGACGGCACGTCATCGAGCCTGCTGCTTTGCGATGCCGACGGCCGCCCCTGTTCACCGGCATTAATGTATGACGACCAACGCGCAAAGGACGAAGCGGCGATCATCGAGCGGCACGCGCCTGCCGGGTCGGCTGCACGGGGAGCGTCCTCGGCACTGGCCAAGCTGATGTTCCTGTTGCGCACGCCGCACTCGGCAGGCCGCGCCCGGCATGCCGTCCACCAGGCCGATTGGATCGCAAGCAGGCTGACCGGGCGGTTCGGTGTCAGCGACGAAAACAACGCGCTCAAACTCGGCTATGACCCACAACAGCGCAAATGGCCGCAGTGGTTTGAACCGTTGGCGGTTCCTGCCTCGCTGTTGCCACGGGTCAGCGTGGTGGGTGATGTGCTCGGGACAGTATCTGGACAGACCGCTGAACGCTTCGGGCTGGAACCAGACACTCTCGTTGTCGCAGGCACCACTGACAGCAATGCCGCCTTCCTGGCAGCCGGCGCCACACACTGCGGCGAAGCGGTCACATCGCTCGGCAGCACCCTGGTCCTGAAGGTGCTCGGCGAGCGACCGGTAAACGCAGCCACCTACGGTGTTTACAGTCACCGCATCGGCGAGCGATGGCTGATAGGCGGCGCATCCAACACCGGCGGCTCGGTTCTGCGTCGATTTTTCAGCGACACTGAACTGGTCGCGTTGAGTGCACAGATCGACCCGACGACCGACAGCGGCCTGGATTACTACCCACTGCCCGCCACCGGTGAACGTTTCCCGATCGCCGATCCGACGTTGCCTGCACGCCTGGCGCCCCGACCGACGGACAAGGTCCGCTTTCTGCAAGGCATACTGGAAGGCATCGCCCGTATCGAGGCCGTCGGCTACCGGTGCCTGGCCGAGCTCGGAGCACCCTACCCGGTCAGGGTGCTGAGTTGCGGGGGAGGCGCGGCCAACGAAAACTGGCTCCGGTTGCGCCAGCGCCTGCTCGGCGTGCCTGTCGAGCGCGCCACACACGATGAAGCCGCCTACGGCTCAGCCCTGCTGGCAAGGCAGGCGCTCGTCAGACGTGAGCCGACACCAAGCTGATCAACCGCGCAGTTGCGCCATCAGCGCACGAGCTGATTCTGCAAACTTGGAGTTCGGGTGCTCACGGGCGATGCGCTCGAGTACCGGTCGCGCCTCGGCATCCCGCTGCATCGACAGCAGCGCCTCACCAACGTGCAGGGCAATCTCCGGGTTGCGTGGCGCGATGATCATCGCCTGCTGCAGTGCAGCCAGACCGTCGGCCTTGCGCCCGGCCTTGAACAGTACCCAGCCATACGTGTCGACGATCTCTGCGCGTGAAGGTGCCAGCTCGTAGGCCTTGGTTGCGAGCTCCACCGCGCGCTTTCGATCCCGATCCAGATACAGCCAAGCCATGTTGTTGGCCAGTACAGCATCCGGGCCGGTCAGCTGAATCGCCTTCTCGTATGCCTGCAGGGCCTGCTCTTCCTGTCCGACCTGCTGGCTTACCATGCCGAGCGTCGCCCACAGCGGACCGTCTTCGGGTTGGCCTGCCAGCCAATCCTTCAACAACTGGATGGACTCTGCGGCCTTGTCCGAGGATGCCAATGACCTGGCCAGGGAGTTGATGCGCTTGCCGTTTCGTTCGATCCGCAGGGCCTCGCGCGCGGACGCGATGGCTCTTTCGGTATCCCCCTTGCCACGGTATGCAGAGGCAAGCACATCAAAGCCGAACACATGCTGCGGATAGTCCCTGCGCAACTGCTCGCCGATGGCGAGCGCAGCATCATAGCGCTGCTCGCGCATCTCCAACTCTGCCAGCCCGACCAGTACGATCGGTGTCTTACGTTCCGTATCGAATGCAATCGCCTGCTTGAACGCCTGGCGCGAGCCGTCGATGTTTCCGCTCGCCGCATAGGCACGTGCCAACTGGAACCAGCCTTCGACTGAGTTCGGCATGCTTTCCGTCAACTGCTTGAGCGTGTGCGTGGCACTCGGAAAATCCCCGGTCTGCAGATGCGCCATCCCCTTCAGGCGCAGCACAGCCGGAATCCGTGCCTTGTCCGGTGGCAGTCCGGACAACATATTGACCGCCTTCAGGCCCTCGTTGCGGCGCAGGTAATCCTCGGCGAGGATCAGGATCGGACGGATCTCCTGCGGATTGGCCTGGTTCGCCTTCAACAGCCACTCCTCGGCTTTCTCCGGGTCGCCCAGGTCCTTCGCCAACTGTGCCTTTCCCATCAAGGCGCCCAGGTGCCCCGGATCACTCGCGAGTACCTGATCGTACGCGGCGTCAGCCGCCTGCGGTTCCTTTTCTATCAGCGCCAAACGGGCAAGGTTCATGCGCGCCACGAGGAAGTTGGGATCCTTTTCCAGTGCCGTGTTGAAACCCTCGCGTGCGGCATCGAAGTTGCGTTGGGCAAGAAAAGCGAGACCGGTCAGGTTGAACGGAATCGGGCTGTCCGCCATCCGAGTTTCGAGCGCACGCGATGCGGCTATGGCCTTGTCGTAGTCCTGCTTGTTGAGGTAGCTGAGTACGAGAAGCACGTCAGCCTGGATCACGTCCTGGCCCAGTGCGACGGCTGACTCGAGCTGCGAGATGGCTTCCGACGTGTCTCCGGCGGCGATCTTGCCAACAGCCAGCTGAGTCCGCAGCAGTGCCTGTTCGGGATCCAGCTCCACCGCACGCTCAATCATCTGTGCACCGCGCTGGTTGTCACCGAGCTGAATGTACGCAGTACCGAGTAGTGCCAGCAGCTGGGCATCATTCGTGTCACCGCTGATCGCAGGCTCCAGTACCGCGACGGCGCGCTCTGGCTGTTTCAGTTTGAGCCGAGCCGCACCGACCAACTTGAGTACCTGAGGATTGCCCGGAGCACTGGCAAGCACACGCGTGAGGTAGTCGTCCGCCAACGTGAAGGAATTGCGTGCATAGCTGACGATGCCGTACAACAGTTGAGCCTGAAGATTGGATGGCGCCACCCGCAGCAAGGTCTGCAGTTCATCCGATGCGCGGTCATAGTCGCGTTCCTGGAACGAAACCAGGGCTTGCAAATAGTTGACCGCGGGCAGATCCCGGGTCATGCCGTTCAGGACCTCGAGATCGGCCTTGGCGGCCGGGATATTGCGCTGAGCGATATGGACCAATGCCAGGCCGATGTGTGCGCGCGGATTGTTCGGCGCCTCCTTGGCCGCGCGTGCGTAGTCGATCTCGGCATCGTCCAATCGCTGCAGCCGGCGTAGAAGATCGCCGCGCACGAGTCGGCTCTCGACGTGCCCGGGCTCTTCCAGCAAGACTTGGTTCAATTGCTCAAGCGCTTCCTGCTGGCGGTTCTCCGCAAGCAGCAGCCGCGCTTTTCCAAGCCGCGCCGTTGCGTTGCCGCTTTGCAGCGCCAGGGCCGCGTCGTACTCGGTGACAGCAGCCTCCACCTCGCGCAAGGCAAGATGGGCGTTGCCACGCAAGGCATGCAGATCGGCCCGGTGTGTCGCAGCCAGATCCGCCTGCACCGGCACCTCGTCAAGCAGCTTACGGAACTCCCCCTGCAGAGTCAGTGCGCGTGCATAGCCCGGTACCCAGCTGTCGGCCTGGGCATCGAGGTCGCGGGCACGCCCGAACTCTTTCGCAGCCGCGGCGCCATCGCCATTGCGAAGGTGCAGACTGCCGAGCAGCAGACGTGCCTCGACGTGCGCAGGATCGGTCTGCAAGGCGTTCTTGAGTTGGATGACCGCAGTCTTGACCTCCCCTTTCGCCAACGCCTCTTTGGCCTCGGCGACATATTCGCCGGCGTCGGCCGCGAATACGGCCATCGGCGCTGCCACGAGCATGGCAGCCACAACACCCGCCAGGGCCGTTTTGCGCAACTTCGGTAACATCCGAATCCTCCGTTTGATGTCCAAGGGGGCTCGCGGGCAAACCTGAGGTGCCCGGTCCGTGTCGCCTGGCCGGGCGCAGATCCCGCGGCAAAGCCCGGGGCAGGTCAATCGCCGATGCCGTACTTTTTCATCAGATTGTACAGCGTTGGCCGCGTGACCCCCAGAAGTTCGGAGGTCTTGGAGACATTGCCGTCGGTCCGTGCCAGTGCACGCCGAATCGCCTGCGACTCCGCTTTTTCACGGACCTCGCGCAGGTTGAATGGTTCCTGTCGTTCGGCGTCTTTGCCGGTGGGTAATTCGAGATCTTCGACCGAGACCTGGTTGCCGTCGGCCATGATCACGGCGCGCTTGACACGATTTTCCAGCTCACGCACGTTTCCGGGCCAGTCATAGGCATCGATCGCCTCGATGGCTTGTGGCGTAAATCCCTTGACCGGTCTCTTCAACTGGGTGGCAAACCGCTCGACGAATGCCCGTGCCAACAAAAGGACATCGCCCTGACGTTCGCGCAGAGGTGGCACCCTGATGGTTGCCTCGTTGATCCGGTAGTAGAGATCCTCGCGAAAATCGCCGGCCTGGATCAGATCCGGCAGGTTGCGATGCGTGGCACAGATAACCCGCACGTCAACCGGAATCTCCGAACGACCGCCGATACGTTCGATGACCTTCTCCTGGAGGAATCGCAGCAGCTTGGCCTGCAACGGCTGCGGCAGATCGCCGACTTCATCGAGAAAAAGGATGCCACCATTGGCGACTTCGATCTTGCCCGGAGTCGTTTTGGCGGCACCGGTGAATGCACCCTTCTCGTAACCGAACAGTTCGCTTTCCAGCAGCGCCTCGGGAATGGCCGCGCAATTGATCGCGACCAGGCGCTTGTCATGCCGGTCGCTGAGTGCATGCAGTGCCTTGACCAGGACTTCCTTGCCAGTACCGCTCTCACCGAGAATCAACGTTGAAACATCGGTAGGCGCGAGCTTTTCGACGGTCCGGCAGACCTTCATCATCTCGGGACTCGAGGCAATCAGGCCCTCCAGTGCCGAAACACCATGCACCGTCTGCAGGCGACGATTTTCCTGCTCGATATGATAGAGCCTCGCTGCGCGCTTGATGGTGATGCCGAGCAGCTCCGGATCGATCGGTTTCTCATAGAAATCGTACGCCCCCATCGCAATTGCACGCATCGCGTTGGTGCGGTCGTTATGACCAGTGACCACGATAACCTTGGTGTCGGGCGCCAGCGCCAGCACGTCCTCGAGCACGCTGAAACCCTGGCTGACACCACCTGGATCAGGTGGCAAACCCAGGTCGAGCGTGATCACCGGTGGCTCGATCCGCCGCAGTTGCGCCAACGCCCCGTCGCGGTCTTCAGCCGTGACCACGTCGAATTCCTCGAAGCTCCACTTGAGCTGGCTCTGCAGGCCCGGATCATCCTCGACAACCAGGAGTTTGTCTTTGGTCTCACTCACCGTTTGGCAGTCCTTGTATGCAAGAAGACTCGATCACCCGGCTCTCTGCTGTGAATCGGCGAGCGGCAGGATGATCCTGAAAATGGTACCGACCGAGGGCTGGCTTTCAACGACCACCTGCCCCCCTAGGGCGGAAATCACCTCGCGGCACTCGTAGGCGCCGATACCCATTCCGGTCAGCCCCTTGGTGGTATCAAACGGCCGAAACAGCCGGGTCTTGATAAAATCCGCATCCATGCCGACCCCGGTGTCGCGGACCTCCACTATAGCCTGACCACCTGCAAGTCGCAGCCGAATCTCGACTTTTCCGTCCGCAGCTGTTGCGTCCTGGGCATTCTGGACCACGTGTCCCAGCACTGACGTGAGGCGATCGGTATCGGCCACGATGAACGCCTGTGACACGTCCGCATGCAACACCGGCACCGGCGAACCCGCACTCTTCGCAGCGACGACATCTCGCAGTTCGCACACCAGGTCAATGGTCCGGCTCTCGCCGGTCACATCGGCACTCTTGAGCTGTGCCATCAGACGGTTCATCTTGTTTACCGCGTTCTCGATCGTGCTTACCGCATCATCTATGAACTCCGGGTTGTGTTTGTGCTTTGCGGCATTCCGGGCGACCAGGGACAACTGGGCGATCAGGTTCTTCAAATCATGGATAACGAAGGCCGAAAGTCGATTGAAACCCTCGAATTGACGTGCCTCGGTCAGTGCCTCCGCCGCCTGGTTGAAGGCAATGTAACTCGCCGCCTGCAAGCCGACTGTTTTAAGAAGATCAAAGTTTTCCCAGTTGATCGGTTGCGGCGCACGCGGCTGTAGCAGAACGACGAAACCGAGCAGTCGGTCATCGTGGAACAAAGGAACGACCAACCAGCTGTCCTCGTTGCCAATCAACCAAGCTGGCATCACCAGGTCATCATACTTTTCCGGATCCCGCCGAAACTCATTGATATCGATGACCCAGCGCTGTTCGCCGAGAAATTTCAACAGGGGATCACCGGCGCCGACCGTCGCATCCGCCGCATGCTGGGAATTGAAGCGCGCGCGCAGGCGAAAACTGCCTTTCTCTGAACGAATCCAGATCATGCCGCCAGAGCTTTCGACGATTTCCGACAAAGCCCAGATCACGCGTTCGTTCAACGGCAGTTCGCCGCGCTCGCCAGACAGCAGCCCGATGACCCGCAGCCATTCCTCTCGGTAGTCATACTGGTAGCTGAAGAAGTGCTTGTTGAAGAATACCTTGGTCCGGGCGCGAAACTGACCCGAAAACAGCAATGCGACCAGCACCAGAATTGCGCCGAAGAGAAACGCAATCTGAAGAACACCGCCCCATTGACCTCCGTACAACTTGATGTAGTAGCCCGCCAGGGCCATCAGCAGCATGTACAGGCCCGCACTCAAAAGCGTGGTCGAGTGCAGAACCATGCGCCGTGACAGAAATACCGGCAGGCTCCAGTCGGGATTGCGCGCAGCCGTGATGCCGATCAGCGGTATGGCCATGGCGCTGACGAAACCGCGGGCTGACCAGATCGCCCCATCCATCCGGTGAAACAGCAAGGCGTCGGCATACATGTAAAAGTCGAACACGAACAGCGCGCCAAGCCCGAAGCAAAGATACTTGATTCCCCAGCGTTGTTCGACCGGCGTGTTGCGAAACAGTTGTTCGACGAGCGCCATGCCGAGTACGGCATAAAGGAGCTGCCCGACCAAGGAAAACTCCAGCTGGACCTGGGGCGTACGCATTCGCGCCAGCAGGTCGGGCATATCGACCAGCATCACCAGCATCAGCAGGCCCAGGATCAGGCATCCCAGCCGGACATAGGAAAGCAGGCGCGCGTACAGGAGATTGCCCGAGGCAAGCGGTTTCAGAAGGTGCAGGAAGAAGAATATCCAGAGGATGTTGCGCACGACCTCTGCAGCAAACACGAGCTCCAGCCCGGGTCGGGAGTAAGCCGCATGACCGGCTGAAGCCGCCGCCCAGACCGCCGATCCCCCAACCGCCAGCATCAACTGCGAACCCTGGAATCGCCCCCGCCAGCTGGTCAGCAGCAATAGGAACAGCGCGATGAATCCCGCTGCCGCGACACCGTAGCCCAGCGCCGCCAGTTCGCTTTCAGTCATTGCGACATCCACCCCGGCAAACGACGACCCAACTGGCATCGTCACCTTCAAAACCCGTCAAGGCGATAACGGCCAGTGTCGGCCCGGCGCCAGTGTGTTTCCGCGAGGACACCCGCAGCCCCTCAGAAGAACCTACGCCTCAATGCGCCCCCTTACCCCACAGCACGACCTCGACCGTTTCGAGCAAAATGATCAGGTCGAGAAACACGCTCGCGTTCTTGACATAGTAGAGGTCGAACTCGAGCTTGTTACGCGCATCCTCGATATCGGCACCGTAGGGGTAACACAGCTGGGCCCAGCCGGTCAGTCCGGGTTTGACGCGGTGACGCTCGGCATAAAAGGGAATCTCCTTCTCCAACTGCTGGACGAACTCAGGGCGTTCGGGACGCGGTCCGACCAGGCTCATTTCACCGCGCAACACGTTGAAAACCTGAGGCAACTCGTCCAGGCGCGTCTTCCGAATCACGGATCCGACACGGGTTATCCGGCTGTCGTTCTTGGTTGCCCAACGGGCGACACCGTCGGCTTCGGCATCCGTGCGCATACTGCGGAACTTGTGCACGCGAAAAGTCCGTCCGTTCTTACCCACGCGGACCTGGTGGAACAGGATTGGGCCTTTACCTCGGCTCTCGATCATGATCGCACCCGCGACCAGCAGCATCAGAGGCCATGCCAGCAGGAAGATCACGCCCCCGGCCAACAGATCCAGCACCCGCTTCGACGCATTCGCGATGCCGCTGAGGCGAAATCCGTCGGAGAAGAAAATCCAGCTCGGATGCAGCACGTCGAGCTTGATCCGTGAGGTTTCTTTCTCAAAGAAGCTCAACAGGTCAAGCACCATGGTGCCGGACATCTTGCAGTCGAGGATTTCATCGACCGGCAGGCGCAGGCGACGGTCATCCGGGGCCACGACGATCTCGTCGACCTCGTTCGCAAGCACCATTTCCATTAGACGCCGGTCATGCACCAGCCAGCGGTCGCGAGGGATTTCGGTCTCGTGTTCATTGACGGGAACGTACCCCACCACGCGGAACGACGGCTGCTGTGGCTCCAGGTCTGCGATCATCTGAGCCTGTCTACCGGTGCCCAACACCAGCACGGAATTCGACTGCAGTTCGCTGTGGGTCACCCGGAAGAAAAGGCTGCGCAGACCGAGCACGCCCACAAATGTGAAGGCCATCGCGTACGCCATCACGCCACGACCAACGACCAGCGACGGAAAGGTGTAGAAGACCACGCTCATTGCGACACTGACGATCAGGAAGCTCAGCCCGATCCGCACCAGCAGCCCGGCGCTGAACGGCAACCCACGCTGGTAGAGCCCGACGGCCACCATTGAAACGATCATGGACACGGCATAGGTCAGCGCCGTATACGGCAGGGTGTCAGGGGATTCAACCAAGCGCAGCCCTTCGAGCGAATTGCGCATGTAGAAGCCGGCCAGCAACGAGTAGAACACGACCAGAAACTCGACAAAACCGAGCAGCAGGTAAAGTTTCGACACGTAGTGGCCGAAAAGCCGAATCATCATTGGCGTACAAACTCCACGCGGGCCGGAGGCGCGCAGAGCCTGACAAACAAGCGTGGCGCAATCAACCTGTTAATCGAAAAACTCATGCTCGGTTCACTGTCAGCTTCGATCGACCTCGCCACGATCTGTGGGCCGGGTTATTATTCGCGGCCGGGATTCCGAGCCTCTCGCTTCCATATCCAGGAAAATCTTGTTCCAAAATGAAAATCGAAGACGCAAG
>JAGRHE010000002.1 GCA_020445165.1 Gammaproteobacteria bacterium
TCAGTCGATGCTGTTCTCTGCAACGCTGTCGTACCGGGTGACCGAGCTCGCCTACGAGCACATGAACAACCCGGAAAAGGTTGTCGTCGAGTCCGAACAGATCACCGCCGACCGGGTACGCGAAGTGGCGTACATGGTCGCCAACGACGAAAAGATTCCGCTGCTGATCGGGATCATGCGCGGCCTGGAGAATGCGCGCGTGATCGTGTTCATCAACACCAAGCGCGAGGCCGACCGGGTCTGGGGGTTCCTCGAGGGCAACGGATTCCCGGCGGCCATTCTTTCCGGCGACGTGCCGCAAAAGAAACGCCTCAGCCTGCTCAAGCGCTTCGCCAGCGGTGAGGTTGGGGTGCTGGTGGCGACCGATGTCGCCGCACGTGGCCTGCATATCGAGGGGGTCACGCACGTCATCAACTACGACCTGCCGGACGATGCCGAGGACTATGTGCACCGCATCGGCCGCACCGCACGCGCCGGCGCCGAGGGCGATGCCGTATCCTTCGTATGCGAGACCTACGCGTTCTCGTTTCCCGATATCGAGAAATACATCGACCACCGCATCCCGGTGGAGGCGATCGCCAAGGAACTCCTGGCGGAGGTCGACCCGAAGAGCCGCGTACGCATCGAAAAGGGCGACCGCCTCGAACGCCGCGACAGCGGTGGTCGGCGCGGCGGACCCGGCGGCGGTCGACCGCGCGGTGGCCGTCCCGGCAGCGGCCGTCCTGGCGGCGGAGGCAATGGCGGTGGCGGCAACGGCGGCGACAAGCCGCAGGCAGCCGAAGCAGTCGGCAGCGATGCGCCCGCCGGCGACAAGCCAAAGCGCCGACGGCGTCGGCGTAAACCCAAGAGCGACGGTGCCGCCCCGGCATGACCGGACCGACGTTACCCGTCGACAACAAGTGCAGCCGCTGTCTCGGCTCGACCTGCTGCACCTACACCACCGAGGCGCTCGGCCCGCTGCGTTCCAAGGCCGACTTCGATCACGTGCTGTGGCAGGTCTCGCACGAGCACGTCGAGGTTTACCGCGACAGCGATGGCTGGTACCTGTTGATCCGCGGCCGTTGCGAACACCTCGGCCCGGGCGGCGTCTGCGCCATCTATGACCAGCGGCCGCAGGTATGCCGTGACTACAGCAACGACTGGTGCGAGTTCGACGAACCGGCCAGCAAGCACTTCCAGCACCACTTCCACAATCACGCCGAACTTCTGGCCTACTGCCGCAGGCGCTTCAAGCGCTGGGACGGCTGAGGCGCGCCACCAGCTGCCAGCGGTGCGCGGCACCAAGGGAACAGCATTCACCGGCCATACCCGAATCGCGATCGCGAGCTTGGGGAAATGCGGTTTCTGGGCGCTGCAATCTGTGCGACCCTCCGCGGCGGGACACGTTTGCGCGGCGGAAGTCCGCCCGGACGAAAAAAGACAACAACGCAATGCTCAGAATAATCACCACTTTGCCGCTCGCGCTCCAGGCATCCGCGCGCGCCTGGTTCACCCCTGCCGCATTCGCGCCATCGACATTGCCTGCCAGCGGCAGGGACAACTGATCAGGGTCCGATGCCAGTGAACCCGGAACGCCCCGCCCTGCCGAGTTACCGGCGTCGCTATACCCAGGTCGTCCTCATCCTGGGTCTGGCGCTGGCCGCGATTGCATTGATCGCCTATGAACGCGTGTTGTCACAGGGCCGAAGCAGCCAGAAGCTGGCCGCCGCGCGCGAGCACAACGTGGCGGTGCTCAACGATGCATTCGCCCAGCTCTACGAGACGCGTGAGGACCTGTATGACTTCCTGTTGATTCCGACAAGCGAACACCGGCACGGCCTGGAGCAGGCACTGAGCCAGCTGGTCGACGCGCTCGAGCACCTGCACGACCGGGCCGGGGAACTGACGGGCAGCGACCTGCAGTCCATCGCGCTGGCGCTGCAGCAGGACAGCGAGGGTCTGCATGAACGGATCGGACAACTGATCACGATCCGCGACGACCCGGAGCGCTGGTTCCCGGCGACAACGCTGATCGCAAACGAGATGCAGGGCAACAGCACCCAGTTCATCACCCACCTGGATGCGCTGATCAGCGCCCTGCGCGACGAGACGTTCCTGCCAGGTGACGACGTCTCGTTGCTGTTTTCGCTGTTCGACCTGCAGAAAGCCTGGCTGCGCATGATCGACGAGCTGCGCCTGATCATCGCCAACCGGTTCGGCGCACATGCGCGCGCCCCGATCAGCGGAATGCGGGCGCGCGCCGACAACGTGCGGATGTACAACCAGCTCGTGACGAGCTTGCTACACCGGCTCGGTAAGGGACACACGGAGGTGGAGCAGGATCCGCTGCTGTCGATCGAGATCGAGTTGCTCAGCCGGCACGCACGCGACTGGCAGACTGCCTTCGACGCGCTGATGACCCAACTGACTTCGGACGAATGGCGCGCCGACCTGAACTTCATGCGCGACGAGATCGATCCGCAGCTGATGGGAATGTTGCAGAAACTTGATGTCATGCGGATCGAACTGCAACTGCTCGACCGCCAGCAGATCGAAGACCTCAACCAAACCAGCGCGGTCATCGCGAACGTGCTGCTCGCTGCTCTCGGGCTCATGCTGCTGCTCGGGGTCATCGGCCACCTGACGCTCGACCGACTGATCCTGCGGCCGATCCTGTCACTTGCCGACAATCTCAAGCGGCATGCCAGCCACGCCGAACAGGCGCCACGGACCACGCCGACAGTCAGCGAGACGCGTGACCTGCTCGACGCCTTCGACGAGATGCGCACCCAGGTACTTCAGCGCGAGCGCGAGCTCGATCACCTGGCTCACCACGATGCCCTGACCGGCCTGCCCAATCGCACACTGTTCCGGCGCCGCCTCAGCGAAGCGCTCGTGACGGCAAAGCAGCATGACATGCTGGTCGGCCTGCTGTTCATGGATCTGGACCGGTTCAAACAGATAAACGACAGCTATGGCCATGCAGCCGGTGACAAGATGCTGATCGAGATCGGACATCGCCTGCTGACAGTATTCCGCCAGGACGACCTGGTTGCACGCCTGGGCGGCGACGAGTTCGCCGTGCTGCTGGAAAACCTGCATCAGCGCGACGAGATGAGTCGCCTCGCGCGCAAGGCACTGGATGCGATCGAGCGGCCCTACGCCTTCGCCGGCCAGCTGTTCTACAGCGGCGCCTCGATCGGCATCGCGGTGGCACCGGATGACGGCAGTGACCCCGACCGACTGATCCAGCTGGCCGATGCTGCGATGTACGCGAGCAAGCAGGACGAGGGGTCGAGCTACCGCTACGTCAGCAGCGAGCTGCCGGACCATGCCGCGGCACGGCATGCGCTGGAAAACGAGCTGCGCGAGGCAATCCGGCAGCATGAACTCGAACTGCATTTCCAGCCGGTGATTTCGGTCACCGACGGCTCGTTGCATTGCTACGAGGCGCTGTTGCGCTGGCCGCATGCCGAACAGGGCATGCTGCAACCGTCGGCGTTCATGGACGCGTTGGCCGACGCCGGCCTGTGCAGCACGATCAGCGACTGGGCGCTGGACCAGATCGACCGGCGCCGGCCGAGTGGCGACAGCACCGTGTCGATCAACCTGAGCGCCCGCCTGCTGCATGACGAGGACTTCGCCCGCCGCCTGTTCGATCGGATCGACCGTGGCCGGCCACAGCCGGAGCGATTGATCCTGGAGATCACCGAGGACACGCTCGAGACCGACCTGCGCGCCGCCGAGCGCGTACTGCACGAGCTCAAGCGCCGCGGCGTGCGCGTGGCGCTCGACGATTTCGGTACCGGCCAGGCATCACTGAGCCACCTGCGCCGCTTCCCGTTCGACTACATCAAAATCGACCAGTCGTTCGTCGGCGGCATCGGGCGCAAGCCGAATGACGAAAAGCTGATCCGCGCCGTGGTCGGCCTGGCGCACGCCCTGGCCATGAAGGTGGTCGCCGAGGGTGTCGAGACACCCGAGCAGCGCAAGTTCCTGGTGGCCGAAGGCTGTGACTACCTGCAGGGCTACCTGGTCGGCAAGCCGACCGCCGACGGCCGCTGAACACGGCCGGGTGATCGCGCCAGGTCAGGCCTGTGCGAGCTGCGCCAACTCCGGCAACAGGGGATCGAAGGTCTGAACGGCAGGAAACTCGTCGACCTGGCGCAGCGGCTGGCGGGTGTCGGGCAGCAGGATCGCCAGCAGGTGTGCGATGCCGTAGTCACGCGCCGAACGCAGCACGGCCAGGCTGTCGTCGACGAACAGGGTGCGCGCAGGATCGAAGGCGTGACGCTGCTGCAGGCGGTCCCAGAATTCCGGCATCTCTTTGGGCAGACCCAGATCGTGTGCGCACACGATGTGATCGAGGCGATCGTGCAGCCGGGTGCGCTGCATCTTGAGTTGCAGTGACTTCTGGTGGGCGTTGGTGACCAGGATGCGGCGCTTGCCGGCGGCATGTAGCAGGTCGAGAAAATCGGTCACGTGCGGATGCACCGCGATCAGATGATCGACCTCCTGCTTGAGCAGGGCGATGTCCAGGCCGAGTTCGCGCGACCAGTGATCGACGCAGTACCAGTTCAGGGTGCCCTGGATGTCGCCGTAGCGCGCAAGCAGTTCCTCGCGCGCAGCCTGCAACGGCAGACCGCGCGCCTCAGCGTAACGCTTCGGTACGTGTTCGAGCCAGAAATGGTTGTCGAAATGCAGATCGAGCAGGGTGCCGTCCATATCCAGCAGCACCGTGTCGATTTCGTGCCATTCGATCATGGCCGGGCTCCCGGCTGCCGGCTGTCTGCCCACCCCTGGGTGCTGCACATCGCTGAAGATCCCCCTTCGTTGATCTGCCCGGAACGTTACCGGTGCGGGGACGGGCTGGCCAGTCCCTGAGACCATTTCACACTCACCCCGGCCCTCGTCGCCGGATCCGTGGCGACAGGCCCTGCAGGTGGACCGGCGGACGATTGGTTATGATTCCGGTGGAGGAAGCGATGCAAAACATCTCCAGACCGTTGGCAGAACAGGTTTTACGGATCGCCCGAACCGCCGGGGACGCGATCCTGCGCGTGTATCGCGGGGACGCGCAGCTGCGCTACAAGTCCGACGCGTCGCCATTGACCGCGGCCGACCTGGCGTCGCACCGGGTCATCGCCCAGGGGCTCGGCGAGCTCAATACGGCCGTGCCCCTGCTCAGCGAGGAAGGCGCCCACATCGCCTACGCCACGCGGCGCGAGTGGCCCCGCTACTGGCTGGTCGATCCACTCGACGGCACGCGTGAATTCGTCAAGCGCAACGGGGAGTTCACGGTCAACATCGCGCTGATCGAACGCGGCGTGGCCGTCCTCGGCGTCGTGCATGCGCCAGTCACCGATACCAGCTACATCGGGCTGTCTGGAATCGGCGCCTGGAAGTCGGTTGCTGACGGTCCCTGGCAGGCAATCACGGTGGCGAAGGTGCACGAAACCCCGGTCCGGGTGGTCGCCAGCCGCTCGCATGCCGGTGACAGCCTGAAAGGCTTCCTGGCCCGCGTCGGCAGCCACGCGGTGGTGCCAATGGGCAGTTCGCTTAAACTATGCCTGGTTGCAGAAGGCATGGCAGACGTCTATCCGAGGTTCGGGCCGACCTCGGAATGGGACACTGCGGCCGCCCAGGCCGTGGTCGAGGCGGCCGGCGGGCGGGTCACCGACACCGGTCTTCAGACGCTACGCTATAACGATAAAGAATCATTGCTGAACCCGCCTTTCCTCGTGTTCGGCGACGTCAACGAGAATTGGGCCCGCTACCTGTGAAACCGTCAAACCTGGTTGGGGAAAGACACGTGCACACACAATCCACCTTTAAGGTTCTCATCCTCCACCTTGCGCTGGTGTGCGGCCTGCTTTGTTGTGCGCTTCCCGCTGTCGCCAGCGTCGATGACCCGCTGCAGTTCGACGATACGCCGCTGGAAGATGTCCTGCAGTATCCCGACTGGTTCAAGAAGGGCTTTCTCGAACTCGACGAGGATCTCGCCGAGGCCACTGCCAAGGGCAAGAACGGACTGATCGTTTATTTCGGGCAGAAGCGCTGCGCCTACTGCAAGATGCTGATGGACGTGAACTTCCAGACTCCGGACATCGTCAACTACACGCGCGAACATTTCGACGTGGTGCCGATCGACATCTGGAGCCCCGAGAGCGTCACCACGCCCGGCGGTCAGGAGATGAGTGAGCGCGACTATTCCAAGTCGATGGGTACCAACTTCACGCCGTCACTGGTGTTCTACGATGCCGACGGCAACATCGCGCTGCGCCTGCGCGGCTACTATCCTCCGTACCAGTTCCGCGCCGCGCTCGAATATGTCGCCGGCGGACACTACAAGCGCGAGAGGTTCCCGGTATACATGGCTCGCGGCGACAAGACCCTCCGCTTCGAGCCTGGCGACCTGGTCGAGGAACCCTTCTTCGCCCAGCCGCCCTACAACCTCGACCGGACGCGTTTCGCCAGCGACATGCCGCTGGTCGTGTTCTTCGAGCAGGGCGACTGCCATGCCTGTGACATCCTGCACACCCAGCCGCTCAATCGCAAAACCGTGCGCAACCTGCTCAACCGCATGGAAAGCGTGCAACTCGACATGTGGGCGGACACGCCGATCATCAAGCCGAATGGCGAACGCACGACCGCCCGCGGCTGGGCCGAGGAGCTCGGCATCTTCTACGCGCCGACCGTTCTGTTCTTCGACGAAAAGGGCAAGGAGATCATCCGGATCGACTCGGTCGTGCACCTGTTCCGGCTGCGCAACGTACTCAACTACGTGGTCAGCCGTGGTTATCTGACCGAACCGGATTTCCTGCGCTGGAGTTCACGCGCACGCCGCCTGATCGAAGAAGGTGACGACGTCGCTCAGGAGCAGAACGTCGACAGGTAGTCCTCGTAGGCACGTCGACGACGGCGCAGCTTTTCGCCGCGCCCGGGTTTGTATCCGCGCCGCAGTGTCGCCCTGACCGCATCCAAGGCACGCTGTTTCTGCCGGCAGGCATATTCCTTTTTTGCAGTGTCCTGCCTGCGTGCCGCCCGACGCGCCGGGCGACTGTCAGGCGCGCGCCGGCTCAGCTGCCTGAGCAGCGCTTTTTCGCCTGGCCGCAGACCCGCACCTTCCACCTCGCCGCGAACCGGAGCAATGCGTGTATCGATGGGCGTCCCGCACGGCTGATGGCTGTATGCCACTTCGCCGTGTTCTCCGACACAGCGGTGGATGCTGCCGGCTTGGGCCGCGATGGAAAAGATCAGCAAGGTTGAAGCGGTGCCTGAAAGCACCATCGATGAGATACGCATGTTCCCTCCCTGGAATCGTATGCGTTCGTGCGGCACGCAGCCGCGAGTAAAGGGCAGCTTGAAACGATCCGTTGTTCGTCATCTCCGCGAAGGCGGGGATCCAGGATTTTCAACGCCTTGTAGATTCCCGCCTTCGCCGGAATCACGACTTTTCAAGATCCCCTACAGAGGCGCAATTCCGACAAAACCTGCGCCATTGCACTATGCGGCATCACCGCCGCGACGACAACCCGGCAGTTGCCGCTGGCCGGCTTGCCGTTTTGCGAGCAACACACGGTTGGCGAGCGCGAACTTGTGGCATACGAAACAATCAAAGAGTGATCGTGAGGGCACCTGAGATGCGGGCGCTGAATCCGCAAGCGGAATCTAAAGCCCACTCTTTTCTTGCCGATATCACACAGATGAAAGCCGTACCGCCTTTCAACCCGGATGCAAACGGCGTACGCGAGGAAAATCGCGTGCTGCGCGGGCTCTTGCAGTCGCTCGGCCAGGATGCCGCGCATAACCAGGAGGTGATGCGGCGCTTTCAGGAACGCGAGCTGGCACTGCTCAGCGCCAGCGACCTGCCGCGCCTGCTCGAATGTCTGACCGGCGGCATGCGGGCATCGTTCGCGCTCGACAGCGTCAAGCTCAAGCTGCTCGACCCGTACCAGGTGATCCACGACCTGCTCTCGGCGCAGTCGGCGAACGGTGACTGTTCGATGCGCGACGTGCAGTTGTGCAGCGACGTCCGCGCGACACGTGCGGAATTCGATGACCTCGACGCGCCCTGGCTGGGCCGCTGGGACGAAGCCCGGCATCTGCCATTGTTCGGACGTCGGCTGAAAGGCAGCGTGGCCCTGCTGCCGCTGCGCCAAAGCGACGGCCTGTCCGGTTTCCTGTGCCTGGGCAGCCGCGACCCGGAACGCTTCCAGCATGGCCAGGCGACCGATTTCCTGGCCCACATGGCCAGCGTTGCAGCGGTCTGCCTGGAGAACGCGGTCAACCGCGAGCGCCTGCGCCTGGTCGGGCTGACCGATGCGCTGACCGGCCTGTACAACCGACGTCACCTGGAACACCGCCTGGAGCAGGAAGTGACCCGCGCACGGCGCTATGCGCAGTCATTGGCCTGCCTGTTCGTCGACGCGGATCACTTCAAGAAGATCAACGACCGGCACGGCCACGCCGCCGGTGACCAGGTGTTGTCGGCACTGGCCCGGCGTCTGCGCGCGCGGCTGCGCGCCAGTGACCTGCCGACCCGTTACGGCGGCGAAGAATTCGCCGTGCTGTTGCCGCATACCGAGCTCGAAAACGCCGAACTGCTGGCACGCGAAATCTGCCGCGCGATCGCTGCCGAGCCGATTGCGCTCAACGATGGCAAACAGTTGTCGATCAGCGTGTCGATCGGTGTTTCGGCGCTGCGCGGTGGCGGGCGTAGCAGCGCCCGCGAATCCGGCATGGCGCTGCTGGCGGCGGCCGACCAGGCGGTGTACGCCGCCAAGCAGGCCGGACGCAACCGCGTGCACTGCCTGCCGGTGACCCAATGCTGATCGCCGCGATCGAAGCGGAAACAGGTTCTCATTCACACAGTCTCATATATATTAAAATTTTCTAATATGCTATTCTTGCTGCCACAACAAACTCGGAGACGGGGCAAATGCTGAAAAATCTTGGAAAGCTGTCCCTGCTCCTCAGGCTCGGAAGCCGGGTGTTCGTCTGCATGCCGAATGCCAACCTCGAAGGCCGTATGCGCGAGCGCATCCGCCCGCGTGTGTTCTGGCGCTTCGCCTGCTGGTTCGACCGCGCATCCTGACGCCCGTACCGGGTTCGACCTTATCCGCTATGGCTCCGCCCGGGGCCCGGGCGGCTATCGGCTGAAAAAAATTCCGGGGCCGTCGGGTCTTTCTGTGCACAACGGACGCAACAACCGTCCGTATCGCAAACAGGAGACCCAGACCATGAAAAGCACGCTCAGCACGCTCGTTCTCGTTCTCGCCGCCGGCAGCGCCGCGGCCCAGCCATTCGACTTCCAGCGCCAGTTCGGCTCGACCGAGTATGTCTACGATGCCGATACTCGGGACATGACGTTCGCACCGGTTCAGCCGAGTGACGCCGTCCCCAGCCTGTACTCGGTCATGCTGGCTGCCGATGTCGACGGCATTGCACCGAATCACCGGGTCGGCGACATCGTCCCCAGCGGACCGACGCGCATCAGCCTGTACGAGGTGCAGCGCGGCAGTCCCGAGGCGACCGCCAACGACGGCTACTATGCCCGTTACCCGGCGGATACCGACTGGGACCGGCTGGCACGTGAGTTCCGCGCCGGCAGCAGCAACGGGGTAATCGCCTCAGAGACCGACGGCAGTGACGATCGTTCGTGATCGAACCGGTCCGGCCGCGCACTGTCCAGGCGACAGGCGTGGCCGGGCCTATCCCTCGTCGGCCGGATTCAGGATACCGTCGAGGTAGGCGGGACCGCCGAGGTTGCGCATCTGGGTCAGGATCCAGCGCTGGCGCTTGCGCACGTAGTCGGACGGCGCATCGACCCGGAACAGCACCGGGTTGGGCAGCACCGCAGCGATCAGCGCAGCCTGCTGCCGGTTCAGTTCAGCGGCGGAACGATCGAAGTAGTCCCGGCTGGCGACCGCCACGCCGAACATGCGCGGACCGGTCTCGGCGAAGTTGAGATACATCTCCAGTATCCGGCGCTTGTCCCACAGCAACTCGATCATCGCCGTGAACCAGACCTCGAGCCCCTTGCGCACGAAGCTGCGTCCCTGCCACAGGAACAGGTTGCGCGCGACCTGCTGGCTGATGGTGCTGGCGCCGCGCAGACGACCGCCGTCGCGGTACTCCGCCAGCGCGGCCATGATCTGGTCGGCGTCAAAACCCGAATGCTGTGGAAACAGCTGGTCCTCGGAAGCTACCACGGCCAACGCCATGTGCGGATCGATGTCCGCCAGGTCGACCCAGGTCTGCCGCAGAGCCTCCCCTTCGACCAGCGTGCGCTGCAGCATCACCGCCGACCAGGGCGGCTCGAGCCAGCGCAGCGCGAGCACGCCCCCGCATGACAGCAGCAACGATGCCAGCACGAAGAGCGCAGCCCAGCGACCCATGCGTCGCCACAGGCCGCCCCTGCGTTTGGATCTCCTGCCCGTCGTGCCCGCCATCTTCGTCCCGGTCTGCCAAAAGGCCGGCATTATCGCCGCTTCGGCAGCCGGACTCACGTCGCCCGCACCCCGACGGCGCACACAGCCCGGCATGAACCCCGTCACGCACCCGACTGGTGCAGCCGCAATCCACCGAACGTCGCGATCTGCAGGCAGCGCGGACAGCACACTCCAGCGGCACAGCCTTTGCAGCTAAACTGCGCGCAGGCGCGATCATCTGCGGTCACGCCACCCCGTTTCGCATACCCACATCAGCAGGCAAAGCATGAGCACACTGCACCCGAGCATCGCGCACGTCACCGAGCGTGTCCGCGAACGCAGCCGCGCCACCCGGCAGAATTACCTCGCACGCGTCGAACGGGCGATCGCCGACGGGCCGGTGCGCAAAGGGCTGTCCTGTACCAACCTGGCGCATGCCTTCGCCGCGTTTCCGGCCGGCGACAAACAGATTCTGCGCGAGCTGCGCCAGCCCAACCTGGCGATCGTCTCGGCCTACAACGACATGCTGTCCGCGCATCAACCGCTGGAACACTATCCGCAACTGATCAAAAAGGCGGTGCGCGAACTCGGTGCCACGGCGCAGTTCGCCGGTGGTGTGCCGGCCATGTGCGACGGCGTCACCCAGGGCCAACCGGGCATGGAGCTGTCACTGTTCAGTCGTGACACGATCGCGATGGCGACCGCGATCGCGCTGTCGCACAACACCTTCGACGGTGTGTTGTACCTGGGCGTGTGCGACAAAATCGTGCCCGGCCTGTTCATCGGAGCGCTGACCTTCGGTCACCTGCCGGCGGTGTTCGTGCCGGCTGGGCCGATGACGACCGGCATCCCGAACGAGGAAAAGGCCCGCACCCGGCAGCTTTTCGCCGAGGGCAAGATCGGTCGCGATGCGCTGCTCGAGGCCGAGAGTCAGTCCTACCATGGCGCCGGCACCTGCACCTTTTACGGCACCGCCAACAGCAACCAGATGCTGATGGAGGTGATGGGCCTGCACCTGCCCGGCACCGCGTTCGTCAACCCGGGTACGCCGCTGCGCGACGCGCTGACCGCGGCATCCGGCAGGCGCGCGGCCGCGATCACCGCGCTGGGCAGTGAGTTCATCCCGGTCGGGCGCATGATCGACGAGCGCAGCCTGGTCAACGCGATCGTCGCCCTGCTGGCGACCGGCGGCTCGACCAACCATACCCTGCACCTGGTTGCGATGGGCCGCGCCGCGGGCGTGCAGCTAAACTGGGACGACTTCAACGATCTGTCCGACGTGGTACCACTCTTGGCGCGCGTGTATCCGAACGGCGAGGCTGACATCAACCAGTTCCACGCCGCCGGCGGCACCGCCTACCTGATCCGCGAATTGCTCGACGCCGGTCTGCTGCATCGCGATGCACAGACGGTGATGGGTGAAGGGATCGACGCCTACACGCGCGACCCCTGGCTCGACGAAGGCCACCTGACCTGGCGCGACGCACCGGCGACAACCGGCAACGACAACATCCTGCGTCCGGCTGCAGAGCCGTTCAGCAAGACCGGCGGCCTGAAAGTGCTGACCGGCAACCTCGGCCGGGCGGTGATCAAGGTCTCCGCGGTCAAGCCGGAGCACCGCGTGGTCCAGGCACCGGCGATCGTGTTCGACGACCAGGACGATGTGATGGCCGCGTTCGAGCGCGGCGAACTCGAACGCGATTTCGTCGCCGTGATCCGGCACCAGGGGCCGCGTGCCAATGGCATGCCCGAATTGCACAAACTGACCCCGCCGCTCGGCGTGCTGCAGGGACGCGGCTTCAAGGTCGCGATCGTCACCGACGGGCGCATGTCGGGCGCATCGGGCAAGGTGCCGGCCGCGATCCACGTCACCCCCGAAGCACTGAGCGACGGCCCGATCGGGCGCGTGCGCGACGGCGACATGATCCTGGTCGACGGCGAACGGGGTATTCTCGAAGCGCAGGTCGAAGAGGAGGTGTGGCAAGCACGCGAACTCGCGCCACACCCATCCGCCGCCTGTCACTGGGGCATCGGGCGCGAGCTGTTCGACAGCTTCCGCGCGCGCTGCACCGGCGCCGAGGACGGCGCGATGAGCATCCTGTGCGACACGCCACCCGAGCTTGAGATCAACGCCTGAAACCGGGTCGACCCCGCCAGTGAAATGAGTGCCATGAATATCGAACAGATCGTAACCGCCACCCCGGTCCTGCCGGTCATCGTAGTGAACAAGGTCGCGCATGCCGTGCCATTGGCCCGGGCCCTCGTCGCGGGTGGCATCCGCGTGCTGGAAGTGACCCTGCGCACACCGGTCGCACTGGATGCGGTCGAAGCGATCGCCAAGGCGGTGCCGGACGCGATCGTCGGTGTGGGCACGCTGACCCGGCCGGAACAGTTCGCCCAGGCCAGCGACGCCGGCGCACAGTTCGCGGTCAGCCCGGGCCTGACCCGGGTGCTGCTCAATGCCAGCGGCCAGTCCGAACTTCCCTTCCTGCCCGGCGTGTTCACGCCGAGCGAGGCGATGGCCGCACGCGATGTCGGTTTCGAATACCTGAAGCTGTTCCCGGCCCAGCAGGCTGGCGGCATCGGCATGCTCAAGGCCATGGCGAGCCCATTCTCCGAGCTCAAATTCTGCCCGACCGGTGGCGTCGGCCCGGACAACTTCCGTGACTTTCTCGCGCTGCCGAACGTGGTCTGCGTCGGCGGGTCGTGGGTCGCCCCGCTCGACTTGGTCGAGGCCGAAGACTGGGACGGCATCACCGCGCTGGCGCGTGCGGCGACCGGTGAAGCCGCCGCCTAGCGCGACTGATGCGTTGCTACCTTTACGGCTACCGTAAAGGCGGAGCGATCGTGTCCGGATTGTCGGAAGTATCCTTGACGAACACTTCATTCTGGCGCTCGAAAATCTCTTCTGGTGGAACCGAGAGAAATATTCTCATTCATCGTCATTCCAACTTGAGGATACTTATTCGCCCGACCCGACTCTGCGTCCTATATACAGCTGACCGGGCTAAATCAGAACGTCAGGATAATATACATATCCGATTCTTGGCACTTTGGCGGACATCCTGAAATTTTCATCGTACTCAATCAGTTGTGTCGACTGGAATGCTACTTGCTATCGAGTTTTCTCACGAAATCTAGATGGATGGAGAGATCGAAGATGGTAGCTGGTAAATCTGTTCCCCTGACGCTGTTCCTGGTACTTTCAGTTTCCGCTGCCCAAGCGGTACCAATAAAGCTGTCGTTTTCGGCCACAGGGGTTGCTGATTCCAACGGCAATCCAGCACCAACTGATCCCGCGACCGGGGTGTTCGTATATGAAGCCGCATCACTGGGCTCCACTATCGACTCCTTGACCTCAGTCTCGCTCACATTGGACGGTGTTAAGTACGGCGTCGGAGACATCAGCTTTAAGTCTCCATTCGGGGGACACGCTGATGTTATTTACGGCACGCTGAATGGTGTGGGAACTAACGCGCTTACGAATGATTTTTGGCTCGTGTTTCACCGGGTGGCAGGAATTGGACTTGACTTTTCCTATACGTCTGCCTCCAGGCCAGGAACCTGGTTTTCGCAGCAGTTCAGCTCATTTAGTCTTTCGCAAATCCCGGCGCCGGGTACTCTGGCGCTGATAAGTCTTGGCGCTATCGGTTTCGGGGTCCGGAAACGCTTGCTGAGATAATCGGCTTAGCGTTTTTATCTCGGCAGCCAAACTGACAGCGTTCCGAGGACCTTCGTGCCTGTCTTCTTGGAGCCGCGTCCGGCCGTGGATTGTCGCGTAGGGCAGGCTGGGCCTGCCGATGTCGGGCACAGCCCGACCTACGATTCAGCGGCGAGCTTCTGGCCGCTTTCTGCACACTTACGGCAACAAAGCGCCTTCATTGCAGCGCGCTCATGCTCTTGACTGCGTACTGTCGAATCGTGTCATCGGCAGTGAGGATCTCCAGTCCTTCCGCTTGCGACTGGGCAACCAGCATCCGGTCGAAGGGATCGCGACGATGCTGCGGAAGTTCGCCAGCGCGTTCGCCGTGAAAGATGCTGATCGGCAGCTTCTCGAAACCTTCTTCTTCCACAATTGAATCGAGATCGTCCGGCGCATCCAGTTTGCCGAGTGCTTTCATGATCGATATCTCCCATGCCGTGGCGGCACTCACGTAGATCTGATGCTCCGCGTTTGCAATCAGGCTGCGTGCCTTGGGGCCAAGCTGCCGATCATCGGCAAGCCACCACAGCAAGACATGTGTATCGAGCAAGAGCCGCCTCATTCACCGGCCTTGAAATCTTCGATGCCGTCAGGGGGCGTAACGTCGAAATCCGGCGCGATCCTGATCTGTCCCGCCAGCCGGCCTGGCACGCGTTCTTTTCGGGTGCCCTTGTGCGGCAGCAGATCCAGATAAGGCTTTCCCGCTTTGGCGATGACAACGCGCTCACCTTTCCAGACCAGCTCGCCCAGTTCTGAGAGTTTGGACTTCGCCTCATACATATTGACTTGCTTTGTCATGTTCCTGATTTCAAGAAATTGCCCGGTGAACAACTTAGCTAAGTTCAGCTAAGCCCGATATCGAATACAACTTCGAACGGGTCCGTTTTGATTGCGAACAATGTCCGGCACCCGTGGAAAACTCCGGAAAAACTCCGATCGGAGACTCATCCCGTGGTCGCCGCTGAGCCGCCGGCATCAGGCCGCCTGCCACGCGGCCGCTATGGTTGCCGACAACCCCTGGTAGCTGGGATCCGAAAACACCGCCTCCACCGCAGGTGGCTTGTCGAACGCGGCCATCGCGGCGATCAGCTGCTCCAGTCCCTGGTCGATTGAGATGCTGGCATCCGAGGTTTCGATGCGCTCGACCACGGTATTGCTAGAGGCATACCAGTCTGCCAGCGTGACCTGGTCGGAGGCGCCCAGCACGGAGACTACGAGATCACTGCCCGTTCGCTCAAACCACAGCTGTTCGTGTCCGATCGCTGAGAATGCCAGGGTGTCGTAGCCACCAGTTTCGTATACCCGGTCTCTGCCATCGCCAGTTGCAAAGCGATAGGTGTCATCCCCCATCCCTCCTCGCAAGGTGTCATTGCCCGATCCACCGATCAGTGCATCGGCACGATCCGTGGCGATAATCATGTCGTTGCCCGCACCGCCATCGATGGCAGCGACATTGCTCAGCGTTATCGTGCTGACATCCAGGTAGTTGCTGAAGCCGTCCCCGAGTACCCGTGCCGCGTCGGGACCGCCGTCGATTTCCTCGATGCTGTTTCCTCGCGAGAGCCAACCGGAGATCCCGATCGCCTCGGTGCCCCCGCTGGCAATGACACGGTCATAGCCGGCGCCACCATAGAAGCCATCGAATCCACCGCCCATACTGACGAGAAAACGATCGTCGCCTCCATTGCCATACAGGCGATCATTACCTTCCAGCCCTTCCAAGTAATCGTCGCCAATGCTGCCGAACAGGTAGTCGTTGCGTGCGGTACCGATCACCCGGTTGACGTCCTCCTGCATCAACGAGTCGACATCCATCGCTTTCAGGCGACTGCCGTCCGCGAACAGGAAGTGTTCAACCGGCGAACCTTGTGCGCCGGTCCATCCGGCAATGGTCACCTGGTCGTCTAAGCCGTAACCAATCTGCAAGGCGCCTTCATCCAGGCCCACGACAAGATCGGCCACGGCAATACCCGCACCAAACACGATGCTGTCCTCACCGGCCGAATCAAGCAGTTGGTCATTGCCGTCGCCAACCTTGAACAGGTAATGGTCGTTGCCGGCTCCCCCTTCGAGCCGATCATCGCCGGCACCGCCCTCGAGCATGTCGTCGCCCGCACCGGCGAGCAGCACGTCATCGCCATCGAGACCAGAGATGCGGTCGACAACCGAGGTACCTTCGAGCAGGTCGTCCCGGGCACTGCCGTCGATATCAAAGCCGCGCTCGACCAGTTCTTCGTAGCTCAGCGTCGTACCATCGGCAAAATGGAACCGGTCGATATCACGTACACCGTCGACGACATTGTCTGGATCGAAGTTCTGCAGGTGGATCTCCAGACCATCCCCGGCAAAGCTCAGCTTCAACGAGCCGCGTGAAAGACGCACACCGGCACCCGAGTAGCCACTACCAAGAACGAGGTTGTTGCGCTGGCTGGCCGATGAACGATCGTTAATGATCACCCGGCCAGCCGACACGCCTGCCGACGACACGACATAGGTGTCGCCACCCGCGCCACCGGCCAGCGTGGTGGTGTTGATCGGAACCTGCACACCGTCGGCATGCACCGGGATCTGCAGACGCAGGATGTCATTGCCGGCACCACCGTGCACGGTCACGTCGCCACCGGTAAAGTCATCCTGTGTAGCCGGACTGCCGTAGGTCACGGTCACCTGGTCATCTCCGGCGCCGGCAATGATCTCGACCGGCTTCTCGCGCGCCGTGACCTCGATCAGGTCGTCGCCACCGCGCGTATAAACCAGGCCACCATCAAGCGCACTGACATGGTCGGCATCTTCGCTGCCCCAGTACGCCTCGTCGTTGGCGAACGGTCGGCCATAGAGCGTTTGGATCGCCGATTGCCGGCCATCGACCGCCGACTTGAGCAGGTCGACGATGCCGTCGCCGTTGATGTCGGCCAGGGCGACCTGCTCGACACCTTCGTATGGCTGGTGAACACGGATATCCTGCGCGCCCTGCGGTGCGGTTGGCGCTCCGGGATACGGCGACATCAGACGGAAACCCTCGTTCGCCGACATCGACCACAGATCAACGCTCGCAAGAAAACCCGTCTCACGGCCCAATATGACCCATGCCAATCCGTTTTGCCCGATCCCGACGCCCTCGCTGTCTGTTTCGCCGGCAAACGAACCAAGCACGATGTCGCTTAATCCGTCGGAATTGACGTCCGCTGCTTCGATCTCAAACCCGTCGGTTCGATAATAGGTCCAGGGGAGGCCTGTTATCGCAAAGCCATTGCTACCATCCAGCAACGCCAGATCGTTAGCCTGCAGTCCACCCGGTCCGCCGAAGATCACCGACAGATCAGCATTCGCATACCCGACAGCGACATCGTCATAGCCATCGCCATTGACATCACCCACAGCATGGACCGGAAGCCCACCATACTGAGATGTGAGCAGCCGGCCCTGCTTGAACAATTCCGTCGACTGGCCGGTCGCAAGGTGATCCAAATCGACGTCACCATACAGATCGGCTGAGCTGTACAGGATACGGTGGACCTGGGTCGGAAACACCGCGCCCCCCTCTTCATCACCCGATCCATCAGCGTTTCGCAGATGTTCCGACATCAGGAACAAATCGACGCGGCCATCGCCGTTCACGTCACCGATTGCGTTCAGGCTGCGGACATTGGGATTCGGCACATCTGCACTGTTGTAGAGCTGCAGGGATGATTGTGCCGTCAACGTCGACGCATCAACTGTCTGGCCTCTCCAAGAGGCGACATCATCCAACAAGTGGATCGACAGGTTTCCGGCCGAGAAAAGCAGGTCCTGCTTGCCGTCGCCGTCCCAATCAATCGTCTCTACGTAGACATGAGGCTGATCGCCACTGAGCCTGTGCGTCAGAGGTACACCGGGATCCGAAATGCTGGCAGGTGCAAGGTCGATCGTCGTCAGCTGGTGCGCGGGCAACGTATCGACATGCTGTGGCCAACTCTCGGCCGCGCCATGATAGATCCGAAACACCCATCGGTCATCGACAGGCATGAGCAGCCCAATGTCATCGAATCCATCCTGGTCCACGTCACCCAGTGGCTGCAGCATGGTATCGGCGAAACCTTCATCCATGGCATTGGCATAGACACCAAAGGCAAAGTCCGAACGTGGGGCGTCGTCGGACAGGCGCGTAACATATGCGGGGGAACCGGCCCACCCACCTGCCTGGCCATAGTAGAGATCGACCTGTATGGGACGGTCTTCGCCCGAATCATCGAAGACATTGCTTGCACTCGGACCGCTCACCGCGGTCTTGACCAGCACATCATCGAAACCATCGCCGTTGATGTCGCCGGCGCTGTGCATGCTGAAGACCTGGTAATCATCGACCAAACCCAGCTCGGCTGAATGCAGAACGGTTTTCTCCTGCGCGCCGTCAACCGCAAGCTGCAGCGGTGCACTGACCGTGGCACCTTCGCTGTCGGTGGCACTCAACTCCAGGCTCAGCAGGCCGCGATCGCTTTCACCGGGCAAGCCACTGAGCACACCCGATTGTGTATCCAGCGTCAGCCAGTCGGGCAGCGCTGAGCCATCGTGCATCGTCATGCCGAATGTCAGTGTGTCACCCACGTCCGGATCGCTGAACACCCTGCCATCGAGTGCGAAATAAAACGCGTAGCCGGCGTCGGCATGCTGAACGCCGGGCAGGCTTGTGACCTTGGGCGCGTCGTTGCTTTTTTCCACTCGCAGCGTCACCTGGGCCATGGCCGTCAAGCCGCCGCGGTCGTGGGCATGCACCTGCACCCGATGCTCCCCGACGTCGAGATTCTGCGGTGTGCCGCTGAAGGTGTTGCTGGCTGGATCGAACAACAACCAACCCGGTAAAGGCGCGCCGTCGGGGCCACTCACCGTTATCGACAACACCTCGTTGTCGCGATCGCCGAACAGATCGTCGGGCAGGCGCCAGTGCAACGGCTGCTCCTCGCGCACTGCGTGGATGGTTTCGCTTTCGGCAACAAAGGGAGCGTGATTGATCCGCGCCAGCAGCGCGTCACCGGCGAATACGCTGCCACCCGGCGCGATCAGTCGCGCCGGAAGCGTGATCGCTCCGTCAAGGATGACGCCGGCCTGTGCACCGTCCATCACGACCTGAAGATCGTCAGCGACCCGATTGAGGTAAACCTGTTCGCCGGCGTCGCCATCGACGACGATCGTATTCGCGCCGCTGTGGTCGTCGATTATGGTGTTCGGCTGATCGACCGAAAGTCGATAGCTGTCATTGCCGGCGCCACCGCGCAAAGTCATGCCGTCGGCGGCGACCGAGAAGTGATCGTTGCCGTCCGTGCCATGGACGAGGCCATCCGACGCAGCCGCCGCTTCCACCAACTTGCCGAACGCCGGCTCGGACGACAACGCTGCGGCAACGGTGATCACGCTGTCATCGGAAAAACGCAGAAGGTCGTTAGCGCTGGCGTGCCAGTCGCGAATGGTCAGGCTGTCGTTGCCATGTATGACGACCAGGTCTGATTCGGATTCGACGATGTGTAGATCGAAGAAAGTGGCATCGGTGAAAGACACCAGGTCGAGCCCAGTGTGATCAGCGATGACGTCGTGTCCATGTCCGCTGGACAAACGATAGTCGTCAGAGCCTTCACCACCGTCCAACAGGTCGTCGCCACTTCCCCCGTAGAGCACGTCAGCACCGACACCACCGATCAATGTCTCGTCGTCGGCACTGCCGAACACCAGGTCGTCAGCGGCGGCACCGGTGAGAAATCGTGCACCGTCGATATGTTGCTCGATGAAGCTGGCAAAGTGCTGGTCCGGCGCATTGCCGAACGCATAGGCCTCGATGGCGCCGGTCAGACCGCCAGCGATGAACAGCGCATCGTTTGCCGAATAGTGGATCAGAAGGTCATCACCCAGGTTTGGTCGTGACGCGCTGACCATTCCCCGCTCCACGCCGGAGAAAACGACCCGGTTGCCTTCGCCGGCGGTTTCATCGATGGCTTCGATGTACTCAGCGCCGATCGGGCTGTCACCGGGTGAGAAAACGTAGCTGTCGGCGCCACCGGCACCATCCAGGTAGTCGATGCCCTCGCCACCGAAAAGCGTGTCGTCGCCCTCGTCACCCCACAACAGGTCGTCACCGCTGCCGCCGAGCAACTCATCACTTCCCAGCCCCCCGCTGAGCTGGTCGGAGCCATGGCCGCCGAGCAGCACATCATTGCCACTGACCATGGACAGCTCGCCACCTTCACCGTACAGCAGGTCATCTCCGTCACCACCGGACAGGTAGTCATCGCCACCACCGCCGGCCAGGATGTCATTGCCGTCATCACCGAACAGGCGGTCATCTCCATGGAACGCCGGATCCATGCCGTCGAGATCACCGAACAACTCGTCGTGGCCCACGCCGCCGATCAGTTCGTCGTCGCCACCACCGCCGATCAGCAGATCATCGCCAGCGCCACCATCGAGGTGGTCGGCGCCGTGGTATTCGAGCTCACCGTCGTACACCACGCGGAAGTCACCGTCGAGCAGGTCATCGCCTTCGCCACCGAACAGACGGTCAGCGCCGCCATTGCCGGTGAGCCCATCATCACCGGCGCCACCGTACAAGGTGTCGTTGCCATGCAGCCAGGCCGGCACCGGATCGGCATAGGGGTTGTTCGGATCGATCGATGCATCGCCGGACAGCCGGTCGTTGCCATTCTCACCGAATATCACATCGTCACCGGCCTCACCCCATGCGGTGTCGTCGCCGTCGCCGGCATAGATGCGGTCATCGCCGACATGCTGGTAGCGGTAGCTAAAGAAGGTGGTGGTGCTGCCATCGTCCGGATCGATCTCGATCCAGTGGTAGCTCCAATCGTCGTCGCGCAGACCGAGCAATGGATAGCGCACCAGGACCTTCATGTCACCGTGGATCTGGTCATCGCCGGCGCCAGCATAGATGAGGTCGTTGCCGTCACCACCGAACAGGCCATCGAGCATGGCGCTGCCGTAGAGTTCGTCGTCGCCATAACCGGCATCGATTAGGTCTGCCCAATCGCCCTGGATGCCACCGAACACAGGATCACCGCCTCCGGCGATGACGGCGGGCGCATCCAGTTGAGTGGTCGCATACAGCCGATCGTCACCGGCACCTCCAAAGATCACGTCCTGGCCGACGCCGCCCTCGACGATATCGCGGTCAGGTGCCAGGCTCTCGAAGCGGATACTATCCTCGCTTATCCCGGGAGTATCCGAAGCGAGCGGTTGTTCCCAGGCGTAGATCCAGTCCCGACCGTCGCCACCGCGTATGTAGTCGTCGGCATTGAACAAGGTATTGGGCACCGAGTAGTCAGCCGCATGCGCGCCTTCGATGCGCTCGGATGCAGCTGTACCCTGGATCAGACCCCGATAGACGTCTCCTGTTTTCTCGACCTCGGTGAGCGAGATACCCAGGTCGTTGTCTGCAAACTGTCTGATCCGCAGAATCCCGCCATCGCTGATGCGGGTGACAATCAGGTCGTCTTCAACCCTCGCATAGGTGAATTCGCCAGACCCACTGACATACAAGACATCACCGGCCTCGCGCTTTCCGCCATCCAGCTCGATGTTACCGAACGACACCCGGCCTTTGCCGTCGCTGTCGAACACCGTGTCACCGGCATCGGCAAGATAGGCGTCATCACCGACGCCGCCCTCGAGATAGTCGTCTCCCCTGTCTCCGGCCAGGCGGTCATCACCGGCACCGCCGAACAGCATATCGCTCGACAGCCCACCGACCAGGATGTCGTCATGCGCACTGCCGAACAGCAGTTGATCGAAATTGTCGGACAGGTAGTGCAGGTCGAGCTCGGCGCCGACGCCCTCTTCGGCATCATCCATCTCGCCAGCATCGAGATAGTGATAGTCATATCCCCCGGGATAGACGTTGCCTGGTGTAACTTCTTCTCCTGCCAACTGAAGCTTCACCTTGGTCGACAGCGCGCGGGCGCGTGCCAGCAGGTATTCATCGGTCAGACCCGTGCCAGTCGCCGGATCGAGCAGGTCGAGCTCGCCGTCTTTACCGTGCATGTCCGTGTAGAATGCATCGGGCAGCAGGACCGCGAACGGATTGAGCTTGAGCAGCGCATAGCGGAAGGCGAGATTCTGTTTCCCGGTCGCGGCGAGTGATTCGGATGGCAGTTCGTCGGCGCTGCCGGGCTTGATGATCTTGTCCATCGACAGGAAACCGGCATCTTGGTCCGGGATCTGTTCGGTCGTCGGGAGACTGCCCTCGCCGAAGTAAAGCACATCGAGCCTGCGCAGGATGTCTCGCCTGTTTTCGTCATCTCTGCTGCCGAGGTAGTCGTGGAAGTCCTTGGCGGCATCGGCACCCAGGAAGCCACCGACTATCGCGGCACCGACCACCACGACCGCTGCCAACGGTGCTGCCACGGTAGCTCCAGCTGCTGCGACCAGGCCCAGTGCAATTCCTGCGATAGACGCCCCAAGCGTCTCGCCCGCCGCCGAACCGGCCGCGTCCAAAGCCCAGTCCCGCATGATCGTCTTGGCCTGCTCATGGTCGCCACGCGCCTCGGCCGCAGACGCGGTGTTTGCGGCGATCATCAAAGTCGCAGTCAATCCCAACGGCCCCATCTTGCTCAATCCAGGGCTCCATTTGCCCCGCCGGATCATATCTACTTCAACCTCGAACGCTTGCTTCATGGTCGTGCGCACTTCGTCAAGGCGACCATCGTTCGCGAACACATCGACGGCGGCCTGCGAATACCCGAACCGAACCGGGTCCTTGAGTACCTCACCCAACTGGTCCGGTGGAGGGAAATTCAAATACCCATCGACATTGCCCCCGACCAGCCCGGACAGGTAGACCTTGATATGCGAATGATCGAAGACGAAGTGGCGCAGTGCCGCATCGCCATGTTGGCGGGCGTATTCGAGCAGCTGTTCGCGGGGAATGCCGTCGATCTCGGTGACGTCGGCATTCTTGAGAATTTCCGGCAGCTCAGTCTGTGCCAGGATGCGGGAGGTGTCGCCTTCAGGCGCGATGATCAGCACCTCGCCGGTAGTGGCCTGAGCAAAACGACGTGAGACTTCGGCCCAGGGGCCGTCGGTGGGGTGGCCCAGCCAGTCTTTGGCGGGGCCGCTGTAGTCTTGTGAATCGAGTTTTGCGGCATCGATACCAAACGCCTCTGCAACTTTCTCAGAAAACTCCTCGGAGATAAGTAGCTTCCCAGCAACAGTGTTATCAAGGACTCTTACATCCGCCCCAGACTGCAATATGCTCCCTACGATTTCACCCGCGTCCGGCCCCCCGGCGACCTTCCCGCTGTAGAGTAACGTCACAGCACCCTTATCGTGAATTGAGAGTTGCCCAACCAGCTGAAGCAAATCTGATTTCAGCGCATCGCCGGTGGAGTCAAGTGCTTCTAGCGCATCCAGCGCCTCGTCCAATGTCTCATACATTTTCGATCGTCCTTGATCAGGTATCTTGTCAAAGCGTCAATGTCATCTTACTGCTCGCTCTGCTCGAATGAATCCCTCCACCACCATAGGCTTCCAATGCCTCGCGGAGATCAGCAATAATGTCATCTCGCTGGTCGAGAAGATGGTTCGGGACAAAAAAGCCCTCGCCGTAGCATTCGATCAACTCATAGTGCGACCAACCGTCACTGCCACGCTCTCCACCAGCACTACGCAGTGCCAAACACAACGACATTAGCTCGCCATTGCGACGGAAGTGCCAAGTCGTCTTGTAAGAGCTTTCGCCTCGTCCTTTCTTGATTTGCCGTAAGTAGATTTCTCGATCGTGATCGATAGTCCAGGATCTATTGGGCACGCAGCCCGTTTTCGACAACCAAGCATCAACCTCATTCAACCCATACTTCTCCCTATCCTCCGGGCTGATACGTTCATTTACGAATCCCATAGCTCTCCCTCTTCTTGTACTGGCTGGCGACCTTCACCGAGCCGTAGCCCCATGACGGCATACATCTACCGCTCCCTCACACTCTCGTCTTTGTACCTCAGCAAGGGGCTGAGGAAAAATTCGATCAATCTGCGCGTACCGGTCTTCGTCTCCACGGAGACCGTCATTCCAGGACCGAGCTCGACCGGATGGCCATTGACTGCGATCTGCGAGCGCTCGAGGGCGACGCGCATCGTGTAGACCAGTCCCCTGGTCTCGTCGGGCACGGCGTCGTTGGCAATGCCGAGGACCCATCCGCCAATGCTTCCATAGCGGGTGAACGGAAAGGCGTCGACCTTGATCGCGACCTCCTGTCCGGGCTCGACAAAGCCGATATCCTTGTTCTCGATCATCGCCTCGACTTCCAGCATCTCGTTGCGCGGCACCACGACCAGCAGCATCTGGGCCGGTGTGACGACCGCTCCGACACTGTTCACCGCGAGTTGCTGAACCACTCCGGCGACAGGCGCGGTGATGGTCTGCGCCTTCAGCCGTGTTTGGGCCTTGATGAGTTCCTGTTCGATGGTTGCGCGCCTGCGCTCGACCTCGTCGAGGCCTTCGCTGACCTGGCGGGCGAACTCGCTGCGGGTCAAGGCGATACGGGCATCGATCTCTTCGATGGCTGCCGCCAGTTCGTCGACCCGGCTCTGGTACATCCGCAGTTCATGCAGGCGTTCCAGGCGCGCCTGTTCGGTATGCAGGTATTCCTGCTCGGACAGCAGCTTCTGCTCGGACAGGTTCTTGTGATCGCTCGCCCTCCTGCTGACGATCGGCATGATCGCGCGCAGCTTCTCGACCTGCTGCGTGGCAGTGCGCTGCTCGGCTGATCGCCGGTCTCTTTCGGTATGCAGCACCGACACCTTGTCGCGGTGTTCCCGCCAGCGCCGCAGCAGCAAGGTATCTTCATTGCCGGCCGGGTCGGCCGTCGCCGGCACCGTATCCTGTGCCAACCATTCTGCCAGTCGTTGCAGGCGGGCGCTTTCAAGCGCGCCGGCATCACGCTGCGCCAGCAGGTTCGCCACATCCGCTGCGGCACTGTCTGGATCGAGCTCGATCAAGACGTCGCCGGTCTCGACATGCTGACCTTCGGCAACATGTATCCTTTTCACCGTGCCGATCTCCAACGCCTGCACAGCCTTGCTGTGGCCGCTGGGAATGACCCGACCCGGGGCGACCACCACGATATCGACCTTGCTCAGCGCTGCCCACACAACGGCGGCAACGAAAACAGCGGCGATGGTCCAGATGATCGCGCGCCCAACCGGCGATGCCGGAGTACGTTCGATTTCGAGCGCTGCCGGCAGAAACGCAGTTTCCAACTGGCGACTCATGCTTCGTCTCCCACCCTGGTCGGGCCTGCAGGCACCGACAACTCGTGCCCGGACTGCAACGCATGGAGACCGGCGTAGATGCCACGTTGGGCAAGCAGCGCATCGTGGCTGCCCTGTTCGACGACCATGCCCTGGTCGATGACGAGGATGCGGTCTGCGTGGCGGACGGCACTCAGCCGATGCGCGATGATGAACACGGTCCGTCCCCTACAGATCGCGCGCATGTTGCGCTGAATGATGCGTTCGGACTCGTAGTCGAGGGCGCTGGTCGCCTCGTCCAGCACCAGGATCGCCGGATCGCTGACCAGGGCACGTGCGATCGCGATGCGCTGGCGCTGGCCTCCGGACAGGTTCGCGCCCTGCTCGCCGACCAGGGTGTCGTAGCCCTCGGCCATCTCCAGGATGAACTCGTGCGCGCCGGCAAGCTTTGCTGCCGTGATCACCGGTTCCATCGGCATGCCCGGATTGGTCAACGCGATGTTCTCGCGCACACTGCGGTTGAACAGGAAGTTCTCCTGCAGTACCACTCCCACCTGGCGACGCAGCCATGCCGGCTCGACCAGCGCCAGGTCGACGCCATCGATCAGCACCCGTCCAGATTCCGGTACGTACAGGCGCTGGATCAACTTGGTCAACGTGCTCTTGCCGGATCCGGAGCGCCCGACGATTCCGATCACTTCACCGGGCCGAATGTCGAGTGTGATGTCGCGCAGCACCTGAGGCCGGTCGGGTGCGTAGCGGAAACCGACGCAATCGAAGCGGACCGCGCCCTTGAGCTCCGGCAGTGTCGCGCGACCCGGGTTGTAGCCGGGCTCGGTCGGCGTGTTGAGGATGTCGCCCAGGCGGCGGACCGAGATGCCAGCCTGTTGAAAGTCCTGCCAGAGTTGAACCAGGCGCAGGATCGGACCGCTGACGCGTCCGGCGATCATGTTGAACGCGATCAGCTGACCGACCGACAGTTCACCCTGCATGACCTGCGTGGCACCGATCCAGAGTATCAGCACCACGGTGACTTTGTTGATGAAGGCCGCGATCTGGCTGGCGATGTTTCCAAGGTTCGACGCCTTGAAGCTGGCACCGACGTAACCGGCGAGTTGCTCCTCCCAACGACGCTGCATCTGCGGCTCCACCGCCATCGATTTCAACGTCTGCATGCCGGTTACCGATTCGACCAGGAAGGCCTGGTTCTCGGCGCCACGATTGAACTTGTCTTCGAGGCGCTGGCGCAGGATAGGCGTGACCCAGGCCGACAGCACGATGTAGAACGGGATCGCAGCAGCGACCACCGCGGTCAGCAGCGGGCTGTACAGGTACAACACGATGAAGAACACCAGCGTGAAGAACAGGTCGATGACCAGGGTCAGCGCCGAACCGGTCAGGAAGTTGCGGATGTTTTCGAGTTCGCGCACCCGTGCGACCGAATCACCTACCCGGCGCGCCTCGAAGTAGGCCAGCGGCAGACGCAGCAGGTGATGAAACAGTTTCGCACCCAGCATCACGTCGACCCGGTTGCTGGTATGCGCAAACACATAGCTGCGAAGACCGCCAAGTATCACGTCGAACAAGGAGATCGCGAGCAGGCCGATCATCAGTACGTCGAGCGTGGTCAGACCACGGTGGACCAGCACCTTGTCGATGACCACCTGGAAGAACAGCGGAGTGAGCAGCGCGAACAGCTGCAGGAAGAACGACGCGATCAGCACCTCGCCGAACAGGCGCCGATGACGGACGATCGCCGGGATGAACCAGCTGAAACCGAAGCGCCCCTCAGGCATGCCGAACGCTGCGCGACGCGCAAACAGGATCAATCGACCCGACCAGGCCTGCTCGAACAGTTCGCGCGGCAGGGTGAGCGGGCGTTGTTCGAGCGGGTCCTGTACCAGCACCCTGTCGTCGCGGATGCCGATCAGGATGAAGAAATGTCCATCGACATGCTGCGCAATGGCCGGCAGCGGCGTTTTGTGCAGTCGCTCCCAGCGGCTGTTGACGGCATCGACCTTGAGACCCAGGCGGCGGCCTGCGCGCACCAGGGCATCGCTGTCGAAGTGCTGCGATGGGGAGCCGTTTTCATGCGCGAGATGGTCGGCGTCAGCGGCGACCTGATGAAAACGTGCGAGTTGCACCAGACACACGAGACCGGTGTCCGTCTGTTGGCTTTCCGTGCTGTGGGGCATGCCCCTTTTCCCTTGCGTGCCGATCCTTGGCGTTTTTTTACTCTAGCCCGCATTCGGCGGCGAAGGCAAAACTTTTCTGTTTACAAGGTCGCCGGGGATGACGAACGTTACAGGTACGCCGGGGTTGCGATTACGTATCCGGCAGCACAGGCTGCAGCAAATCGCTGTCGGCCAGTCACCGGTCGCACGAGAAGTTGCGGTCATTCGGCGACACGTCCGACCCGCTATCGCTCAACCGTCGCCGAAGACGCCTCCTGTTCCACGGCAGGGGCGCGCCTCTTGCGCAGTTCGACCTCCAGCGCCGCATGCAACGCATCGGCGTACAGCACATTGCTGGCAATCGACGGATGCGCGTCGAAGGGATTCACCATCAGCTCGTCGAGTTTCATTCGGGCAACGAAGTCGGGCCGGGGATCGACAACGATGAAGCCCGCGTCTTTCGCAGCTGCACCCGCCAGGTCGAACCAGCGTGACAGGTAGGGATGGTGCGGGTGGTCGGATGCGATGCCCTGGGGCAGCAGGGCGAAGATCGGCTGGCCGGCGCCCGCCTCCGTGCTCAGCTGATAGATGTCGTCGAGTGCCGCCAGAAAGGCCTGCCAGTTGCGCGAATCGGGCTGGTAGCTGCGATCGAGCGCATCGTCTGACGACGGGATCAGGCCGAACCGGACCAGTACGCCATCGAGCGTGGTGTGCAGCAGTTTCTGGACATCGGTCATCCCGATATGGCGCAGCGAAGCCACCAGATTGTGCAGCCAGTAGTAGTCTGTCCGCTCGACCGAATGGTTCTGTGGCAGCGGCTGCGGATCGTTGACGCAGTAACCGACGATGATGAAATCCGGCTGCACATGATCCAGGTGCTCGGCGAGGATCTCGGCCTCGGTCACGGTCGGTCCGCCAGCCAGGCCGAAGTTGGCCACTTGCCAGCGGTTGCCCGGTTGGCTGTGTTGCAGGCGCGTCTGCAGCAACTCCGTGTAGCGCTGATCGACAGCCAGGCCGGCACCCCAGGTAAGCGAGTCGCCGAGCACCATGATCCGGCGCGTGCCGGCGGGCTTCTCCGCTTCGACATCGGCAGAACGGAAACCCAGGTTGTTGTAGTCGACCCGGTGACCCCAGGTCCAATCGAGCGAATTTGCGCGCTCCAGGTCGAGGTCGATTTCGTCGATCGGTCTCCCGTAGACCCGCTCGTAGTGCGCGACCAGGGCACGCATGTTGGTGAACGCCAGGTAGCGGTCGGCGAGGTACAGCGTCAACGCCAGCGTGAACACGACGCTGGCAACCGCGAGCAGGCCGTTGGCATGGCGACCGACCAGCAGACGGGCCACCACCAGCAGTGCGATGTGCAGCAGTTCACTGTTGATCGAGGCCGACATCGGTATGTGCCGCATGTCGTGCCATTCGACAAACGTGGCGACAATGAAGCCGGCCGACACCAGGATGCCCAGTTCGAGCAGGCGCTTGATCGCCACCAGCGTCGCCGGCAGGTAGCGCCGGAATGCGCCACCACTGAAGACTGCGGCAGCCAGCAGCAGGCCCAGACCGACCGTTGCCAGCGGGCCGAAGAAGATGATGATCGGGTTGCGGATCGTGTCGAGCGGCATGAAGCGGAACGGCGAACCGATCTCGTGCATCACCCATGCGACACCGAGCAGCAGCATGCCGGCAATCAGCAGGTACTCGAACAGGTTGGCCGGCCGGTCGGCGCGGATCGCTGCCGTCGACGCGACCGACAATTTCGGCCCGGCGGTGGATTCAGTGGTGTGGCTCAAACGTTTTCCTGACGGGGGCTGTCGATTGATCGGGACGTGTAAATCAGCGTCAGCGTCAGCCAGCTCTTGAGGCATTCCGACGCAGCCCGGCGATCGGTTCGGGCCTGCACGCTGCCACCGGCAGGCCTGGCACCACCTGCTGGACATGCCCATATGGCGACATATAATACACCATATGGGAACCACCAAGACAGAGCCCCGCACCTATCGCCCGGAAACGGTCGTCGCGCCGCCGGGCGCCTTCACCGCCGGCGAGGTGTACAAGCGCCTGGGACTGATCAAGTCAGACCGCTCCGAGCTGGTCAACGTGTTGCGGATCGGCGTGCCGGTGAGCGTGTTCGCAAAACTCGCCGCCGAGATCGGCACCTCGCAGGCCGCGCTGGGAAAGGTCATCGGCCTGCCGTCGTCCACCCTCGCCCGGCGGCGCCAGTCAAAGCGCCTGAGCCCGGACGAAAGCGATCGCCTGTACCGTGTGGCCTCGGCATACCGCAATGCGCTACAGCTGTTCGAGGGTGATCGTGCAGGCGCCAGGAACTGGCTCAACGAACCGGCCAAGGCACTGGGCGGCAGCAGTCCGGTCGACTATCTCGACACCGAGGCCGGCGCCGAAGCGGTGCACGACCTGATCCTGCGCCTCGAGCACGGCGTGATCACCTGATGCCGGAGCTGTTTCGCCTGGTCAAGGCGCGTCACGCCGACCAGGCGTTCGACGGCGAGGGCGCCAGGCTCAGCGGTGGACGCTGGAACAGCAGGGGCGTGGCACTGATCTACACCGCCGACAGCATCGCCCTGGCGGCACTCGAACTGCTGGTCCACCTGCATTCGCACGAGGTCCTCAACAGCTACCGCCTGTACCGGATCGACATACCCGACGAAGACCTGCTCGCGCTCGACGATCGTGACCTGCCGCGCGACTGGCGTAACGATCCCCCACCCTCGTCGACCGCGCAGGTTGGTGACGGTTGGGTGGCAGCCGGGGCATCGCTGGCCCTGGCGGTGCCCAGTGCGATCGTACCGTCGCAGCACAACGTCCTCGTCAACCCGGCCCATGCAGGTTTTGCGCAGGCGATCGAATCAGTGCGCGAGGAGCCGTTCCTGTTCGACCGGCGCCTGCTCAAGAACAATCCGGGCAAGGCTTGACTGCCGCATGCAGCGGTCACCGACAGGCGGCGGTAAGGTGAAGTGTCGGCACTCAGTCCGCGACATCGATCCCGCTGCGCACGACACACCATTGCCATAGCGCTGCACGTGTCTCGGCCGCATCGGATTCACGTGTCGACGCGAGACGATGCGTGGCGCGCGCTGCCCGGTCGTGCCAGAAACGGCCCGAACTGCGGGCGGCAACCGGATCGGCCGCCAGCCAGGCCAGGGTATCGGCACCCTGCTGCGGCGTGCGCAACAGCGGCCCGAGGAGTCGGCTGAAACCGGGCAGCGCACCGCTAATGCCGGGCGTATCCACCCACCCAGGGTGCAGTGCGTGAAACACGATGTCGGCCGACGGAAACCTATTGGCCCACAGCTCGTTCAGAACAACCTGTGCCCGCTTGACGCGCGCATACTGCCGCACGCCGCTGTAGTCGGCGGCCGGCATCTCCAGCCCGGTGACGGTCAACGGCGCGGTGTACATGCCACCCGATGACATCGTGAGCACGCGGCCAGGTGATGCCGCCCGCAGCGGCTCGTGCAACAGCGCGGTCATCAGGAATGGGGCCACCAGCATGATCTGACAGCTGGCCTCGGTGCCATCGGCCGTCGTGCGGCGCTCGTTGAACAATGCCCCGGCGTTGTGGATCAGCACGTCGATGCGTGTATGCCGCCGCGCTATGCGTTCGCAGGCCGAGCGCACCTGCTCCAGATCGGCCAGGTCGGCGACCTCGAACGACACCGATCCGGCCGCATGCACCCGGTCGAGTGCATGTGCGAGTCGTTCGGCCTTGTCAGCATCGCGCGCCACCAGGATCAACGTCGCCCCCATCGCGGCCAGTTCGCGTGCTGCGGCAAGCCCGATTCCCGAGGTCGCGCCGGTCAACACGATGGTGTGGCCACGCAGGTCATAGGCAGTCAGCGGGCGCCAGTCGAACAGGCGTGAACGTAGCGCGTAGCCGACACGGGTGAAGCTCGCCAGCACAGTCGCCTCGAGCAGGCTGTCGATGGCCGACTTCCACGACATCTCAGGCGACCTTGATGCCGTTCAATGCCTTTTGCAGCCCGGCGTCGGCACGCTTACCTATGCGGCGAAACAACAGGCCCAGCAGCGGATCGAAGACGCAGTAGGCGCCCTTGAGTTCGAGCCTTGCATCGTAGGTGACGATGCTGCCGCTGCCGGCATCCTCTACCGTGATCACGTCGAAAGACCGCAGCCGCTCGGTGTTGGCCTCGGCCACCAGGCGATGCGGTCGCTCGAACACCTGCGTGTAGTAGATCAGTTCCACGTTGCTCGCAATGACCCGGTACGCAGCATCGGGCCCGGGACCCTCGCCACGCACCTGGCGTGACGATGCGACACCCGGGTCCCACTGCTCGAAGTTGCGCAGATCGGCCATGAAGTCGAATGCCTGATCGACCGCCATCAGCGTCTGGATGCGTGTCTTGTAGCGGGCCATGTGGCTCCCTCCGATGGCTGTCTACCGGGCCTCGTATGCGCAGCCACGACGAGCTGGTGTGAAAAACCTGCCGACCGGCAGCATACGAATCTTTCATCAGTGTAGGGCGAGCATCGCGCACACCAGGGCCCGGATAACCGCAGAGAATGCGCTGAGAAGGGCGACCGACAGGCCGTTTTCATGATGCGTGTTATGAACGACCGAGAAGCACCGCGATGAATCTCAATCACTTGAGTTGGCTCAGAATCGAAGCGCCCGAGTTGGTCTATGTTGAAAGCCGGCCTCGCGCGCCAGCCGCCGCCACCGCACTGGGGCCATCGCTGTCGAAAACAACGGAGACGAGGAACGACATGTTTAGAAAACCCCTGGTAGCGGCCCTGCTTGCCGCCATTCCCTGTGCCTCCGCGTTCGCTGACGAACCGATCACACCGATTCGCCCGGCCCAGGAAATCAACCTCGCCATGGCCGAACTGGGCAAGAAACTGTACTTCGACCCGCGCTTGTCGAAGTCCGGGTTCATCTCGTGCAACTCTTGCCACAACCTGAGCATGGGCGGTACCGACAACCTGAAGACCTCGATCGGCCACAACTGGCAGAAAGGGCCTATCAACTCACCGACAGTGCTCAATTCCAGCCTCAACGTCGCCCAGTTCTGGGACGGCCGTGCAGCCGACCTCAAGGAACAGGCCGGCGGCCCGATCGCCAACCCGGGTGAGATGGCCTTCACCCACACCCTGGCCGTCAGCCTGCTGGAATCGATCCCCGGCTACGTCAACGAGTTCAAACTGGTCTACGGTGAAGACGGCATCGACATCGACAAGGTGACCGACGCGATCGCCGAGTTCGAAAAGACCCTGGTCACGCCGAACTCACCGTTCGACCAATGGCTGCTGGGCGACAAGGATGCACTGAGCGCAGACGAGGTGGCCGGCTACAAGCTGTTCAAGGACAGCGGCTGCACGGCCTGCCACAACGGTGCGGCAGCCGGTGGCAACACCTTCCAGAAGATGGGCATCGTCGAACCCTATGTCAGCACCAGCCCGGCCGAAGGTCGCAGCGCGGTCACCGGCAAGGACGCGGATCGCTTCAACTTCAAGGTGCCGACCCTGCGCAACGTCGAGATGACCTATCCGTACTTCCACGACGGCGAAGCCGAGACCCTGACCGAAGCGGTCGACATCATGGGCCGCCTGCAGCTGGGCAAGAAGTTCACCGACCAGGAAAACGCACAGATCGTGGCCTTCCTGAAGAGCATGACTGGCGATCAGCCGAACTTCGATCTGCCGATCCTGCCGCCTTCGTCTGAAACCACGCCGCTACCGACACCGTTCGAGTGATCGGCAGCGCCTCCACCCAGGCCGGCAAACCGGCCTGAGTCAACCGGGGCCGTGTCCGCGATCTTGCGGACGCGGTTCCGGATCAACCGCCAAGCTACTCGCGTAGAACGCGCTCAGCGCGCGCAATTGATCGTCTGACAGGCGCTCGAGGCGTTCCTGCATCAACGGTGGCTGCAGCATCATGCCGGACGCGATCCGGTAATCACGCATCTGGTAGAACAGGTAACCACTGGCCTGACCGGCCAGTGGCGGCGTGTCCTTGTCCTGGAACCAGCCGTTGCGTTTGTGACACTTCTCGCACAGTTCATCGTGCAATGCCTTGCCCTCGCGCGCCCGCTGCAGGTCGACATCGACCTGCTGACCGGTCCACGGCTGCGACCCGAAATACAGTGCCAGGCGTTGCAGCTGGCTGCTCTTGTAGCCCTTGGCGATGCGGCCCATGATCGTGCCCGGGCGGCGATCGCGCCGGAAGGACTGCATGGTTGCGTAGAAATAGCGGAAGTTGAGTCCGGCGATGCTCGGCATGTGCGGCGCAACGCTGACACCATCGGTTCCATGACAGCCGAAACAGGCCTCGTGGGCATTGTCGGATCGCGCGGGCGCGCAGGCCAGCGCACCGACCAGCGCCATCACCACTGCGAATCTTTGCTGGTTTCGATCAGTCAAGCGGCTACCCGTATTGCGTTGGTCGGGATCAGGATCGTCCCGGAATCAGCTGTCGACGCCGCGCCAATGCGACACCACGGCCGTGGCGCGCATTATAAACCGGTCGACCTTCGACGTTGCCGCTCACCCGCCCAGGCAGGCAACTGCGCGGCGCGCTCCATCGATTGCCATACGCGTGAATACAGCCGCTATTCACACCCCGATCGGCAATGACCTGCCGCATCGAACGCCATCGTCCGTCCACTGAGCGGCAGGTGCACCGGCACTCTGCTCGCCTGGCGGAACTGCGCCGTCCGTGTGCCTTCGATCAGTCTGCCATCCCTGGTCGCCTGTTCGTTCGCATGCGACGCGATCACGGCAGCCGGTCGGACCAGTTCGTTGATCACATAGGCCGCTTCTCGCGGCCCGGTGGTGAAGGTGTCGCCGATGTTGATCACGGCCAACTGCACGCCATAGTACTCACCGACCACGCTGCGCTGTTCCGCCGTGATGCCGGTGTCACCGGACAGGTAGACCTTGAGTCCATTGGAGAAGGTGATGACATAGCCGGTCGCCGGCCCGGCACAGGCGGTCACACCGGCATGGTCGAGCATGCCGCCCAGCTCACCACCGATCATGCCGCCACTGATGCCGTTGGAATGCGCCGCCGGCACGGTGGTGAAGGTCACAGCATTGAGCTTCTTCGAACCGCCGAAACGCACCAACTGCGAACGCTGTGGATCACCACCGAGTGCCTTGAGCTTGGCGGCAAAGAACTTGGGCATCTCGCTGCCAGTGATGATGGTCGCATCCTTGGCCAGCGCGATCTGCACACTGCCGGTGTCGGGCAGGGTGCTGACCGACATGTCCGGCGCCGCACACTCGCCGGCGTTGAGCGACGGTATCCGGCGATCACCGACATGGTCACCGTGCATGTGACTGACCAGCACCACGTCGATGTCACCGAGCCGCGGATCATCCGCACCAGCCACCGTGCGGCCAGCGTCGTACAGGATGCGGGTACCGTCCGGGTCTTCGAGCAGCAGGGCCCTGTCGTAGCGACAGAACTCACCGTCATGACTGCCCAGCGGCGTGATCTTCACGAACGCATCACCGCCCGGCAACAGTCCGATCTCGCGGTAGTAGCGTGCGGCGCCGGGGTGCAGGCGCGCGCCAGGTACCTGCGCCACGGTGTTGGTGGCGCGCGTGTAGCGCCCCTGTTCGAGCCGCTCTGCCAACGATTCCTGTCCGAGATGGATCGCGCGCGCCAGCCGGTAGGCAGTCTCCTCGTCGAGATCCGGGCGCACCAGGATCAGAGACCACAGACCGACCGAGTCGATTGCATGGTCCTGACCGCGGTAGGTGCCGGCCGGAATGGTCATCGGCCGGAGATGCGGGTGGCGGTCGAGAATCTGCCGGACCTGGTCTGCGCTTGGTGCGATGAAACGCGCACCGGCCGGCCCCTCGGCCACCTCAGCGAAGCCGGGCCAGCCGATCCCCGCGCCCCACAAGGCGTCGGCCTGCCCATTGAGCACCAGCTGCGGGCCCTGCGCCGCCTTGTCGAGGATGATCTGCTCGAAGTCATTCTCCGGCGACAGGCCGAGGCCATCGAGTACGTCGGCGGCCAGGATGCGCAGGCCCGAGGCCTTGGTCCCGAATGCGACCGGGCGGCCCTTGAGATCGTCGATGCTGCGATGACTGGAATCAGCCCGTACCACGAACATGCCCGGGTTCGGGTACATCACCGACAACACCTGGAGCTTGGCCACGCTACGTCCGATGCCGTCGAGCGCGATGCGCGCGGCGTTGCCCTCGACCTGGCCGACGTCGACTTCACCTGCCTCGAGCAGGGTCAGATTGTGATTGCTGCCGCGGGTGTCGAGCAGTTCGATCGCGAGGCGATCGTCAGTCTGGTTGATGACGGCCGCCAGCTGCGAACCGTACAACTGGAATCCACCGCCCTTGGTCGCGGTCGCCCAGCGCAACGGGGTCGGATCTGCGAATGCCGGCATCGGGGTCGCTGCCAGGCACAGGCACAGGATCGTGGCTTGGATCGATTTCATTGCGCGTCTCGGCTGTCGACCCGGTCGGGTCGTTGCCCTCAAACGTAGCGCAGAATCGCCCTCAGCAGGGGTTGTGAATTAACCTGGAAATTGCCACTGAATGCGGGCACCCGGACAACGCCGGATGCTCGATGCCGGACCACATCAGGCGCTGTGCGGGACCGGCCTGCTGGCGGCCGCAGCCTGTTCGTCGGCGGTGATGCGCGCGACCAGCTCGGCCAGCACGGTGTCACTGCGATCGTTGGCCACCTGGCAGGTGCCGGCCGCACCGTGTCCGCCGCCACCATAGCCCAGGCACAGTTCACCGACATTGGTGACGCAACCCCGGTCGAGGATCGACTTGCCGATCGCGAACACGGTGTTCTGCTGCTTCAGGCCCCACATCGCGTGGATCGAGATATTGCACTGCGGGAACAGCGCATAGATCGTGAACCGGTTGGTGGCATAGATGGTTTCTTCGTCGCGCAGGTCGAGCACGACCAGGTTGTCGTGCACCGCGCTGCAGCGCTGGATCTGTTCGCGCGCCTTCTGCTCATGCGAGCGGTACAGCTCGACCCGTTCCTGCACATCGGGCAGCTGCAGGATCTGTTCGATCGAATGGTCACGACAGGCGTCGATCAGCTGCATCATCAGCTGGTAGTTGGAGATCGTGAAATCTCGGAAACGTCCGAGCCCGGTGCGGGCGTCCATCAGAAAGTTGAGCAGTACCCAGCCGTCCGGATTCAGGATCTCGTCACGGCTGAACTGGGCCGAGTCGCCCTTGTCGACAGCCTCCATGATGTCATCCGACACATTCGGAAATGCGGCCGCGCCGCCGTAGTAGTCGTACACGACGCGCGCCGCCGAGGGCGCCTCGGGGATGATGACGTGATTGTCGCGCTTCCCGTTGCGGAGGGTTTCGCTGAGGTGGTGATCGAAGGCCAGATGGCAACCTTCGACATACGGCAGGTTGGTCGTGATGTCGGCGGCGCCGATCTCGATCTTGCCGTCCTGCATGTCCTTGGGATGAACGAACAGGATGTCGTCGATCATCTGCAGCTCCTTGAGCAGCACCGCACAGACCAGGCCATCGAAATCGCTGCGCGTTACGAGACGGTATTTTTTGGACATTAGGATTCTCCCGCTGCGTCGGTTGTCGGCAGGCGATGCCGGGCCTGCCCGTTAATCCAGAAATGACGGCCCGGATCCGGCGAACTTGAGCGAGTCCGGCCAGTCCGGAGTCCGGCGACCGCTGTCGCCGGAGCGGCAGCGAGCGGTGGACAAGAACCCCGATCGTCGACTTGAATGACCGACATGGCCCCGCTGAATCACGGTGGGAGCGAGCAGTGAGGAGTACGCAGCCGTGAGCTGGCAGATCGGATTCGTCTATGCGCTGGTCGGCATGGCGATCGCGTTGTTCTTCAGCGGCCGGGTACGCCTCGATCTCACCGCCGCCATGGTGATCATCGCGCTCGCGCTCAGCGGCATCCTGACACCGGCCGAGGCGGTTGCCGGCTTCGGCAACCCACTCGTGATGTTGATTGCCGGCCTGTTCGTGGTCAGCGAGGGCCTGGCGCGGACCGGTGTCGCCGCCTGGGTCGGGCTCCGCATCGCCAGCCTGGCCAGCGCCAGCGAGGCACGCCTGATCCTGCTGCTGATGCCGGTGGTCGCGATCCTGTCGGCGTTCATGAGTTCGACCGGCGTGGTCGCATTGTTCATACCCGTGGTCTTGAGCCTGGCGCGCGAAGCCGGCATCGCCGCTGCGCGCCTGTTGCTGCCGGTTGCCGTCGCCTCGCTGATCGGCGGCATGCTGACCCTGATCGGCACACCGCCCAACCTGGTCGTGAACCGCGCGCTGATCGATGCCGGGCTGCCCGGCTTCAACTTCTTCGATTTCACGCTGATCGGCGGCGCGATCCTGGTTGCCGCGATCGGCTACATGCTGACGCTGGGCCGACATGCACTGCCAAAAGGTGAATCGGCCGAACCGGCCAACCGGCGCAGGCGTCTGCACGAGATGGCCGAGGTCTACGGCATCCAGGACAGCCTGCACCGGCTGCGGGTCCAGGCCGGCTCGACGCTGGTCGGGCACACGGTTGGTGAAGTCGGCCTGCGCCGCCATCACCAATTGACGGTGATCGCACTGGAGCGCCAAGGCACCCTGTTGAGCTCGCTGCAGCCGGTGCTGATCGAGACCCGCCTGCGCGCCAACGACATCCTGATCGTGTCCGCCTCCAAGGCGGCGCTCGGCGAACACGGCGCAACGCTCGGCCTGGTCGACCTCGGCTTTCCGCATGGCCTGCAACGTCGCTTTCGTGAAAGCTTCGGCGTCGCCGAGGCACTGGTTGTACCGGGCTCGCCACTGATCGGCAGGACGGTCCACCAGGGCAGTCTGCGCGAGCGGCAGAGGGTCAATGTGTTGTCCCTGCGCCGCGGCGAGGGCGCGCTGGCACTGGATTTTCAGTCGACGGTGCTGCAAGCCGGCGACATCCTGCTGGTCGCCGGTTCCTGGAACGATCTCGAACGACTCGCCGGACCACGCCGCGACCTGCTGCTGCTCGAGATGCCCGAGGAGATCAGCGAGCGCACCTGGCACGGCAACCAGGCACCGTGGGCGGTCGTGATCACGCTGGCGATGCTGGTGCTGATGGCGTTTCAGCTCACGTCCAACCTGGTCGCGGTGATGCTGGCGGCGTTCGCCATGGTCGTGACCCGTTGCATCGAGATGGAAGAGGCCTACCGCTCGATGAACTGGCAGAGCCTGGTGCTGATCGCCGGCATGCTGCCGCTGGCCGATGCGCTGGAAAAGACCGGCGGCGCCGGCCTGATCGTGGCCGGCCTCACCGACCTGTTCCGCGATCTTGGGCCACACGCGATCCTGGCCGGACTTTTCGTTCTGACGTCCCTGCTCAGCCAGTTCATATCCAACACCGCCACCACGGTGCTGATCGCACCGATCGCGCTGACCCTGGCGGTCGACCTCGGCCATGCGCCGGCGGCATTCCTGATGACGGTCGCGATCGCCGCATCGACGGCATTCGCCACCCCGGTCGCCTCGCCGGTCAACACCCTGATCCTGGCACCCGGACGCTACAGCTTCCGTGACTTCCTCAAGCTCGGCATTCCACTGCAGCTGATCGCGCTGCTGCTGACGGTGATCCTGGTGCCACTGGTGTTCGGCTGATCGGCTGGGTGGCGACGCGGATCAGGCGCGTTCCTGCCAGGCAGGCAGCGAGGCATCGTCGGCCTCGGTCAGAAACGCCGGCGCCGGCTGCCCATCGACTACCGGCTGTCGCGCAGGCCGGGTCAACCGGGCCTCGCTGAACAGCACCGACTGCTCGTCCGCCCAGTGCAGGATACTCAGGCTGCCATCCTGCTTCTCGACCATGGCGGTACAGCTCTCGACCCAGTCACCGGTATTGCAGTACAGCACTTCATCGATGTAGCGCAGTTCCGCCTTGTGGATATGACCGCAGACCACGCCGTCGACACCCTGGCGCCGGGCCTCGTCGGCCACCAGGCCCTCGAAATCGGAGATGAAGTTCACCGCATTCTTGACCTTGTGCTTGAGATAGGCCGACAGCGACCAGTACGGATAACCGAGACGGCGCCTGACGCGGTTGAAGTGGTGATTCACAACCAGCGCGAGCTCGTAGGCCCAGTCGCCGAGCAGGGCCAGCCACTTGGCATAGCGCACCACGCCGTCGAAACGGTCGCCATGCAGCATCAGTATCCGACGGCCGTCCGCCGTGGTATGCACCGGCTCTTCGAGGATCTCGATCCCACCGAACTGCAGTTCGAGGAAGTCACGCAGGAACTCGTCGTGGTTGCCGGGCACATAGACCACCCGGCTGCCCTTGCGTGCCTTGCGCAGCATCTTCTGCACCACGTCGTTATGCAGCTTGGGCCAGTACCAGCTCTTCTTCAGTCGCCAGCCGTCGATGATGTCGCCGAGCAGGTAGATGCAGTCGGCATCGTGCTGCCTGATGAAGTCGAGCAGGAATTCGGCCTTGCAGCCGCGCGTCCCGAGGTGGACGTCTGACAACCAGATCGATCGGTAGTGTCTTGCACTCATCGCTGCTCGCCCGCTACCTGGCACTTCGATGCGCGCGATACTGGCAGGGCAGTGTGTCAGGAGGATTACGCAAACCGGCAGGCCCGGCCGGCAGCCGGCTCTGCATCTCTGCGTGGTGAGGGCTTCGCAGAGAATGCACCTCGTGCCTCGGCCCCGGCTGAAGAGAACGCCCGAATCGGGCAATATAGCTATGATGCTGCAAGGCGCTGTTGGCAACGTATCCGGGCAGGGAGATCATCGATGCAAGGCAACTGGTTACGCATTCCATTGGCATTCGTGTGTGCCGCAACCACCCTGGTGGGCGCAGCAGAAGAAACGACTGCCTCGCTCAAGGGCGAAGCGCTGCAGGAGACCTATCGCGAACAGGCACCGGTGAGCGGACAGGTGGTCGCGGGCATAGCGCTTGCGGGGTTCGGCCCCGGCAGCAATCCGGTCTCACTCGTGGTACCGCAAGCGCTCGCCGGAAAGAGTGTATGCGTGCGGGTGTTGTCGCGAGACGGTCGCTACTGGTCGCAGAATACGTTCGACCTGCCGCGGCAGATCTCGACGGCCGTCGTGGAGCTCGACTATCCGTCGGAATATTCGGAATACCTGGGCAGCCTGACGCCCGACCAACTCGCGATCCGTGTGGAAGGTGGCGAGTGCGGCCAGGAGCAGGTACTGTCGCCGCTTCTCGCCGGCGCGCCGAGGTCATCGGCGACTGGCGAGAAAAAGGAACTGCTGGTCTTCGTCAATGCAGCCCGCGCCGACACTTACCTGGTCGCCAGCGATGGTCGGGTGCCCCCCAACCGCAAACGCTGCGAGTTGATTGAAGAAGGCCGGCGGACGAGCTTCGACACCATTTGCACCATCGAGCTTGGCGTTTTCGAGCCACTGCCCGAAAGCTTGTCGATCAGGCTCCTTCGACGTCGGTACGAGCGTGCGTTCCCGCCAACAGAATTCTCCGTAGCACTTCCCGAAGCGAACTAGACAGCCATGTCAGCTATCGGTTCATTCAGCATCCGCTCCGTCGAACTCACGTTCGTGATCGTGCTGGTCATGCTGCTGGTCCTCTGGGACCGGGCCAAGATATTCACGTTCGAGATCGCGACCGAGGTGGTCAGCATCACGATTACCGACCCAGTGCTGTCGCACTGGCAGGTAGGACGTGCCACTCTGCTGGACGACCCGTTCGACGATGCCGGCAGCCGGGTCCTCGACGAATTTTCGCTGGTCACCATCACGCCCGGCACACAGGTCCGGATCCAGCGACACGGCGTGCAGGAGGTGCATGTCCGCCTGCAAAGGGCCGATGGCGAATCCGCCGGTGCAATAACGCCATCAACCGGTGATGCGATGAAGATCGGCGAATGGGCACTGCTCCGTATCGTGCCCGACAAGCTGCCCATCGTGCTGCCGTTTCGTGGATTGCTCGCGGTCGGCGAGGACGTGGGCCCGGGCGTGAGTAGTCTGCTGCTGAGCGGTGATATCAGCGTTATCGAGGCGCAGGCGATCGGCAGGACGCACTATGTCGCCGGCAACCAACGCCTCGAATCGGGTGACCGTGTAATCCCGATGCATGCAGAAACCCTGCTGCGACCCGGGCCAACCAAGGCTAGCATGGACGGTTTCATTCGGGTCGAGCCGGCGCAGGGCTTTTCCGATCCGACCGACGGCTTGCTGTTGGTCGCGCATGGCGAGGCAGACTACGTGCAGGTCGATCGGCTCGGCAGCGCAGGCTACGAGATTCGCGCATCGCGCTGGGCGCGTTTCCTGCACGATCCGCTGCTCGCCGCGATCGTGGCGATAATGACCCTGTTGATACTTATGATCGAGTTCTCTTCCAAGTGCGCCGGCCTGTTGAAGCCGGCACGGCAGGCGCACGTTAGCGATGGCGACAAACATGAACCGGACACAGACCGCTAGCGGGTACACGACACGTGGCATTTGCCTGGCGACCCTGCTGGCCGGTGCGCTCAGCGGTATGTCGCTGCCGGCTGTCGCCAGCGATCGACCTGCATCGGCATTCGTTAATTCGGTCGAGCAGGGGCAAGCGCAGTTGCTGACTCGTCTTGGTGAATGCTACGCGGTCACGCCGGCGCACGTCATGGGCAAAGAGTGGTACGCGTCACTGGTCGGCCAGGGTGGCGGTGCCGCACGTGGCGACGGCGACCTGTTGCAGACTTTCGGCTACGACCTGGCGATCCTGCGCGTGACCGGCGGGCTCGCGCGCAACTGTGGCGGTGCGCTCGGCCGGGTCGCCATACTGGACAAGCTGCTTTCCGGCGCGTCGTCCGGCAGCGTACTGTCGATCAATGCAGACGGCAGTGTGACGCGGCGCAATGTGACGCTGAACGATGCGGGTCTGCTGTACGTGCGCATGCGCCCACGTACTGCACAGGATGAGCTGTTCCAGGGGTTGAGCGGTAGCCTGCTCGAGGTCGCCGGACAACCGGTTGGCATCCTGATGTCGGTCGATGCATCCACCGGCGAGGGCAAGGCATTGCGCTACGATCGTGCGGTCGAGACTCTGCGCCCGTTCTTCGGCATGAGCCCTGCGACCGCGGCCACCGAAGCCGCGCCGAAACCGGTTGATGCGACGCCGGCGTCGCAGCCCGAGATCGCCTCGTGGAGCAGCTCCCCGCTCAGTGCTGATGTGCGTGCTGCAAACCTTGTCGACGGTAATGACGCGACCACCTGGTACGCCGTTGCCGATGCTTTTCCACTCGAACTGGTGTTCGACCTGCCGGGCAAACGCCCTTGGGCCATCGATCATCTACGCCTGATTGGTACCGGAGTCGAGCCACGCCAGCGCCTGCCAAAGGATTTCGAGGTAATGATCAGCAACAATACTGCGGGAAACTGGGTGCCGGTCAGCAGCGGCACCTACTTCACGCGCGACGACAGCAAGCAGGTGGTCTTCGCCCCGGTGCGTGCGCGACGGCTGATGCTACGCCTGTACTCGAACTGGGGTGACGCGGATGCGGTCGGCCTCTCCGGGGTCGAAATCGGCCGAGCAGAGTGAAGCGGGACCCTATTGCAGGCGGATCCGACCCGGGAAAGTGCCCGCCCAACCGCCCCTGCAGCCCAGTTCGCCAACCAGTTCGGCACCATCGGCAAGGACGAAACTACCGCTACAGTAGTTTTGCGCAAATTCGATGCCGGTACCGGCGATCTGGCCGGCGCCGTTCCGATAGCTCCCCTTCGTTTCGAAGCGACCGGTTTTCTCGTCGACATTCTCGATGGTGAAGACATAATTGTCGCCCCATTCCAGCAATGCTTTCTTCTGGCTGTCTGTGGGATCGCCGATGTCGTCGATCCTGATCGCCACCGTCTGCAGATCGGCCATCTTGTTGATCAGGCAAACGCCACGCATGGCCTGGTCGGCACTGTTGAAGCAAACCCCGTAGGCCAGTTCGCGCATCGCGACGTCGGACGACTTGAGCATCACGTCCAGCGCCGCGAGGCGCACGGTCTGGTCCGGGTTGTTCAGTAGCGCGCGGAACTCCTTGATCTTGTCCGCCCGCGCCTGGATCTTCTGCAGCAGCGCCTCGGCACTGTCGTCGGCCAAGGCGGCAGTTGGCAGGCTGGCGGCCAGGACCGCGATGCAGAAACAACGGGGCAGGTTGAACGGCAGTTCCATGGGCGTTTCCTCAACTCGTGCAGTCTGGCGGCAAGAGTAGCCTGATGTCAGTGCGCACACCATCCGGCGCGGCAGGCAAAACGATGGCGATGGCCGCCTTGCCCGCGCCTTGCGGTGCTAACATCGACGCCATGCATTGCATCGCCCGCACCGCAACGTGCTGACCCGCCTGTCCTGGCAGCAGATCGGCAGGCCGTTGTCATGGTCCATCCTGCTGGGTTGCACTGCCTATGCGGCCGTCGTCGTGGCCGGCTATGGCCCATCGATATCCGATGCATCGCAGCGTCTCGGTTTCGCCGGTTGGGGCACGCTACTGGCATTGTCCCTGGCCAATTACCTGCTGCGATACCTGCGCTGGCACGGCTACCTGCGGTTTCTCGGCGACCGTGTGGCCCCCGGGCTGCATCTCGCCTACTACCTCGCCGGGTTCGCGTTCACGACGACACCGGGCAAGCTCGGCGAGGCTGTGCGCTCGCTCTATCTTCGCCGTCATACGGTCAGCTTCACCCACAGCCTGTCGGCATTGTTCGTCGAACGCTTCCTCGATGTCCTGGCGATGGCCCTGTTGGCGCTTGCCGTTGCCTGGTCCCTCGAAGACACCCGCCTGCCCGCCATCGCTGCCGCACTGGTGGTCGTCGCCCTGTTGATCCTGCTGCGCTGGCCGCGACTGCATACATGGCTTGCCGCCATCAGCCAACCAGAGCGGACGAACGGCCTGCGTGCCGCCATCGCCAGGCTGGCGTCGCTGCTGCAGACATCGGCCGCCCTGCTCGCCCCGTCAGCGCTGTACGGCGGCCTGATGATCGGCCTGATCGCCTGGGCCGCTGAGGGGGTCGGACTGTGGCTGATACTCGACACGCTGGGGACCGGGACACCGCTTTACCAGGCGATCGGCATCTACGCGGCCGCGGTGCTCGCCGGCGCACTGTCCTTCATCCCGGGAGGTCTGGGCAGCACCGAAGCGGTGATGGTCCTGCTGCTGAGTTTTGCCGGCGTCGACACGGCCGATGCGCTCGCCGCCACGCTCATCTGTCGCATCGTTACGCTCTGGTTTGCGGTCGCCATCGGAATGCTGGTGATCGCCGGGCTCGAGACGAAGGGCATTCATTTTTCACGCATGGACGCCGATACCGGCAGTTGAACCCAAAGATCCCGTCACCTCATGAGCAAAGGCAGCAACCCCCGCGCGCAATCGAACACGCGCCCCCTGTGTGTCGACCTCGACGGGACACTGATTCACAGCGACCTGCTGGTCGAGGCCCTGCTCGGCCTGCTCAAGCAACAACCACTGACATTGTTCCTGCTGCCATTCTGGCTGCTCGGAGGCAAGGCCCACTTCAAGCAGCAGGTCGCCACACGGGTCGCACCGGACACGAAACGACTGCCTTACAACCAGACGCTGCTGCAATACCTCGAAGGCGAACACGCCGCGGGCCGTCGCCTGGTGCTGGCGACCGCCGCCAATGCCCGTCACGCCGCGCGGATTGCTGAACATGTCGGTCTGTTCGACCAGGTGATCGCCAGCGATGCGCGGACCAACCTGTCCGGCCCGGGCAAGGCGGCACGCCTGGTCGCCGAGTTCGGCGAGCGTGGCTTCGACTATGTCGGCAACAGCGAGGCCGACCTCGCCATCTGGTCGCACGCCCACAGGGCCGTGGTCGTGAACGCGCCCGAGTCATTGCTGGCCCGGGTGCGCCAGCGGGCAGAGGTGGCCCATGTCTTCACGCGCACACCCGGCTCGCTAGCTGCACTGCTGCGGGCAACCCGTCCGCACCAATGGCTGAAGAACCTGCTCGTCTTCATCCCACTGGTGCTTGCCCACGAATTGAGGGATCCGATCCTGTTGAGCCAGGCACTGCTGGCGTTCTTCGCGTTCGGTTTCTGCGCATCCGCTGTCTACCTGCTCAACGACCTGCTCGACCTGCCGGCAGACCGGCGCCATCCGATCAAGCGCCGACGTCCGTTCGCCGCCGGGCTGCTGCCGCCGCAGCTTGGCCTGGCCCTGGCGCCACTGCTGCTCGGTATCGCGGTGCTGCTCGGGTCGGTGCTGCCGCCGGCCTTCCTCGGCACGCTCGGCATCTATTTAGTGCTCACCCTGGCCTATTCGGTCCGGCTCAAGGCGACCCGCCTGCTCGATGTCATGACCCTGGCCGCGCTGTACACCCTGCGCGTCATCGCCGGTGCAGCGGCGACCGGGATCGAACCCTCGTTCTGGCTGTTGGCATTCTCGGTGTTCTTCTTCATCAGCCTGGCGCTGGTAAAACGCTACGCGGAGCTGAAAGCGGCGGAACAGGCGAATATCGAGCAACCGGCCGGGCGATCCTACCTGCTGGTCGATCTCGAAACGCTGGCACAGGCCGGCATTGCCAGCGGGTTTTCAGCGGCGATGGTATTGGCGCTGTATATCAACAACCCGGTTGTCACGTCCCTGTACCAGCATCCCAAGCTGTTGTGGCTGATCTGCCCGGTGCTGTTGTACTGGATCAGTTTCGTTTGGCTGCTGGCACGGCGCGGGGAAATGAACCAGGACCCGGTACTGTTCGCGATCGAGGATCGCCACAGCCACTGGTCGTTTGCGATCATCGCCGCGATCATCTGGGCGGCAAGCTGAGGTCCCGGCATGACCGAGTCACGCTACACCTCGTGGGGGCGCTGCATCGATGCCGGGCAGCAGATCCTTTTGCAGCAGTGGCGACATCTGCCGATCGCTGCTGCAGACGCGTGTGGCAGCATCCTGCCATTCGGCAACGGGCGCAGTTATGGCGACTCGTGCCTGAATGATGGTGGCACGCTGCTCGATGCCCGTCCGTTACGACGTTTCATCACATTCGATGCGGAAGCCGGCGTGTTGTGCTGCGAGTCGGGCGTGCTGATCGACGAGATCCTCGCCCTCATCGTCCCACTCGGATGGTTCCTGCCGGTGGTACCGGGCACCCGCTATGTGACCGTCGGCGGCGCAATCGCCAACGACGTGCATGGCAAGAACCATCACCGGCAGGGCACCTTCGGCAACCATGTGCGCGCCTTCGAACTGCTGCGCTCTGATGGCAACCGGCAGGTGCTGCGCGCCGGTGACGACAACCCGCTGTTCGCGGCAACCATCGGCGGACTTGGTCTTACCGGGCTGGTCACCTGGGCCGAGATCCAGCTGCGCCGAATAGACGGCCCGCGGATCGACCAGGAAGTGATTCGCTTCGGCAACCTGGACGCGTTCTTCGACCTGAGCGCCGAGTCCGATAGCGACCACGAATACACGGTCGCCTGGATCGACTGCCTGGCACCGCGCGAACAGCTCGGGCGCGGCGTCTTCATGCGCGGCAATCATGCTGCGACACCGGCTGTGAACACGGACAGTCCATCGCCTGCCCGCCTGGGCATGCCGCTGACTCCCCCTTTCTCGCTGGTCAACCGCGCCTCGATCAAGGCGTTCAATCGCCTCTACCTGGCGCGGCACCGGCGACGCTGGCAGCGCCGGAGCGTGGACTTCGCGTCCTTCTTCTTTCCCCTGGACGGGGTGCGTGCCTGGAACCGGATCTACGGACCGAAAGGCCTGCTGCAGTACCAGTGCGTGATTCCGACCGCTGCCGGCAGACACGCCATACGCTCGCTGCTGGAACGAATCGCCGACGCCGGCACCGGTTCGTTCCTTGCCGTACTGAAGGTGTTCGGTGAGCGACCATCACCTGGCCTGCTGTCGTTCCCGCAACCCGGCGTGACCCTGGCGCTCGACTTTCCCAACCAGGGACCTAGGGTGCATGCATTGTTCGACACGCTGGACAGCATCGTGCGTGAAGCCGGTGGGCGGCTCTACCCGGCCAAGGACGCGCACATGAGTGCCGCAGACTTCAAACGCGCCTACCCTGCCTGGCGTGAACTCGAAGCATTGCGCGATCCCTTGTTCGACTCGAGTTTCTGGCGCCGCGTGGAGGGTCACGCCACATGAGGCACATACTGATCATCGGTGCGACGTCGGCCATCGCCAGCGCGACCGCACGCCTGTTCGCAGCACAGGGCCATCGCCTGTACCTGGTCGCGCGCGATGCACAGAAGCTGCAGGCCGTGGTCGACGACCTCGCTGTACTCGGCGCCAACCATGTCGCCAGCGAGGTCGTCGACCTGCTCGACTTCGAACGGCATGAATCGCTGATCGAAAATGCACAGGCAGCACTCGGCGCACTCGACACCGTACTGATCGCGCACGGCACCCTGCCGGACCAGCGTGCCTGCGAAGCATCGTTCGCAACCACGCGCAGCGCGCTCGAAACCAACGCGATCAGCGTGATCTCGCTACTGACGCACCTGGCCAACCGTTTCGAGCGCCAGCGTGGCGGCAGCATCGCGGTGGTCAGTTCGGTGGCCGGTGATCGTGGACGGCAAAGCAACTATGTGTATGGCACGGCGAAGGGCGCGCTGAGCCTGTTTCTGCAGGGCCTGCGCAACCGGCTGCATGGCCGTGGCGTCGACGTGATCACGATCAAGCCGGGCTTCGTCGATACACCGATGACCGCGGGCATGGCGAAAGGCGCCCTGTGGGCACAACCCGAGTCCATTGCACGCGGCATCGTCAAGGCGATCGAACGCGGTCGTTCGGTAGCTTACGTTCCCGGCTTCTGGGCGCCGATCATGTGGGTCATACGTAGCCTGCCCGAAACGCTGTTCAAGCGGCTGCGGCTTTGAGGTTTGTTAACATGCCATGCCACACGAGCGCGCATCCGCCTGCGTAAAGCCGGCGCTGTCTGTCGATACACATGCAGGCACCGGGATGCGTATCGACCATCAATCCAGGGAACAGGGTGACCCGATACATGTCCACACGCGTTTTTGATCTCGTTACCTTGCTGTGCGCCGGCGTGCTCGCTTCTTTCGTGATGAGCAGCCTCACCCCGTTCGGGGCCGCAACGACGCCCGACTCGCTGAGCTACCTGGATATCGCCGCCCACATCGCGGCCGGTGACGGCTGGAAGACGACCGACTTCAGTTTCGATCCGTCGCTGGCGCATGGCCTGACCGAACAACGCGCCTGGCCACCCCTGTACCCGGCTGCGTTGGCACTGTTCGTCGCCGATGGCGCCGATGTCGGGGCGGCGGCATTGCTGTCCGGGATCCTGCTCACAGCCAGCATCGTTCTTCTGGTACTGATTCTGCGGCCCGCCATGCCATGGTCCGCAGCACTGGCGCTCGGCATCCTGTCCGGCCTGAGCCTGCCGATGCTCACCGTCCATGCGTTCGCCTGGAGCGAGACCCTGTTCATCGCGCTGTTGCTGTTGGCGGTATGGAGTGGCGCCCACTATCTTGCACTGGGCCCCAAGAATCGCACCTGGCGCACGGCGATGCTGACAACGACCGTGGCCGCGCTGATACTGCTGGTCTACACGCGCTACATCGGGATCGTGTTCTCGCTGCTGCTTCCGGCCATGCTGCTGCTCGACCGGCACACTCCTGGCAGCAGCAGAAAGATTGTCGTCGCCGGGCTGGTCTACGCGCTAGGCGTCGGCTACCTGTTGCTCAGCAACCTGCTGGCAAGCGGTCATCTGTCCGGCGCCCCACGTCAGCCGTCGGTCGAGGGACTGGCCGGTGCGATGGCAGACCTCGGCGAAGCCCTGGCGGCGCTCGTTCCTGATGGATTCCAGCTCTATGTGCTGGCCGTGATCGGCGCCGCGCTGCTCGCATGGCTGCGCCTGCGGCAGGTGCCGACGCCATCGCAACGCGCGCATGCACGCCATGCGGGTATGCTGCTCGGTCTTGCCGTAGCGGCCTACCTGGCGGCCCTGCTGGCCTTGCGCAGTCGTTACCAGTTCGATGCAATCGACGTGCGCCTGGTATCCCCGGCGCTGGTCGGTTTGCTCGGCCTGCTGGCCTTGCTACCCTGGACGATCGATGGCCGCGGCGCGGGCAGCGCGGTCCAGTGGATGGCGGGACTGCTGATCGTGCTCGCCGGGGCGCATGGCTACATTCGCCTGGATACCATCGGCGACAACTGGCAGGCGCATGCCAACCCGGGCCTGCAGTTGAACAGCAGCACGCCGTACAACAACCTCACCCAGCCCGCCGATCGCAACAGCACTCGCAAGTTCCTCGACGAGGTGATGCAGAGCGATGGCGTGCTGGTCACCGACCGGCCGATCGTGTGGCAGTTCCGTGGTGGTCATCGCGCCATGCAGCGACCGGCAGAGTTCGACAGCGCGACGCTGGCAGCGCTCGACCGCCTGCCGCGTGGATCTCTGCTGGTAATGCCGGCAGGCGAACTCGAGGTATTCGAGGCAACCGCGGGGGACCGCTTTCAGTACATGGTGCTGGGAGAAACGATCGCGATCCCACTGCCGTTGGGCGGCGCTCGCCCCACGGCTGCCATTGCCGAATGAAACCAAGAGGCGGATCAGGCGCTGAACGCTTCAATCATCGACGCACAGCCGCTCGATCGCTGACACCAGCTTGCGCGCATCGACGCCGCTGACCGGCGCGTCGAACCTGGCCAGATCATCCCCCGGCGCAAGCCCGGATGTCGGCATGTGCACATGGGGCAGCTTCAACGCGGCCAGGTGGGTCAACAGGGTATCGACGACCTGGCTATCGAAGTCGTCGCCGAGCACGACACAGTCGGGCGTTTCATCACTGAGCGACGCGAAGGCCTCGTCGATCGTGGCAACCGGTCCAATGACTCCGTGATTCGACGCCTGCAACTGTTCGATAACGGCCAGTGCCCGCTTCGGATTGTCGTCGATCAGTAGTACACGCAACGCGCGTGGGGGTGTGGACGATACCTGCGGGCGGCCGGACGTGACCATGGCAGGTCGCTCGGCCAGCGCTTTCGTGCTCGGACCATGGAGCATCCAGCGCACACCACCTGGCAGGAACTCCAGTTCGGACGTGGCACCGAGCGCCACGCCGACCATCTTCTCGATGACCACCGAACCGAATCCCCTTCGCTGCGGTGCCTCCACCGCCGGACCATCGAACTCCTGCCAGCTGACGTGGAACATCGGGCCTTCGCCTTCGTCTTGTTCCGACCAGCGAACCTCGACATAGCCACGCTCATTGGACAAGGCACCGTACTTGCCTGCATTCGTGCCCAGTTCATGCAGCGCCATGCCGATCGCCTGGGCCGACTCGCTGGTCACGACCAGGTCCGGCCCGTGCAGGCGGATCCGGTTCCCGACCAGGTCGCTGAAGTGGGCCAGTTGCGATTCGACCAGTTCGACCATGCTGACGCCGCGCCAGCTGCTTCTGACCAGCAGGTTCTGACTCGATGACAGGCCCTGGATGCGCTGCTGGAAATGGCGGATGAACGAATCGGTGTCAGCGGCCACCGTCTGCCGTGCAATCGCCTGCACCAGCGCCAGCATGTTCTTGGAACGGTGGTTGACCTCGCGCATCAGCAGCCGGATCTGTTCCTCGCGCTGCTTCTGCTCGGTGATGTCGGTGTTGGTGCCGAACCAGCGCACGATGCGATCCTGCTCGTCACGAATCGGCAAGGCGCGCGACAGGAACCAACGGTATTCGCCATCGGCACCGCACAACGGGAAAGTGTCCTCCCAGGGTTCGCCGGTGTCCCAGCACCGCTGGATGCCCGCGACGACGCGGTCGACGTGGTCGGGATGGTGGACTTTCCGCCAGCCCCAGCCCTGCATCTCTTCCAGCGTGGTGCCGGTGTAGTCGTACCAACGCTGGTTGTACCAGAAGATCCAGCCCTTCGAATCGGCCATCCAGGCCAACTGGCTGATGTTGTCCGCCAATGTACCGAAGCGCTCATCGCTTTCGCGCAGTCTGCGTTTTGTGTCGTAGGCCGCACTGACATCGCGCGCAATCTTCGATGCGCCGATGATCGTGCCGCTGTCGCTGCGGATCGGCGATACGGTCACGCTCACGTACACCGGGCTGCCATCCTTGCACCTGCGCACCGTCTCGTGATTCTGCACCCGCTCACCACGCGCGATGCGGGTGAGGAACTCGTCTTCCTCTGCCGCCCGGTCCTCGGGTATCAGGCGTCGGATCGAACGCCCGATCATCTCGTCGGCCCGGTAACCGAAAATGCGCTCCGCGGCAGCATTCCATGTCGTGACGATGCCGGACAACGTCTTGCTGATGATCGCATCGTCGGAGGATTCGACGATCGCGGCCAGCCGCGCTTTCGCCAGATCCGCCGCCTTAACCCGGGTCGCGTCCCGGGCGATGAAGCGCATCGCCAGCGCGTCCAGTCCACGTGCAATCACCTCGGCCGTGAACACCGAGCCGTCGGCACGCCGCATGAGCCATTCGGTACGCAGGACCGTGCCGTTGGCCATGCGCTGCCGGTCGCCGGCAAGGCGGTCCTCCTCGCCCGGTGCCAGGATATCCGGTAGCGGGCGCCCAAACAGTTCCGACTGTGTCATACCAAGCAGATTGCAGGCATGTCGATCGGCGCGCAGAACAAGTCCGTCCGGACCGATCTCGAAATCGCCGTCGGGGCTGTCGATGGGGGGTGGCGATAACTGATCGTTCACGTCAACGGATGTTTGACCGAACCGGCAGGTCGATGCAGGTATCGCTCAGCATAGTGAAGGTGGCTGTGGTGAACGGCGTTGGCAACCTGTCCAAATCGACGGTCGCCATCACAGGGGAGAGTGGCAGCGCAGAAGCCGGGCTGTTCAGCGCAGCAAACCCAGCGCATACAGTGCATCGCGCAAGGCATCCTCGCTCAAGGGCTTGAGCAGCGATGGCACTTTGGCGAAGGGCCCATCACTGCCACCGACATCGTCGTAACCGCTGACAAAGGCGAACGGCACGTCGCTCGACAGCAGCCGATTCGCGATCGGTTCGCTCGTCTCGCCCTGCAGCTCGACGTCCAGGAGCGCAAAGTCCACCTTGTTGCCACCCAGGATGTTCTCGGCATCCGCAACCGAGGATGCGATGAACACCTCCGGATTATCGAACTGCTTGAGCATCGACTCCTGGTCCATCGCGATCAGCAGGTTGTCCTCAAGGACGAGGACGGATTTAAAGCTCGCTTGCACGTTTGCTCTCACTGTCATGGTCGGAAACCAGCGCATTCACGGCTTCACGTCGCCTGAAGATTACGTCAGAAACCTTTCAAAAACAGCCACATAGTCCACGCCGAGCCGACAATGAACCCACCAGCGCAATTTCAGCGGGACGATGTACCGCGTAAAGATACGCCGGATCACCGGCGATGCAAGCCTGTCCGCCAGCGGCACCGCAGAGCGGATCGACACCGGCCCACTCCCGCACTCGACGCGAGGCTCCAATCCGGCGCCAGAATGCCGGTCGTCCATCCGGTCCGCGACAGCTGCTTTAATTACCGGTGTTGGACGCCGCCAGTGCCGGGGCGCCGAAACGAAATAACAACGCGAAAGAATCTGACACCTCGTGCAATGCGAGAGGGGGCGACCATGAACAACAGGCGGTTTGCAGTACTCGTTTGCGCATTGTGCACGCTCCAGTTGCCGACCATGGCACTGGCGAACCTGATCACCAACCACAGTTTCGAGGCAGGCCCCGCCGTACCCGGTGGCCAGAGTTTCGTGACGGTCGGTGGTGGCTCCACGGCAATCACCGGCTGGCTGGTGACCGGCTCGACGATCGACGTTGTCGAACCAGGATGGAACGTATCCGATGGCAATCGCGCGATCGATCTCGATGGTGCATTCTCAATCGGTGGCATCCAGCAGACCATCTCGACCATCACCGGTGCGACCTACGACGTGACGTTCGACCTATCGGGTAACCCGGGCTTCCCCGGCCAGGCCGCCGGGCCTCAGGTCAAGAACGTACGCGTCGCGATCGACAGTTTCACCCAGGACTATCAGTTCGACACGCAGGGACTCACACCCGCAACGCTGACCTGGCAACCGAACAGCTTCAGCTTCACCGCCTCGGGCGATAGCGCGACGCTGTCGTTCGCCAGCCTGTCGCCGGGCAACAACAGCTGGGGTGCGATGATCGACAACGTATCGGTCACGCAGCGCAGCAACGGCGGTACGGGAACGGCGCCCACACCCGCGGTTGCCGGATTGCTGGTTGCCGGCCTCGCCTGCTTCGGGTTGGTGAGGCGCAGATCGCGGGCGTACAGCATCGGCGATTGATCACGCGCAGGCGCTGGGGAAGGATCGAGAACAGCAGACTACAGAGAACGGCGCGGAGAGATAATGGTGCCCAGGGACAGAATCGAACTGCCGACACGGGGATTTTCAATCCCCTGCTCTACCGACTGAGCTACCTGGGCATGATCGGTATGCGCCGGAGGGCGGCGCGAAAGAGGCGGTATTAAAGCG
>JAGRHE010000300.1 GCA_020445165.1 Gammaproteobacteria bacterium
GATGTGTTCGGCGCACCGCTGGCGATCGAGGGCCTGATGGCGTTCTTCCTCGAGTCGACCTTCATCGGTCTGTTCTTCCTCGGCTGGGAGCGCCTGAGCAAGCGCCAGCACCTGGCCGTGACTTTCCTGACTGCGCTCGGTTCAAACCTGTCAGCGCTGTGGATCCTGATCGCCAACGGCTGGATGCAGAACCCGGTCGGTTCGGAGTTCAGCTACGAGACCATGCGCATGGAGATGACCAGCTTCGCCGAGGTGCTTTTCAACCCGGTCGCCCAGGTCAAGTTCGTGCACGCGGTCTCGGCCGGCTATGTGACCGCGGCGATGTTCGTACTCGGCATCAGCGCTTACTACCTGCTCAAGGGACGCGACGTGGCGTTTGCACGGCGCTCGTTCGCGGTCGCCGCCGGCTTTGGCCTGGCATCCGTGTTGTCGGTGATCGTGCTTGGTGACGAGTCCGGCTACGAGGCCGGCGACGTGCAAAAGACCAAGCTGGCCGCGATCGAGGCCGAGTGGGAAACCCACCCGGCACCGGCACCGTTCACGCTGATCGGCTTCCCCAACCAGGAAACCATGGAAACCGAGAATGCCGTGCGCGTACCGTGGGTGCTGGGCCTGATCGCCACGCGCAGCACCGACGAGGAAGTCACCGGTATCAAGGACCTGATGCAGATCCACGAGCGGCGCATCTACTCGGGCATCGAGGCCTACAAGTATCTGACCCGGCTGCGTGCGGGTGATACCTCGGCCACGACCAAGGCGGCCTTCGAGCAACACAAGGAAGACCTCGGCTACGGACTGCTGCTCAAACAGTACGTCGAGAACCCCGCGGATGCGACACCAGAGCAGATCCAGCTCGCGGTCAAGGACACGATTCCGCAGGTGGCGCCCTTGTTCTGGACGTTCCGCATCATGGTCGCCGCTGGCTTCTGGATGCTGCTGCTGATCGGGCTGGCGTTCTACTCCACCGTCCGCCGCAAGTGCGAACAGAAGCGCTGGCTGCTGCGCGCACTGCTGTGGAGCATCCCGGTGCCCTGGATCGCGTCCGAGATGGGCTGGTTCGTAGCCGAGTTCGGCCGTCAGCCGTGGGCCATCGGTGAGGTGTTGCCGACCGTGATCGCGACCTCGTCGCTGAATGCCAGCGACCTTTACACGAGCCTTGCCGGCTTCCTGCTCTTCTACACCTTCCTGCTGGTGATCGAGATGTACCTGATGTTCAAGTTCGCGCGCCTTGGTCCGAGCTCGCTGCACACCGGGCGCTACCACTTCGAACAACTGGAAGGCGGCACGCCCACGTTGGCGGGCAGCCCCGCCGCCCCGCTCAAAGACTGAGCACTGCGCCACACCCAACCCTGGAGATCCAAGACATGATCCTCGATTACGAAACACTCAAGCTCATCTGGTGGGTGCTGGTCGGCGTGCTGTTCATCGGCTTCGCCGTGACCGACGGCATGGACATGGGCGTCGGCACCCTGCTGCCCTTCCTCGGCAAGAAAGACGAGGAACGCCGCGTCATCATCAACACCGTCGGCCCGCACTGGGACGGCAACCAGGTCTGGTTCATCACCGCCGGCGGTGCGATCTTCGCCGCCTGGCCGGCCGTCTATGCCGCAGCCTTTTCGGGCTTCTACTTCGCGATGCTGCTGGTGCTGTTCGCGCTGTTCTTCCGCCCGGTCGGCTTCGACTACCGCAGCAAACTCGACGACCCGCGCTGGCGCAATGCCTGGGACTGGGGTCTGTTCGTCGGCGGCGCGGTACCGTCGCTGGTGTTCGGCATCGCGTTCGGCAACCTGCTGCTCGGCGTGCCGTTCCACCTCGACGAGTTGCTGCGTCCCTACTACACCGGCTCGTTCTTCGGCCTGCTGAACCCGTTCGCATTACTGACCGGCGTCGTCAGCCTGGCGATGCTGACCATGCACGGCGCGGTCTGGCTGCAGCTGCGCACCGAGGCGGTGATCGCTGAGCGCGCTCGCAACTGGGCGCGCTGGACGGCGTTGACGGTGCTGGCCACCTTCATCGGCGCCGGCGTCTGGCTCAGCCTCGGCATCGACGGCTACCGCGTGGTCAGCATGCCGGCACTGGACGCACTGGCCAACCCGCTGACCAAGGAGGTGGTGCGAGAGTCCGGTGCCTGGCTGCAGAACTACACGCTGTATCCCTGGACGATGGCCTTCCCGCTGCTCGGCATCGTTGGCGCCGTATTCACGCTGCTGCTGTCACAGGCACGGCGTGCCGGTCTCGCATTGGTCACCAGTTCGCTGACGCTGACCGGCATCATCGTCACCGCCGGCGCGTCGATGTTCCCGTTCATCATGCCATCGAGCAGTAATCCGAATTCGAGCCTGATCGCCTGGGACGCGGTGTCGAGCCACCTGACCCTGACGGTGATGTTCTGGGCCGCGATGGTGTTCGTGCCGATCATCCTGATGTACACGACCTGGACCTACTACAAGATGTGGCGCCGCATCACGGTCGATGAGATCCGCAGACAGGAACACCTGGCCTACTGAACCGCCAGCGCCACACCGACAGTGTCATGCGGTGGATCACCGCATGGCTACAAACGAACAACAGGAGCAAACAGACATGTGGTACTTCACCTGGATCCTCGGCGTGCTGCTCGCCGCGTCGCTCGGCGTCATCAACGTCATGTGGCTGGAGCACGTCGGCATGGACGAAGACAGCTGCACCGGCACGCCGGACGAATGCGGCGGTAAGCGCGGGGACTGAGTCACGCATTTCATGGTGTCTCAGGGATGAGAACAAAAAAGCCCGGTGGTTTTCCACCGGGCTTTTTTATGGGGTGGGCACCAAATATGCCAGGCATAACTGTCACCAAGTAAGTTCTATATTGCCCGATTCGTAGGCCGAGGAGACGGAAGTCGTGTGGTGGGGCACCCCGGATTCCAAGTCCTGCATCGCCCGGCACGCGCCAATAAATGTGCA
>JAGRHE010000301.1 GCA_020445165.1 Gammaproteobacteria bacterium
CGAAACGCTCCGGGTGCCGCGGCACCAGGATAAGCAGGGCATCGGGAAACTTGGCCAGCACGCGATGATGGGCGAACAGCACCTGTTCATCCTCCCCCTCGTGCGTGCTGCCGGCGATCCAGACCGGCCGCCCGCCCCATTCACGTCGAAGTACCTCGACGTTTTCCTCCAAGCTGGCCGGTATGCGCATGTCGAACTTGATACTGCCGGTCACCACCACGCGTTCTGTCGGCACGCCGAGCTCGCGGAAGCGCGCGGCATCGGCCTCGGCCTGCGCGGCGACCTGGTCGATGGCAGCAAAGGTGGCACGCGTGAACGCCCCCAACCGGGCATATCGCCGCGCCGACTTCTCCGACAGGCGCGCATTGGCGAGCAGCGTGTAGACGCCATGCCGTCGACAAAGATGCAGCAGGTTGGGCCAGATCTCAGTTTCAACCATCAGCAGCACGCGTGGTCGCACCTTGCGCAGAAAACCGGTCAACGCCAACGGCACGTCATACGGCAGGTAGACGTGGAGCACACTGTCGCCGAGTTGCTCGACGACGCGCGCCGAACCGGTCGGCGTGGTCGTGGTCACAGTCAGTGGCAGGCCCGGCTGTTCTTCGAGCAAGCGGCGGATCAACGGCAGCACTGCCTGCACCTCGCCGACCGAAACGGCATGGATCCAGATACCGCCCCATTCAGTCGGTGGCGCAAAACGACCGAAACGCTCGCCCCAACGACGTCGGTAGGCTGCTGCACGCAGGCTGCGCCACAGCAGGCGCAGCAACACCAGCGGCAGCAACAGGTACCACAGCATCGTGTACAGCCAGCGCATCATCCGGCGGCCGCCAGCACGCGTTCGAGTGCTGCCACGTTGGAGCGCAGGTGGGCCGGGTTGATGGTGCCGACGATCATGCTCGACACGCCGGGTTGGGCGAACACGTGGGCGAACGACTTTTCGACACCGTCGGCGCCGTGCACATGTCCGCTCATCAGCCCCTTCTTGATCAGCACGCCCTTGGCCTGGGCCTGCGCCGCCACGAGCACCGGCAACTCGTCGTTGTACTCGAGGTTGCAGGTCGCCATGACCACGTCCATCTCGGCCAGCGTGCGCAGGCCACCGGCCACGGTTTTGGTCGACATGCCGTGCGTGCGGATCAGGCCGCGCCGCTTCAGCTCATGCAGCGCATCGACCGCACCACCCTCGTCAAAGATGCGCAGGTCATCACCATCCGAATGGATCAGCACACAATCGAGATAATCGGTACGCAGCGTACGCAGGCTGTCCTCGACCGTCGCCACGGTATGGGCATAGCTGAAATCGAAGCGTGATTCACCGTGCTCGAAGATCTCGCCGACCTTGGACACGATCACCCAGTGCCCGCGCGTGTCACCGAGCAGTCCGCCGAGACGCTGCTGACTGGTGCCATAGGCCGGCGCCGTATCCAGCAGATTGATGCCGAGATCACGCGCCAGCGCGAGCAGGTCGACGATCGACCGGTCGTCCGGCAGGTCGAACGCACGCGGATACTTCACCTGCTGGTTGCGGCCGAACTTGACCGTACCCAGGCCAAGTGGACTGACATCGATACCGGTGCTGCCCAGAGGTCTCAGGTCCATCTCGTCTCCGCGTCCCATGGCAGGCGCGCCAACGGCGGCCGCGGCCAGTGTGATGGAAGACCTGCGTTTGCCGCAGCGGATGGCTGGATGCCTTCCAGGCCCTGTTCGACCAGGCGCGCAACGCGCGGCGCAAATGCCAGCTTGGTCGGCCAGCAGGTCAGCACACGGTCGTCGACGCCGACATAGGCATCGTCCGGACGCCGCCCGCCCTCGGTCGCGATCTCGGCACGCTCGATGGGTAGCGTGGCCCACTCGACGTCATCAAAGTGTATCCACGGCAGCAGCGCATCGAGTTCGGCGCGACCGGCCGCGATCTGCGCATCACGATCGCGTTTCACGCCCTCTTCAGCAACCTGGCCACCGAGGTACCAGACCACGCGACCGTCGGCCTGCGCGTAACTGGTCACGGTAAGCCGCGGGTTGGCGCTGGGCCCGAGGCAATGCGCCTGAACCAATGGCAAGTCGCCACGCAGCATCAGCATGTGCAGGGGCCGGGTCTGCATCCGCGGCCCCGATCGACCGAGAGCGGCCAGCAACGCCGCGTTGCCCTGGCCGGCACACAACACCAGGCGCCTTGCACACACGCGATCGCTATCATCGTTCAGCCAACACCAGCCATCGTCGGCACGTTCGAACGCCGGCATGCCGTGTTGCAGCACGCAGGCATCCCCGAGCTGACCATGCAGCACCTGTATCAGCGACAAGGTGTCGAGCACCGGTTCTTCGAGGCGATACAGGCTGCCACGGAAGCCATCCCGGTCGAAGGGTGCGACATATTCGCTGCGCGGCAGTGCCTGCATGCGGCTCTGCATAACCTTGCCGGCAAAAAAGCCGGCCATACCGGATGCCAGCGACCCGGTGGTCCACAACAGCTGGTGACGGGCAAGCACGTGTACCTCGCGCAGGTCCACCTCGCCATTGCCCGACAGTGCGTCGCGCCATATCCCCGGCATCTCGCCGATCGCCATTGCCGAGCCGGTCAGCTTGCCGGTCAGCGCGTACTTGGTGCCGCCATGGATGATGCCCTGCGACGCGATCGACTGGACACCACCGAGCGCGGCACGCTCGAACAAGGCAACGCGATAGCCGGCCTTGCGCAGGCGGGCCAGGGTCCACAGGCCGGCGATGCCGGCGCCGAAGATGGCGATATCGAGGTGGGTGGTTTGCACGGTTTGTTCTGAGTTTTGCGTGGTTTAGTTTATGTGTTGGTTGGTGTTTTTCGCGCTGTCGCGCGGGATTGGTTTTTGATTGCGCTGGGCTCAGCGCGCCAGCCCTTCTTTTCTTTGCTTGCCCAAAGAAAAGAAGGCAAAAGAAAGGGCACCCCCACGGCTTGGTCTT
>JAGRHE010000302.1 GCA_020445165.1 Gammaproteobacteria bacterium
GGACCCCACAATGAAGCCGTGCCGGCGGCGATACAGGCGAACGGGTTGGCTCCCGAACTGCCGGCCAGGCGCACGGTCGAGGTGGACGCGTTTTGCTCGTGATCGGCGTGCAGAATGAACAGCAGGTCCATGGCACGCTCGGCCAGAGGGTCGACCTCGTAGTCTTCGCATGGCGTGGCGAACATCATCTGCAGGAAGTTGCCGGTGTACGAGAGGTTGTTGCGCGGGTACATGACCGGCTCGCCGACATTGTGCTTGTAGCAGGCTGCGGCGATGGTCGGCAGCTTGGCGATCAGGCGATGTGCACTGATCTCGCGATGACGCGGATCGCTGATGTCCATCGAGTCGTGGTAGAAGGCCGATAGCGAACCGACCACGCCAACCATCATCGCCATCGGGTGTGCGTTGTTGTGGAAGCCCTGGAAGAAACGCAGCAGGGACTCGTTGATCATCGTGTGCCGGGTGATGATGTCGGTGAACGTCTGCAGTTCCACCTGGTTCGGCAACTCGCCATACAGCAACAGGTAGGCCACTTCGATGAAGGTCGACTTTGCGGCGAGCTGTTCGATCGGATAACCGCGATAGCGCAGCACGCCGGCATTGCCATCGATGTAGGTGATCGAACTGTTGCAGCTGGCGGTCGATACGAACCCGGGATCGTAGGTGAATACCTTGCCCTGCCGGTACAGGCTGGTGATGTCGATGGTATCCGGACCTTCGGTACCGGACAGGATATCGAGATCGATCGACTTGCCGCTGTCGCTGAACGTGAGGGTGGCTTTCCTGTCAGACATGTGGCCGTTCCTCTTGCAGGTTGAACGCTGAGCGGCACAGCCTAGCACAACGCCATTTGTCGCCGAGTATTGGAATTCGGGTTACGCAACCGCCCGTACAATCAATGCACTGGCACGGTGTGAGAACGCCCATCGCCGGTCAACCCGGTGCCGCCATGCGTGCAATATCGGCCCGCACGCTGCCGACCGATTCGCGGAACATGGCCATCTCCTGGTCATTCAGTCCCAGGTCGATTACCTGTGCCAGGCCCTGGTTGCTGAGCAGGCACGGCACACCCATGGCGACATCGCGTTCGCCGTACTCGCCGTTGAGCAGGGCGACGCATGGCAGCAGGCGATTGCGATGGTGACTGATCGCATCGACCATCGCTGCGACCGAGGCACCGGGCGCATCGTAGGCACTCGAATTCTTGCGCAACGCGAGGATTTCGGCACCGCCACCACGCGTGCGCTGCACGATCTCTTCGATCCTCTCGGGCTTGATGAAATGCGAAACCGGAACACCGTTCACGGTACAGAATCGCGGCACCGGCACCATTGAATCGCCATGTCCACCGAGGACGATCGTGGTGATGTCGCGGGTCGAAAAGCCGGTTTCCAATGCAATGAATGCAGCCATGCGTGACGCGTCGAGCACACCGGCCTGGCCGAGTACCCGTTCACGCGGCCAACCGGTCAACTGGGCGACACGGTAGGTCAGCACGTCGACCGGGTTGGTCACCATGATCACGATCGCATCCGGCGCATAGCGCATCACATCAGCGACGATGCCATCGATCACCTTGACGTTGGTGTCGAGTACGTCGGAGCGCGACATGCCGGGTTTGCGCGGGATGCCGGCAGTGATCACGACCACGTTGGCATCCTGCATCGCAGCCGGGTCATTGCTGCCGGTGACCCGGGTGTCGAACTCGAAGAATGGCGCCGTCTGAAAGATATCCAGCGCCACACCCTGTGGCACGTCTTCGCGGATATCGATCAGTACGACCTCGCGGCAGGTCTCCTGCTCGGCCAGTATCTGGGCCGTGGTCTCACCGACCCGCCCGGCGCCTACAATGGCGACTTTCTGCATTGTTTTTCTCCCATCCTGTCGTTGCGTGAACAGCGCACGCGAACATGTCGCGCGCGCTTTCCCAGGTCTGCGCCTGTTGAGGGGGCTTCGGGCAATCGAAGTTCCCGCGCGGTGCAGGGATGCACCGCCATTTTCGGCCGCGATCAGCGATCGAAAACGAAGTACCGACTAGATCAGCTTAGACGAAGAACGCGCCGGCCCGCGGCATCATCACCTCGGGCCGGCTGGGGGAGAAAGGCGGCTCAACGCGCCGGGTAGTGATCCGGCCAGCCGGTGCGGGCGACGCCGCTGTCGATCGCGGCCGCGGCAACCGCGGGTGCGATGGTGTCCTTGAGACGCGTATCGAGCGGCTTGGGCAGGATGTAGCCCGGACCGAACTCCAGCTTGTCCAGGCCATAGGCATCCAGCACATCCTGGGGCACCGGCTCGCGGGTGAGATTCTTCAGGGCGTGCACGGCGGCGATCTGCATATCTTCGTTGATCCGGCTGGCGCGCACGTCGAGTGCGCCGCGGAAGATGAACGGGAAGCCGAGCACATTGTTGACCTGGTTCGGATAGTCGGACCGGCCGGTCGCCATGATCATGTCATCGCGCACCTTGTTGGCCACTTCGGGGCGGATTTCGGGCACCGGGTTCGACAGGGCGAACACGATCGGCCGGTCGGCCATGGAAGCCAGCATGTCGGCACTGACCAGGTCCGGACCGGAAACGCCGACGAACACATCGGCTCCCTGCATCGCGTCTTCCAGCGTGCGTGCCTCGGTCTCGACGGCAACGCCGAACTTGTACGGGTTCAGGTCCTTGCGCCCGAGGTGGATTACGCCCTTGCGGTCGAGCACGAGGAAGTTGTCACGGTGCGCACCCATCGCGATCAGCAGGCGCACCGCGGCGATGCCGGCGGCACCGGCACCGAGGATCACGATGCGCGCGTTACCGAGTTCCTTGCCCTGCAGCTCCAGTGCATTGAGCAGGCCGGCCGCGATGATGATCGCGGTACCGTGCTGGTCGTCGTGGAACACCGGGATATCGAGCTGCTCGATCAGTGACTGCTCGATCTCGAAGCAATGCGGTGCA
>JAGRHE010000303.1 GCA_020445165.1 Gammaproteobacteria bacterium
GAATGCGAACTGCAGCACCGACATGCCGGGCAGGCCGTACTTGTGCTTGAGGGCGCGTACCTCGTCGGTGATCACGCCGAGATCTTCGGCCACGATCGGAAGCTCGGGAAAATGCCGTGCCAGTTGACTGAGCAGGGCATCTCCAGGTGTCTCCTGCCAGAAGCCGTCGATGGCGGTCTCGCAGTCGGCGGCAATCATCCACACTGCAACCAGGCCGCGGAAATGATCGATTCGCACCAGGTCGAACAATTCGAACTGGCGCCGCATGCGTTCGAGCCACCAGCTGAAACCGTCTTTCTGCATGCGTTCCCAGCGGTAGTGCGGATTGCCCCAGCGTTGTCCCGTCGCGGAGAAATAGTCCGGTGGTACGCCGGCGACATGGGTCGGGCGACCGTCGGCATCGAGCAGAAAATCTTCCGGCCGGGACCAGGTGTCGGCGCTGTCATGGGCGATGAATATCGGGATGTCGCCGAACAGCGAGATGCCGAGTGCCGCGGCATGCCCGCGCACCCGCTGCCAGGCCCTGTCCATCCGGTACTGCTGGTCGACGATGCTATCGATCTCGGTCTGTGCCTGTGCCCGCAGCTTCGCCAGCGCATCTGGGTCACGCAGACGGTACGGCTCCGGCCAGTCGACCCATGCATGCTCCCCGAAGCGACGTTTGAGTACCTCGAACAGGCAGAAGTCGTCGAGCCAGGCGGCATGTTGCGCTCGATAGTCCTCGACAGCCGACGCGCTGGCGGCCGCATCGTCGAGTGGCAGCAGTCCGGGATCGGCGGCGAATGCGGACCGGCTCTGGTAGGGCGAGCCATGGGTGTCGGGGATCACCAGCGGCAGAATCTGCCAAACCGAAAGCCCGCTTGCGGCCATGAAGTCGAGCCAGCGCAGGCAGTCATCGTCGATCCTGCCCGACGGCAGCGAGGTGAGGTGCAGCAGGACGCCCGCCTGGCGCGGGTGCGTGTGCTCAGACATGACCACGTCGCATGGTGCCGGCATTCTCGGCGGCACCGCCACCGCTCGACAGAGGTACGTTCAGGCTGTCAGGTGGCGCCTCGCCGAGCATCCGGTACAGATTGCGCAGTTGCTTTCGGTACAGGCGATCGAAGTCATTGACGCTGTCGGAGGGGTTGTAGTCGCCGAACCACCAGAACCAGTCCGAGCCCTCGCAGATCGCCAGCTGGCGCTCGATCAACGCCAGTTCCCTCTCTGGGAAGGTCTTGCTGGTAATCGCTTCGTCGTACACCTGCTTGGCAGCGACCAACAGGTCCCAGCCGCGGTTCTTGTCCTCGTCGCCGATCCAGGTCGAGAACGATCCGTACACCCAGCTGCCGGGGCACAGTGATGGCATCGACTGCGGCGGGCAATGCTCGAGCGCTTCGCTGAAGGTGATCGTTCGCACGTGCGGGTTGGCCGTCAGGTGTTCGTACAATGCACCGAGAAAATGGAAGGCGTTGTCCGGGTAGTACTCCCAGGCATTTTCTCCATCGAGGATCACGCTGACCACGTGTTCCTGGCAGTCGTCGCCGAGATAGTTGGCGATGTTCTTCAGGTGCTGCCCGAAGTTGGCCGCAGCATCGGCGGCGTTCCATTGCTGGTACTCGAATCCGATCATGTCCGACAGGCCGTCGTCACGGAAGAACATCCGGGTCTTGCATTCGTTTACGCGGTGCGCGCAGAACAGGCTGCGCCTTGCCTCCTGGCCGTGGGCTTCGAGCCCGGACAGGAAGCGGCTGTTGTGCCAGACGCCCTCGCCGGATGCGCTCCAGGCGAACCCGAACTCATCCAGCAGCTTCAATGCATCGACACTGACGCCACCCTCGGACAGCCATACGCCGGCAGGCTTGCAGCCGAGGAAGCGCTCGAACACACGCAGCCCCTCGCGCACGTGCCAACGCGCCCGGTCGAGTCCACCGGGATATTCCGTCGCCCTGGGACCCTTGGCTTCGGGCAGTGCGCAGTGCATGGCATCGAGATCGATCAGCAGTGGCACGATGGGATGCCCGTACGGGGTCATCGACAATTCTATCTGGCCGTTGCGCGCCAGCTTCGCATAACGTTCGAGGAGGCCGTCGAAAGCGTCACGCATGATCTGCAGCAGGCTGCGACGGCTGGCGGCATCGAATGCCGCGTCACGCTCGATCAATGCCCTGGCTGGCGGCATCTGTTTGATCGAGTGGCCGAGCCAGGCGATGTGATACCAGCTCAGCAGGTCGAGAAAAAACTGTTCGTTCATGTAGCGCAGGCGGGTGAGATCGACCTGCTTGCCATCCAGTGACATGACCATGCCGAACAGATCGCGAAAGCGCGGATGCACGTCGATCATCATCCGTTTGTGGGCACGCAGGCAGGCACGAACTATCTCCGCACGGGCCGATTCCCCGCTTGGGACCGGGTCGACGCCGGCGAGCAGGTTCAGCAACGGATCGCTGAAGCGTACCGCGCTGTCCATGTACGCCTCGAATTGCCGGGCATAGTCGTCGATCTGTTCCAGCAGCACCGGCGTGAAGTTGACCACGCAGCGCATCCGCGGATGCGCCTCGAGGTGCGCTGCCATGTCGACATAGTCCTTCAGCGCATGCAGGTATACCCATGGCAGGCTGTAGTCGCCATCCTGGCTCTCGCGGTACCACGGCTGGTGCATGTGCCAGCACAGGACCAGGTTCATGGGCGGCGTTTCGGGGACGCTCATGGATCAGTCCCGCTCGTAGTGCAGGCGCTGGTTCATCATGCCGGGCGTGACGAGCACGATGCCCTGCTCGGTGACCAGGAAACGTTTGCGGTCGAGTGCTGCATCCACGCCGATTTCGAAGCCATCTGGAATCACGGTACCCTTGTCGACGATGCAGCGGATCAGCTTGCAGTTCTTTCCGACACGCACCTTCGGCAGGATCACGCTCTCCTTGATATAGGTGCCGGTTTCGACCTGGGTGTTGAAGAA
>JAGRHE010000304.1 GCA_020445165.1 Gammaproteobacteria bacterium
GGACAGGTCTCCGCGCGCATCCTCATGGGCCGGATCGAGTTGACGCTCGGTAACGTCAAGGCGGCCGAAGATGCGCTGTTGATGGCGCAACAGCTCGGCGCTGACCCTGCGCTGACCGCGCTGCCGCTGGCCCGTGCCCGCAACCGCCTCGGCAAACATGCTCAGAACATCGAGCAGCTGATTCCGACGGCCTTCCAGATCATCGACCAGCCTGACCTGTGGGTCGAACTGGGCATCGCACGACTCGAAAGCAACGACAGTGCCGGTGCGGCGATCGCGTTCGAGCAGGCGCTGGCGCTGCAGCCGGCGCACGCCGGAGCGACCGTGGGCCTGGCACGCATCCCGCTCAAACGCGGTCAGTTCGCCGAGGCGGCCGCACTGGCACAGGATGCCGTCACCGGATCACCGGAGTACGCCCCCGGCTGGTTCGTGCTCGCCTCGGCACAGCATGCGCAGGGACATTTCAGCGACGCAGCAGACGCTTACGCACGCGCGCTCGCCCTCGATCCCGGCGACAGTGCGGCGGCGCTCGGCGAGGCGACGGCCCTGCTCGACGGCGGCCTGGCCGAGCAGGCGGCTGCGCGGCTGTCGGCGTTGCGTAAATCGCACCCTTGGATGCCCGAGGCGCCGTACCTGCAGGCAAAGGCGCTGCGGCAACTGCAGCGCGACGCCGAGGCAGAACAAGCCATCGCCGCGGCAGCAGAGATCCTCGATCCGATCGCGGTGCCGGACCTGGCTGACAACCCCGCGCTGCTGCGCCTGGCCGGTATCCTGGCGTTGGAAAACGGCAGTCTCGAGCGCGCCTACCAAGCCATGTCGCTCTACCTGCAGACACGTCCTGGCGACGCCGGCGCGCGCATACTGTTCGCGCGGGTGGCGATGAGACTGGAGAAACCGGCCGACGCCAAGCGGGTGCTGGTGCCGCTGGTGACCGATGGCCGGGCCGATGCCGAGGTGCTCGGCATGCTCGGCGACGCCAGTGCCCAGGAACACGATTTCATCACCGCGGAGAGTTATTTCCGCCGCGCCATCGCCGATCATGGCGGTGGCCCGGCTCTGATCGGCCGACTCGGCGCCCTGCAGTACCGTCAGGGAAAACGCGAGCGTGCATTGTCGACGCTGCAGGCGATCGCCACCGAACATGGCGACCGGATCACGACCGGCACCTCGCTTTACGCGGCGATGATCAGTTTTGCCGAGGGCGACCATGAAGCCGCCGCAGGCATCACCGATCGGGTGCTGGCGCGCGAACCGGACAACCTGAACGCGCTCAACCTGCGCGCGGCCCTGGCGATCGCCGGTGGACAGCACGACAGTGCCAGGCAACAACTCGAGGTACTGCTCGAGCGCGCCCCCGGGTTTCGCCCGGCCCAATACAACCTGGCCAAGCTGGACACACTGCAGCGCCGCTACGGGGAGGCCGCAACGCGCCTGCTGAACATGTTTGAACAGGACCCCACCGACCAGCGCGCACTGCACGAGCTCGCCAGGACCGAGCTGGCAAGGGGCGAACCGCGCGCGGCCATCCAGCGCTACGAACAACTGCGAGGGCTCAATCCCGGCAGCCTGGTCGCCGTCAGCGAACTGATCGAGCTCTACCTTGGCGCAAACCGGCCCGCCGACGCGGACGCCGCGGCGCGGGCACTGCTTGCGTCACTGCCCGACAGCGTCCCCGTCCACCACCTGCTGGCGCGCACCCAGATCGCCGATGGTCGTGTAGTCGACGCCCGGGTGACGTTGAAGAAGGCTTCGACCCTGGCCGGTTACGACCCACGCCAGCTGTTGCAGACCGCCCTGCTCCAGCGTGCCGCGGCAGCTTTCGACGACGCCACCTGGACCCTGAGCAAGGTGCTCGAAGAGCAACCCGGCTCACTGGATGCGTTGCGTGTCCTTGCCGACATACGACTACGCCAGAACGATATGCCAGCGGCCACGAAACTGGCCGGGCAGATCCTCGAACAGGCACCGTCCGACCTGTTTGCGCTGACGCTGCAGGGGGACCTGTTGCTGGCTGCCGGCAGGCCTGAAGATGCCGTCGGCTACTACGAGCGCGCGATCGCCGTCGCGCCCAAACCATTACTGCAGGTAAGCAGGTTCCGCGCACTGACCCTGGCCGGTGAAGGCGAAATGGCCTTGCGCGAGCTGACGGCCTGGCAGGCTGAACACCCCGACCAGGCGGTCGTGCTCAAGGCACTCGCGGAGCGCCACCACCAGCTCGGTCAGGCCGAACAGGCGGTCAGCTACTACGAACGCCTGCTGCTGCTGAGCCCGAGCGACACGGCCGCGATCAACAACCTGGCCAACCTACTGTTCGACAGCGACAGCGAATATGCCTTCAGAATGGCCGGGCGAGCCCTCGCCCTGGCACCCGACGATCCGGCGGTTCTCGATACCATGGGATGGGCGATGGTGCAGATCGGTGACGTGCAAAAGGGCATTGCACACCTGCGCGATGCGGTGGCCCGCAACGGCCGTTCGGCCGTGAGCCGATATCACCTTGGCGTCGCACTCGAAGAATACGGCAGCCCCGGCGAGGCCCGCCGGCAGCTACAGCAGGCGCTCAAGTTCGCCGACGGCGACATGGCCTGGATCAGCGACGCCGAAATGCGGCTGCAACGGCTGCGCTGACCGGGCAGCACATCGCCAGCCCACACGATTTCCGACCGCTGAAAACGACTTGGGGCCCGCATGACGGGCCCCGGAGAGGTCACTTGCCTGGCGACCGACCAGACCGTCTCTCAGGCGCGACGGCGACGGGCCGCGAACGCTGCCAGGCCGACACCGAACAATGCCAGGGGCATCGGCACCGGGACCTCGTTCGGCGTGAACGGAGGAGGCGGCGGCGTGATGCTGCCGGACACGCTCTGGATCTTGAAATGGTCGTTAAGCGTCGGA
>JAGRHE010000305.1 GCA_020445165.1 Gammaproteobacteria bacterium
TTCGAATCCTATCACTCCGACCAATCTCCTAAAGAGCAGCCCCTGTGGCTGCTCTTTTCCATTCCAAACCCCATTTTCGCGAGTCGGTTACGCGATTCCTTGGGAATCCGCGCGGAAATAACGTTCGCCTTATGTCGTCTTATTGCCGGGAATGGCACACGGGAGAAGCACCATGACCGACGCGCAATCCGGGGATCCGATCGTTTACGAACCGATGAAACTGCCGCCAAGGCGGCAGCTCGACGACAAGGCAGCACTGCGCTGGCTGAGCGAAGGCAAACGCTACTTCGACAGCAATCGCGGGGTGTCGCTGTTGTATGGCGGTATCTTCGCCGCGATCGGCCTGGCGATTTCTGTGCTTGGTTTGCGCCAGCCACAGTTCGTGCTCACCTTCTGGACCGGGTTTCTGCTGGTCGGCCCGCTGCTGGCGATGGGCCTGTACCGGATTGCTCAGTTGCAGGACCGCGGCGAGACGATCCGGGTGAACACCTGCTGGTCGACGCTGCGCGGACGGCTCGGCGCCGTGGCCCTGTTTACCCTGCTGCTGGCCCTGATCATGATCATCTGGATCCGCTTTTCGACCCTGGTGGCCGCGCTCTACGTCGGCAACATCACCGGATCGTCGAGCTTCATCGCCGCCATGGGAACGCCCGAAGGCCTGGGCTTCATCGCCGTGCTGTTTGGCGTCGGCGCCGTCTTTGCCGTCGCCATGTTCGCGCTGACCGCCTGGTCGCTGCCGCTGGTGCTCGATGGACACGCCAATTTCGGCACGGCCGTGGTGACCAGCGTCAAGGCCACGCTGGAACAGCCACTTCCGATGATCCTCTGGGGCGCAACCATCGCGGGGCTGACGCTGGTCGGGATGTTGACCTTCTTCCTCGGCTTCGTCGTGATCTTCCCGCTGCTCGGTTACGCCACTTGGGCGGCCTATCGCGACCTGTTCGAGCGCGACTGACAAAAAAACCGGGACGGCCGCGGGCCGCCCCGGTTTCGCAAACCCGAGCTCAGGCCGATCAGAGGTTGTCGTAACCGCGCTCTTCGTGCAGCGTGATATCCAGGCCCTGGATCTCGTCTTCCTCGCTCACCCGCAAGCTGACCATCAACCCGACGACCTTGAGAATGATCCAGGTCATCACGGCGGTGAAGACGATGGTCGCGATCACGCCAACGGCCTGAACATACAACTGGCCGCCCATGTTCTCGATGCCGTCGGCAAACCCGTACCCGCTGAACACGCCCAGGCTGGTAGCCGAGAACACACCCGCCATCAACGTGCCGAGGATCCCTCCGACACCGTGCACAGGGAACACGTCCAGTGAGTCGTCGATCTTCAGCACGCGCTTGATGAACAGGGTCGCGTTGAAGCACACGAAACCGGCCAGGACACCGATCACCAGCGCCCCACCCGGCCCGACGAAGCCCGACGCCGGGGTGATGGTTCCAAGGCCGGCGACCATACCGGTAACCGCACCCAGCGCACTGGGCTTGCCGAAACGCAGCCATTCCATTGTCATCCACAGCATCGCACCGGCTGCAGCCGAGATGTGTGTGACCAGCATCGCCATCGCCGCATCACCGTTGGCCGCCAAGGCGCTGCCGCCGTTGAAGCCGAACCAGCCGACCCAGAGCATGCCGGCACCCATCACGGTCATGGTCATGTTGTGCGGCGGCATCGCCGTGGTCGGGAAACCACGCCGCGGCCCGAGGACCATTGCCGCAACCAGCGCGGCGACCCCAGCGGTGATATGCACCACGGTGCCACCAGCAAAGTCGTACAGCCCCATCTGTCCCAGCCAACCACCACCCCAGACCCAGTGGGTCACCGGCACGTAGACCAGCATCAACCACAAGGCGCTGAACAGCAGCATCGCCGAGAACCGCATGCGCTCGGCAAAGCCACCGATGATCAGCGCCGGCGTGATGATCGCAAACGTCATCTGGAACAGCATGAACAAGGACTCGGGAATCTGGCCCGACAGGGTGTCGCGACCGACACCAGACATCATTGCCTTGCTCAAGTCGCCGATCCACGCGTTGCCCTCGCCAAACGCAAGACTGTAGCCGGCCACCAACCACAGGATCGACGAGACACCGGCAATCGCAAAGCATTGCATCAGCACCGACAACACGTTCTTGCTGCGAACCAGTCCACCGTAGAACAGGGCCAGCCCGGGCAGGGTCATGAACAACACCAGCGCTGTCGCGGTGAGAATCCATGCCGTGTCACTGGCATTGACCACGGCATCGTCGGCCATGGCGACGGCCGGTAGCAGACACAGTGCCGCGGAAGCCGCCTTGTAGGGGGTCTTGATCACTCTCATCGGAATTCGCCTCTTGGATTTTTCGTTAGCTGGCAGGATCTGAACCGACGAGGTGAATGCACCAAACGTGCCACCACATAACCGTTTGATTATAAAGCCAACTTCCCGATCGAGCTCGGAAATACGCACCATATTGGTGCATACGATGCGCCAAGAGCACCACAATCGCGCAAAAAAACAGGCCGATGCCCTTTACCGGGGCATCGGCCAATTACCAAGGGGAGTCTCAACGAACATCGTGTTCGCTGGCAGGCATCTCGCCTACGCCCCATATGACTGCAACCGGCAGAGATAGTTCACCGGTCAACCGGATAATCGATGCCGTGCTCGGCGAGCCAGTGGCGGAAGCGCTCGATCTTTTCGTTCAAATCGCAGGTGGGCGGAAGGCGGTCAAGATAGTGACCGTAGGCCTCGCGCAGCGCGAGCTGCTCTTCGCCGGTCAGGTCGGACCATTGCCGCTTGTCTTCAGATGCCATGCGCTGACGCAGGGAGTTGGATGCGAATACGGCGGTCCAGCCGGGACCGCCTTATTCAGGGAGTTGGTAGCAAGGGGCGGATTTGAACCGCCGACCC
>JAGRHE010000306.1 GCA_020445165.1 Gammaproteobacteria bacterium
TGGGGATTCCGGACAGCATGTTCACGGTGATGTTCGCGATTGCGCGCACCGCCGGCTGGGTCAGTCACTGGATGGAGATGCTCGACGATCCGAAGCATCGCATCGGCCGGCCGCGTCAGCTCTACCAGGGCGCAACCCTGCGTGACTACGTGTCGCTGGATCAGCGCGGATAGCGATTCGCCCGGTCACGGCAACAGCTAAAGGCGTCTGGCGGCAGTGCCCTTGCCGCCCTGCTCATTCCTCTTGCTGCGCGATTAGCTTCTCCAGCGTTGCCGGATCCAGCGCGTCCAGTTTGCCTGCGCCGAGCGGATCGCGCGCCGGATCGCTGCGTCGGTCCGGTTCCAGGATCACCAGTTCCACCTCGGCGTCGCCGGCGACAAAGCGCAATGCAGGATGGGCGATGCGCCGGTCGCCGGAATACAGCAGCGTCACTTCACCGCTCTGCCATGGAATGTGCCGATCCTGAAGGTGCATGATGACCTGCTCCGGGCTGTCGGCGCGCAGCAGCAGGCGGATACGCTGCAGCGGCCCATCGCCATGCACCAGTGGTCCGGCCAGGCGCGGTTCGAAGTCTGCCAGGTCGCGCATGGCTTCGAGCGCTAGGCGCCGATTGGAATTCAGGACAGCCAGCTGTTGCGGGCGGAACAGGCGGCGGTGGTCGGCGATCGCCGCCCGCAGCTGTTTGGGTTTTACGCCGATGTGCTGCGGCCGCAGGCCGGCCTCCCGAGCGAGGCGTTGCACGGCCTCGATAAGGTCGAACTGCTGCTCGACCACCAGGCGTGCCGCGGCCTCCGCCAGCCCGGGATCATCGGATCGCGGGTGACGGCGTTTCAGAACAGGTCCTGGGTCGGCGGTGGCGCCAGCGACGGTGCGCTGCCGGCACTGCCGCTGGCCTCCGGCACGTTCTCGACGCGGAAGATCTCGAACATCGTGTTCTTGCCGCCGGAACTCACTCGCGCACCGGTGCGCGAATCGATACGTACCGAGGTCAGGCCCGCGGGCATCTTCGGTTCGACATCGGGGATGTTCTGCAGTGCCACGCGCATGAAGTCCATCCAAGCCGGCAATGCCGCCTTGCCACCGAACTCGCCGCGCCCAAGCTTGCTGTTGTCATCGAAGCCGACCCAGGCGTTCGCCACCAGGCGCAGGTTGAAGCCGTTGAACCAGGCATCGCGCTGGTCGTTGGTCGTACCGGTCTTGCCGGCGATGTCGGAGCGGCCCAGCTTGCGGGCATCGGTGGCGGTGCCGCGCCGGATCACGTCCTGCATCATCGAGTACATCAGGTAGCGGTTGCGCGCATCCAGTACGCGCGGTGCCACCGTGCGGCCGTCGGCAAAGCTGCTGCCCTCGGGGCAGTCTTCGCACACGGTTGCCGGGGTCGCCCGGTACACGGTGCCTTCACCGTCCTGCTCGATGCGCTCGATGACATAGGGCTCGACCCGGAAACCGCCGTTGGCCAGGATCGCGTAGGCCCTGGCCATCTGCAATGGCGTGACACTGGCGCTGCCCAGGGCCAGCGACAGGTTGTGCGGCAGCTCGTTGCTGTCGAAGCCGAACAGCTCGATGTGCTGCAACGCGGTCTCGATGCCCATGCTGCGCAGCAGGCGGATCGAGACCAGGTTGCGCGACTTGGTCAGTGCCTCGCGCAGACGGGTCGGACCGAAGAACTTGCCGGACGCGTTCTCGGGTCGCCAGGCGCCTTCCAGGCTGGCGTCGTCGAACACAACCGGTGCGTCGTTGATCAGGCTGGCCGGCGTGAAGCCGTTGGCCAGCGCGGCGGAGTAGATGAAGGCCTTGAATCCCGAGCCGGGCTGGCGCAGGGCCTGGGTCACCCGGTTGAACTTGCTGGCATAGAAGTCGTACCCGCCAACCAGTGCCCGGATCGCGCCATCGGCCGGGTCGAGCGCGACCAGCGCGCCGGCCGCACGCGGTACCTGGGACAGCTGCCAGCGTGGTGTCTTTGCGTCGCCTTCCTTCTTGTCCGTCAAGACTTCCTGAACGCGGATGACATCGCCGGGCTTGACGACATCTGCGGCGTTTTTCGGTGCCGCACCACGACGGTCACTGCTGATGTAGGGACTCGCCCACTTCATCGCGTCCCAGTCCAGGGCCACCTTGCGACCCTTGCCGAGATAGGCGGTTGCCTCCTTGTCGCCGACTTCGATCACGATTGCCGGCAGCAGCTTGCCGACCGTGGGCCGGTCGGCCAGTGCCGCATCCAGTGCTTCGGGAGTGGTCGGTACCGGGTCCAACCGTTCCTCGGCACCGTAGTAACCATGCCGCTCGCTGTAGGCATCGAGGGCGTTGCGAACGCCGCTGTTGGCGGCTTCCTGGTCGCGCCCGTTAACCGTGGTGTAGACGGTGAAGCCGCCGGTGTAGGCATCCTGGTCGTAACGCTCGACCATCTCGCTGCGCACCATCTCGGCGACGTAGGGCGCCTCGACCTCGATCTCCGGCGTGTAGCGGCTGGCGCTGATCGGCTGTGCTGCGGCCTCGTCGTGCTCTGCCTGGTCGATGTAGCCCAGTTCCAGCATCCGCCCCAGCACGTAGTTGCGCCTCTCCAGCGCGCGCGGCGGGTTGGTCAGCGGGTTGAAGCTCGAAGGCGCCTTGGGCAGGCCGGCGATCATCGCGGTCTGTGCCAGGTCGAGCTCGTCGACCGTCTTGCCGTAGTAGACACGCGCGGCGGCACCGACGCCGTAGGCGCGGTGACCGAGATAGATCTTGTTCAGGTAGAGCTCGAGGATCTCCTGCTTGCTCAGCTCGTTCTCGATACGCAGGGCGAGGAAGATCTCGCTGAGTTTGCGGGTGTAGGTCTTCTGGCTACTCAGGTAGAAGTTGCGTGCCACCTGCATGGTGATGGTGCTG
>JAGRHE010000307.1 GCA_020445165.1 Gammaproteobacteria bacterium
AATACCTCGAGCTTGCCTTCCGGGCTGACCGAGGCGCTTATTTTTCTCATCCTGACTCCAGGCGGTTGGGGTACGGAAAGGCCCGGATGGTAAAACCAGCGGTGGCTGCTGACTAGCCCGTGCAACCCGGGAGACGGTCAGGCGGGGCTATCGATCGGATCTCGTGACAAGGTATGCGCCTTGCCGCGCATGAGCTCGACGATCGCGTAGATGCCGAAATGACGATTCGGACTAAGGTTCTCGGCCAGCTTCAGCTTGTCGAACAGGCCATCGATATCCATTTCGTCGATCTCCTGCAATGTGTGTCCCGACATCAGGCCAATCAACAATGCCAGCACACCCTTGATGATCGCCGTATCACAGTCACCGACGAAATCGATGCGGTCGTCACCCGCCGGCGAAGGCAGTGCACACACCCATACCTGGCTGATGCAGCCCTTTACCTTGTTGTCGTCGAGCCGGTAGCGATCGTCCATCGCGGCCAACGATTCACCGAGTTCGACGAGGTAGGCGTAGCGCGCCTCCCAGTCGTCGAGCAGATCGAAGTTTTCGACAACGTCGTCGACCGTCAGACCTGGCATGTCAGACACTGAACGACTCGCCGCAACCGCACATGTCCTTGACGTTGGGATTGCGGAACTCGAAGCCATGGTTGAGCAGGTTTGTCTTTACGAAATCAATCGTCATCCCATCCACCTGTTTCAGCGACAACTCGTCGATGACGACTTTGGTGCCATGACTCTCGAACACATGGTCATCGGGCCCGATGCTGTCAGCGTAATCGACCACGTAGGCAAACCCGGTGCAGCCGCTCTTCTTGGTGGCAACCCGAAGTCCCTCGCCGTGGCCACGCTTCGCAAGCTCCCTGCTGACATGGCGCGCGGCACTCTCAGTCAGTGTCACACTCATTTGAAATACCTCCCGGACAGCCCGAAGGCGGTCACAACAATCCCAGTTCCAGTTTCGCCTCGTCGCTCATAGTGTCCTGCGTCCAGGGCGGGTCCCAGACGAGGCGGACCTCGCAATGGTTTATCCCCGCGACGCTCTCGACGGCTTTTGCCACCTGGCCCGGCAGGATTCCGGCAACCGGGCAACCCGGCGCGGTCAGCGTCATGTCGATCGCGATGCCATCCTCGCCCACCGCATCGATCCCGTAGATGAGACCGAGGTCGTAAATGTTCACCGGTATCTCGGGATCGTGCACCGTACGCAGCGCGGCAATGATCGCCTGCAGCCGTTCATCATCCGATGACATGCACGCTCCGCCGGAGACCCTTTCGCTGTCTTTGATCGCCAACATCTTTCACCCCGTCAACCGGCAGCCGTCAGGAGACGCTCATCCAGCACCCGCGCTGCCCGCTCCCGCAATGCTGGGGTCACGAAGCGTTCGAGCACGTCGTTGGCGAAACCCTGGCACAGCATCCGGGTAGCCAGTTTTTCCGGAACTCCGCGTGAGCGCAGGTAGAAAAGCTTCTCGCGATCCAGTTCACCGACGGTCGTGCCATGACTGCATTTCACGTCATCGGCAAAAATCTCGAGCTGTGGCTTGGAATCCACTTCGGCTGACCGGGACAGCATCAGGTTGTGGTTGGTCAGGGCCGCGTCCGTTTTCTGCGCATCGCGCGCTACCAGGATCCGGCCGTCAAACACGACCCGGCCGCGCCCCTCGAGGATGCTCTTGAACGTCTCTGTGCTGGTGCACGACGGGACGGCGTGGTCAATGTCCAGGTGCACATCGTTTAGCTGCCCGTCACGTGCCAGCATCAGACCATTCAAATCGGCACTGGCCCCTTCCCCGTCGAAGCGCAGCTTTAGTTCACAACGCGACCATTCGCCGCCCAGGGCCGCCAGCGCGTAGCGATAGCGGGCAGTGGCGCCGAGTCGCACGTTCAGATCGGTCAGATGCTGTGCCCTCGGGCTCTCCTGCTGCAGGCACTCATGGATCAGCGAGGCGCCTTCTTCGACTACGACTTCCAGCACCGCATTGTTGAAATACACCGAATCCAAGCCGAGACTGGCGTAGCGTTCGACCAGGCGCACGTCCGACCCGGCGCCGACCAGCACCAGGTGGCGCGGATGAAACATGACCGGTTCGTCGCTGCCGACCGCGATATGCAACACCTCGATCGGCAGTTCGCTGCGCGTTCCCGGGTCGACCCGGATCAGGGCGCCATCAGCCATCAGCGCAGAGTTCATCGCGCTGAACAGATGACGATGATCGGCAACCTGGTCGAACTGCTCCGGTAATGCATCCGCACCATCGCCTGCCAGCCCTTTCGCCAGCGACGAAACGTGAATGCCACTCGCGATATCGCCCAACGCGGAAAGCGCCGGCGCGTAGTGTCCGTTGACAAATACCATCCGCGGCCCTGCAGATCCGGCGAGCAGCAGTTCGTCTATGTCGCCCGCCTGCAATGCCTGATTGGGCCCGTCAGTGTAGGGCTGGTAGGCGGCCCGCTGCAGAAAGGAGACCGGCGTATAGCGCCAGGCCTCCTGTTTCCTTACCGGTAGACCGAATCGGCGCGCGTTCTCGATCCCGCGTGCACGCACCGCCGCGATCGGATCATTCGCCGCCGACGGGCCAGTGGCAAGCGCAGTCCCGAGGACACTGTCGATATCCGTTTCCACGACGTCACTTCCGTTCATGCTGCCTCCCCGTCTGCCAGCCAGCTGTAGCCACGCTCCTCCAGCTCCTTGGCGAGAGTCTTGTCACCTGAGCGCACGATCCGGCCATCGGCCAGCACGTGCACGAAGTCCGGTTCGATGTAATCCAGCAGGCGCTGGTAATGAGTCACGAGAATGACCGATCGATCCGGACTGCGCAGCGCGTTCACGCCTTCCGAAACGGTGCGCAGCGCGTCG
>JAGRHE010000308.1 GCA_020445165.1 Gammaproteobacteria bacterium
TCCTATCGCGAATTATGGTCGGGGTAGAGAGATTCGAACTCCCGACATCCTGCTCCCAAAGCAGGCGCGCTACCAGACTGCGCTATACCCCGAGGTCCTCGCCCATTTGCGAAGGCCGCATATGGTACGCCGCGGCCGCAATCCGGTCAATTATCGGCGGATGCTCTGCTATCATCGCCGCTTCGCCCCGAAATCGCCAGTCACAACAGCAGGTTGCCTGAAACGAAATGAGCGCTCAGATCCTCGACGGCAAGGCCATCGCGGCCGAACTCCGTGAACACATCCAGGGCCAGGTGGAACAACGCCGTGCCAGCGGCCAGCGCGCACCGGGCCTGATCGTTGTCCTGGTCGGTGACAACCCAGCCTCGCAGGTCTATGTGCGCAACAAGCAGAAGGCTTGCGAACAGGTCGGCTTCTATTCGGAACTGATGCAACTTCCGGCGTCCACCACGCAGGACGAGCTGCTGGCCCTGATCGACGACCTCAACGCGCGCGAAGAAGTCGATGGCATCCTGGTACAGCTGCCCCTGCCGCGGCATATCGACGAGGACGCGGTCACCGAGCGCATCCTGCCAACCAAGGACGTCGACGGCTTCCACCCCTACAACGTCGGCCGACTGGTTCTGCGCCGGCCGATCCTGCGCCCGTGCACTCCCAAGGGCGTGATGACCATGCTGGCCCGTACCGGTATCGACCTGGTCGGCAAGGACGCGGTCATCATCGGCCAGTCCAACATCGTCGGCCGGCCAATGTTTCTCGAACTGCTGATGGCGCGCTGCACCGTGACCGTGTGCCATAGCAAGACCCGCGACCTGGCCGACAAGGTGCGTGGCGCTGACATCGTGGTCGCCGCGGTCGGGGTACCGGAGTTCGTCAAGGCCGACTGGGTCAAACCGGGTGCGATCGTGATCGACGTCGGCATCAACCGCCGCGACGACGGCAGCCTGTGTGGCGACGTCGACACCGCGGCAGTCAGCCAGGTCGCCAGCTGGATCACGCCGGTGCCGGGCGGGGTCGGCCCGATGACGGTCGCCACCCTGCTCGAGAACACCCTGCTGGCGGCAGAGCTGCATGCCGGCCGCGGCTGACCGGCATCGAGGGAAGTTAAGCCGGGCTTAAGTTTCGAACACTATCGTGTGCGGCATTCACTGGCCAACTTGCGCCTGCTCGCCGAGACACGATGACAACCTTCAACAACGCCGATTCCCGTTACGCCCCGCGCGTCAAGCACAGCATGCACAAGGCCGAGGCCTACCTGCAGCGTGATCCGTCCAAGCATGCCAGGGAGATGCAGCTGATCGAGGCAGCATTCTCCTCGCTCGGACCGGTCAAGACTGTCCTCGACGCCCCCTGCGGTGTGGGCCGAGCCTCGATCTGGCTGGCACAGCAGGGATACGAGGTGACCGGGGTCGATCTTGGTGAAGCGGCGCTAAAGGTCGCCCGCGAGCAGGTCGAACGGGCCGGGGTTCAGGCCACCATCGAAGCACAGAACGTATTCGAGCTGAGCTACGCCGACCGCAGCTACGATGCGGTGTTGTGTTTCCGTCTGCTGCACCACTTCGCCGATCCCGGGCAGCGGCGCGAACTGATCCAGGAGATGTGCCGCGTCGCCGACCGCTACGTGGTCATGTCGTATCACTCACCGAAGTCCATATCGGCAGTCAGGCGCCGCATCCGACACCGTCTGTACGGCAAGGAAATCAAACAATACCCGGCATCACGCCGGGAGATGGTCGATGCATTCGCCGCATCCGGTTTCCGGCTGCATCATCACAGCGACTGGTCGGCGGTCCTGCATTCGCTGCAACTGGCGGTTTTTGTAAGGGCCTGACACGGGTGTTAGACCGACTGCGGCCTGGCATCCGCCACCGCTCCATCCAGGCCCTGCCGAGCCCGATCGAGTAGCGACTCCGGCGATTCACCCGGCGAGCGCAGCACATTGGCACTGCGGATCGCCAGTTTGACGACGTCACCGCGAAATTCGAGTTGGTCGCGCGACAGCAGCATCGCGACGCGGCGCGTGAAGGCTGCTGCCTGTTCCAGTTCGTCGCATTGCAGGTAGACCGCGAAACGGCTGTCGTTGAGCCGCACCGGCAGGTCGCCGACGCGTACCTGGCTGCCGATGCGCCGGCCGAGCAGCGCGCCGATGCTTTCCACGGCCGCACGACCGTACCGGCCACGCAGGGTATCCAGGTCATCGATCTCGATCAGCACCAGGGCCACACGGCTGCGCCCTTCCCGGTCTTCGCGCGCAAACTGGTTGCGCAACGACTCGGCGACGAATGCAGGCTGGTACAGGCCGGTCTGCCGGTCGCGCGGCGAGCCATCGGTCGACGGCGAGCGTCGCTGCCAGAACAGGAACACCAGCAACAGCACCAGCAATGTCGTAACGGCCTCGACGGGAAAACTCCCTGACGGCACGGGCGGTGTGATCCCGACTGCCGCCTGGAAACCGGGTTCCGCGACCGGGTTGGTCCATCGCCCCAGCAATATTCCGAGCAGGCCACTGGCGACCAGGGCCAGCAGCCAGCGCATCGCAGGTCTGTGTCCGCGCCCGCGACGCCGCGTTTCAGCCTCGTCCATTGTTCTTTTTCCGCTTTCCGCTTCCTGCCACAGCTAGCGGCCACAGAGGCTTTTTTTAAACGCCGGCGGTCCGTGTAAAATCGCCGGCTTCGCAGACCAGCCCCGAAGCAGGATCCCATGGCCCAATACATCTTCACCATGAACCGTGTCAGCAAGGTCGTGCCGCCGAAACGGCAGATCCTGCGCGACATCTCCCTGTCGTTCTTTCCCGGCGCCAAGATCGGCGTGCTCGGCCTGAATGGCGCCGGCAAGTCGTCGCTGCTGCGCATCATGGCC
>JAGRHE010000309.1 GCA_020445165.1 Gammaproteobacteria bacterium
CTCATCGGCGGATAGACGTTGGCATCCGATCCCGAGACCTCGTGGCCGAGCGCGCGCGCGATCAGCGCGATGCCGCCCATGAAGGTGCCGCAGATGCCGAGGATATGTATCTTCATTCAGGGACCGATCACCGGCGGGAAGACCCGCGTTACGAGACTGAAGGCCACCACGGTATAAACCAATACGATCATGACGCCGGCGGCCAGGGGCAGGTCGAGGGCGTGTCGGATGACGCCGCCGAGCGCGACCTGCAACCACACCATCAGCAACAGATCGATCAACACGGCGACATCGACCAGACCGAGTGCCGCCAACGGCGGTCGCAGCAGCAGCATCGACAGCCCGGCCAGGGCGCCCAGACCCTGAAAGGCCGTGGCGGTCTGCAGCCAGCGCGCCGGGTGACCGCGCAGCTGCAGCACCACCAGCAGCATCGTCAGCGACAACACCAGATCGAGCAGATTGGCGGCGAGCGCCGCGGCGACACCGCCGAACAACGCGACACCGTTGGCGCCACCAACCAACACCCCGAGCGCAGCCGCCAACAGCAGCAAGAACGATGACGACGGCAGATCCTGCGGTCCCCGGCGCAGCAGGGCCAGACCCAAGAAATACCTCAGCAGTGGCAGCATCCTGTCCATCCACGAGACCCGCAACCGCGCCATCTTACCGCGCGACGACGCGCGGGTGAGGCGTGCGGTGATATTCTTGCGCTTTATCAAGGGTACTGCTGATGCAAGAAGAGTTCGTCGACACCCCGGCCGCGTTGCACGAGCTGTGCGCGAAGCTGCGTGACAGCGAGTGGCTGGCGATCGACACGGAGTTCATCCGCGAGAAGACCTACTACCCGAGGCTCTGCCTGCTGCAGGTCTGCAACGGCGAGGTCGCCGCCTGTGTCGACCCATTGCGACTCGATGACCTGCAGCCTCTGCTGGACATCCTCTACGATGGCGCGATCCTGAAGGTGCTGCATGCAGCACGTCAGGATCTCGAGATATTCCTGCACGACTACCATCGCCTGCCGATGCCGGTGTTCGACACCCAGCCCGCGGCGGCCCTGCTCGGGCATGGCGACCAGATCGGCTATGCGAACCTGGTCAAGCTGTTGCTGGACGTCGAACTGCCGAAGGACCAGTCGCGGACCGATTGGTCGCAGCGACCGCTGGACGCGAGCCAGATGCGGTATGCGCTCGACGACGTGGTGTTCCTCGGGCAGCTGTACCTGCACATGCGTGGACACCTTTTCGATCGCGAACGCCTGCAGTGGCTGGCCGCCGATTTCGCGACCCTGGCCGATCCACAGACCTACTACCCCGATCCGCAGGACATGTGGCAACGGGCCAAGGGTCGGCAGGTGTTGCGCGGTCGCCAGCTGGCTGTCCTGCAACACCTGGCCGCCTGGCGCGAGCGCGAGGCACGCAAACGCGACCTGCCACGCAAATGGGTGCTGAAAGACGACGCCCTGATCGAGTTGAGCCGGCGCATGCCGCGCGATGCGGCGGGACTGGCCAAGATCCGTGGTCTCGAACCCGGCCTGATCCGACGTGAGGGCGAAACCCTGCTCAAGCTGGTCGCAGACGCGGCAGCGCTGCCGCGCGAGCAATGGCCGCAAGACAAAAGCCGACCGACCCCGCTGACCGCGCAACAGGACGCCCAGGTCGACCTTTTGAACGCCGCGCTGCGCCTGATCGCCGACCGCCACCAGCTTTCGCCGCAGGCGGTCGCCACCCGCAAGGACCTGGAAAAGCTGGTGCGCGGCCAGGCTGACACACCCCTGCAGGAGGGCTGGCGCAAAGCGCTGGCCGGTGACGCACTGAACGCCGTCCTCAACGGCGAACGCCGACTCGAATTCCACGACGGTGAACTGCGCCTGAGCGGCGACTGACGGGCGGGACGGTCAGCCGATGACGCGACTGACCCGGAGCACGAACGGCACGTTGCGCAGGCGCCGAATGATACTGGCCAGGTGTTTGCGATCGCGCACCGAAACGACGAAGCGAAGACTGGTGCTCAGGCCGTCGCGCTCCTCGCTGCGTACATCCTCGATGTTGGAGCCCTCTTCGGCGATCAGCGAGGCGATCGTCGCCAGCATGCCGCGCTGGTTGCCGGCATCCAGGCGGATCGCGGTCGAGAACTCGCCACCGATCTCATCGGCCCACTGCACATCGAGCCAGCTCTGTCCCTGGCGGCGGAAGTCGCCGAGATTGGGACAGTCCTGGTGATGCACGACGAGTCCACGTCCGGGACTGAAGATCGCCACGACCGGGTCACCCGGGATCGGTCCGCAACACTTGGCGAAACTGACCACCATGCCCTCGGTGCCCTTGATCGTCAGCGAACCGGCCGGCTCGTCGGCATTGGCGACCGGTTCGGTTTCCGGTTGCAGTAACCGGCGTGCGACCAGCTTGGCCATGCGGTTGCCGAGTCCGATCTGTTCCAGCAATTCATCGAAACCGGATACACCGATCTCTTTCAGCAGTGTGCCCAAGTCGCCTTCATCGATGCTGACGATATCGCGCCCCAGCGCTTCGAGCTCACGCTCGAGCAGGCGCCGGCCCAGTTCGACCGCCTCTTTCTGCTCCAGACGCTTCAGGAACGAGCGGATCGTGGCCCGTGCCTTGCCGGTCACGACAAAATCCAGCCAGGCCGGGTTGGGCCGGTTGTTGGGCTTGGTGATGATCTCCACGGTCTGCCCGTTGCGCAGCTGCGAACGCAATGGTGCGAGGCGTCGGTCGATCCTGGCCGCCACGCACTGGTTGCCAACATCGGAATGCACGGCATAGGCGAAGTCGATCACGGTCGCCCCTTTGGGCAGCACGAAGATCTGGCCACGCGGCGTGAATACATAGACCTCG
>JAGRHE010000030.1 GCA_020445165.1 Gammaproteobacteria bacterium
AGGGTTCGAGCGACCGCTACTTCCAGGAAGACACCAAGAAGGACAAGCTGGTGCCCGAGGGGATCGAGGGGCGCGTGCCGTACAAGGGTCCGCTGATCAACGTGATCACCCAGCTGGTCGGCGGAATCCGTTCGAGCATGGGCTACACCGGTTGCGCGACCCTCGAACAGATGCGCACCGAACCGAAGTTCGTGCGTGTGACCAATGCCGGGATGCGCGAGTCACATGTGCATGATGTGCAGATCACCAAAGAGGCGCCGAACTATCGGCGCGATTGATCGGCTCGCGGCCGGCCGTCGGGCAGCGACCACTGCGCCTGCCGGCTGCGATCTTGGTTGCAGTTCTCTTCGTGGCGCGCTGTGAACGAGATGCGCCCATCAATCATTCCACAGGCTTGCCGGGGTCCGTTGCATGACCACTGATATTCACGCCCATCGCGTACTGATCGTCGATTTCGGGTCGCAATACACGCAGCTGATCGCGCGCCGGGTGCGCGAGGCCGGTGTTTACTGCGAGATCTGGCCGTATGATAACTGTGAGGAGGCACTGCGCGAGCAGAAGCCAAACGGTGTGATCCTGTCCGGTGGACCGGAGACGGTGACAGGTGAAGATACGCCGCGTGCGCCCAAACCGGTGTTCGAACTCGGCGTGCCGGTGCTGGGAATCTGCTACGGGATGCAAACCATGGCGGCGCAGCTGGGCGGTGAGGTCGCGACCTCGGCCAAGCACGAGTATGGCTATGCGCAGGTGCGTGCGCGCGGTCATTCACGCCTGCTCAAAGACATCGAAGATCACACCACCAGCGAAGGCTGGGGCATGCTCGATGTCTGGATGAGTCACGGTGACCGGGTCGAGGCACTGCCACCCGGGTTCAAGGTGATCTGCAGCACCGACAATGCACCGCTGGCCGGCATGGCTGACGAGGAGCGCGGCTTCTACGGCCTGCAGTTCCATCCCGAAGTCACGCACACGCGCCAGGGCGGACGTATTCTCGAACGCTTCCTGTTCGAGATCTGCGGCTGCGAGGCACTGTGGAACCCGAACAGCATCATCGATGACAGCATCGCGAAGATGCGTGAGCAGATCGGTGATGGCCGGGTCGTGCTCGGCCTGTCCGGCGGCGTCGACTCGTCGGTGGTGGCAGCCATGCTGCACCGCGCGGTTGGCGACCGGCTGGTCTGCATCTTCGTCGACAATGGCCTGCTGCGTCTGAATGAGGGCGACCAGGTCATGGCGACCTTCGCCGAGCACATGGGCGTCAACGTGATCCGCATCAATGCCGAGGACCGCTTTCTGAAGGGGCTCAAAGGCGTTTCCGATCCGGAGCAGAAGCGCAAGATCATCGGCAACCTGTTCATCGATATCTTCGAGGAAGAGGCGGCCAAGCTCGATGGCGTCGCCTACCTTGCCCAGGGCACCATCTACCCGGACGTGATCGAGTCGGCCGGAGCGGCCTCTGGCAAGGCACACGTGATCAAGTCGCACCACAATGTCGGTGGCTTGCCCGACTACATGAAATTGCGCCTGGTCGAGCCTTTGCGTGAACTGTTCAAGGACGAGGTGCGCCGGGTCGGGGTCGAACTGGGCCTGCCGTACGAGATGATCTATCGTCACCCGTTCCCGGGGCCGGGCCTGGGCGTGCGCATCCTCGGCGAGGTGACCAAGGAGTACGCCGACATCCTGCGCCGGGCCGATGCGATCTACATCGAGGAATTGCACAAGGCCAATCAGTACGACGAGGTCAGCCAGGCCTTCGCCGTCTTCCTGCCGGTCAAATCGGTTGGCGTGGTCGGCGATTCGCGTCGTTATGAGTACGTGATCACGCTGCGCGCGGTCAAGACCATCGACTTCATGACGGCCAGCTTTGCGCACCTGCCGTTCGAACTGCTCGAGACGGTGTCGAGCCGGATCATCAACGAAGTCAGTGGTGTGTCGCGCGTCGCCTACGACATCTCGAGCAAGCCGCCGGCCACCATCGAGTGGGAATAAGCGCCGCGTGAGCGCGTCTGAATCGGAACAGGACGAGGCCTATATGCGCCGTGCGCTGGAGCTGGCGCGGCGCGCAGAGCAGGCTGGCGAGGTGCCGGTCGGCGCGTTGATCGTGGCCGGCTGCCAGGTGATTGGCCAGGGTTGGAATCAGCCGATTGGACGCAACGATCCGACAGCACATGCTGAGGTGATGGCACTGCGCGACGCGGCCACTGCGCTGGAAAACTACCGTCTGCCCGGCACCACGCTGTACGTCACGCTCGAACCCTGCGCCATGTGCGCCGGTGCCATCGTGCATGCACGGGTTGACCGGGTGGTGTTTGGGGCTACCGATCCACGTGCCGGTGCCGCGGGCAGCCGGTTCGACCTGCTGCCGTCCGACGAGCGTTTCAACCACCGCACGACCTGCGAGGGTGGCCTGCTGGCCGACGAGAGTGCGGAGATGCTGCGCGCCTTCTTCCGCGCACGGCGTTGATCAGCGTAACGAATGACTGTCCGGGAGGACGCATGAAGACGATTGGCCTGGTGCTGGGTTTGCTTGCCACGGTAACTGCGATGGCGCAGCAGGATTACCCGCCGGTCGATGTCGACATGCCGTTGCACAAGGTCAGCGAGCACTGCTACTACGTGCGCGGCGAGTCGGGCATCGCGACCGAGAATGCCGGTTTCATCTCGAATGCAGGGTTTGTCGTCACCGATGCCGGCGTGGTCGTGTTCGATGCGCTGGGTTCGCCGTCACTGGCGGCCAGGCTGCGCGGACTGATCGCGGGCGTGACCGACCAGCCGGTGGTCAAGGTCATCGTCAGCCACTATCACGCCGACCACATCTATGGCCTGCAGGTGTTCAAGGACGAAGGCGCCGAGATCATCTCGCCGCGTGGCGCCTACGAGTACCTCGATTCGCCGGAAGCGAAGGAACGCCTGGAGGAACGCCGCTTCTCGCTCGAACCCTGGGTCAACGACGAGACGCGGCTGGTCAAGCCGGACCTGATGGTCGAGCGTGAACATACCTTCTCGCTTGGTGGTGTGGACTTTCAGCTCAACTATCTGGGCAGTGCACACTCCGACGGTGACCTGACGATGTATGTCAAACCGGACAAGGTACTGTACTCGGGTGACATCATTTTTGAGGGCCGGGTGCCTTACGTCGGTGATGCCAACACGAAGCGCTGGCTGGAAACGCTCGAAGCATTGGAAACCAATGAACTGGTCGCACTGATTCCCGGTCACGGTGGCGCTGCGCAAGACCCGGTGGCCGCAATCGCCGGCACACGCGATTACCTGGCCTATGTCCGCGAGGTTATGGGAGCGGCCGTCGACGACCTGCAGGATTTCGCCAGTGCCTACAACGCCGCCGACTGGAGCCGTTTCGAGAATATGCCGGCGTTCGATGCAGCACACCGGCGCAATGCTTACCAGGTGTTCCTGTCGATGGAAGCCGAAGCGCTGGCCAAGTGACGCCAGGCGGGTTGATCAGTCATCGGCCGCCAGCAGGTACGCGCGTGTGCTGTCATCGGCAGTGGTCGTGAACCACACCAGCATGTCGTAGTAATTGCGGATATTGTCGACATAGTCGACCGGTTCCTGGCCACGTGCGAAGCCGTAGCGCACGGTCTTGTAATGGGCCTTTTTCGCCAGCAGCGGCAGGCGCTTCTTCACGTCCATCCACAGGTCCGGGTCGCCGCCATCACGTTGAGTCAGTACGCGTGCATCCTCCAGGTGGCCGAAGCCGATGTTGTAGCCGGCCAGGGTTAGCCACAGGCGGTTCGGTTCCGCGATGCGTTCGGGTATCTTGCGTTCGACCACGCGCAGGTAGCGCGCGCCACCGATGATGCTCTGTCGTGGATCATCACGGTCGGTCAGGCCCATCTGTTTTGCCGTTCCCTGGGTCAGCATCATGATGCCGCGCACGCCGGTCGGCGAAACAGCGTCCGCCTGCCAATGTGATTCCTGGTAGCCGATCGCAGCGAGCAGCCGCCAGTCGATTCCCGTGAGTTCCGCGGCTTCCTCGAAATGGGCCCGGTAGCGTGGCAGACGGTCGCGAACCTGGCGCCAGAATTCGCGCGTGTCGACGAAATTGAGGCGCCCGTTGTGGCCGAAGAAGCGTGCCTGCAGTTGTTGCAGGCTGCCGTTGTCGGTCATCGATTGCAGAAATCGGTTGGCGGCCTCGCGCAGCGAGTCATCGCCGGCGGGCGGAAATCCCCAGGCCACCGGATAGCTGTTATCGAGATCGAACGCGACCGCGATGTGGCGGTAGATGCGCCGGTGCAGCGCGATCTCGTTCGCGTCGGCCAAGGTCATCCGGATCTCACCCCGGTCGAGACGGGCCAGCAACGGGTCTGCGCCGATGCCGTCGACCGGGACCCAGGCCAGCGATGGATGCCCGGTTTCACGCAGTGCGCGCAGTGTCTCCTCGTGGCTCGAACCGGCGATCACGAACAGCTGGCCGGGACCGATGTCGTCGAAACTGTTCGGCTTGGAGTCGCCGCGTCGGTAGACCAGCTGTTGTTCGATCGATGTGAATGGAAGCGAGAAGCGCATTTGCCGGCGTTTGCCTTCGGTCATCCCCAGGCGTGCGGCGGCCATGTGCACGCGGCCGTGACCGATGTCGTCAAGGAGTTGGTCGATGGTTGCGGGAAAGGTGTAGCGCACCGAGACGCCGAGTTCGGCGGCAAAGCGCTCCACCAGCTCATAACTGAAGCCATCCGTGCCCTCGGCACCGGCAAAAAATGTCGTCGGTGAATGGCGCGTTGCGACCACCAGTTCGCCGGCCTGGCGGATGCGGTCGATCAGGCTGATGGAGGGCCGCTGCAACAGCAGGTACAGCGCGATCGTGCCGGCGACCAGGACCAGGGAGGCAAGGAAGACGGCCCAGCGTTGCCGGGAGCGCTGCGTGTGCATCAGCTTGTCGTGTAGTCTTGCGCCAACCCGGGTCTCCTGTGCCCGGCACGGCCAACTGCCGCAGCCCCGGAAGATAGACATTGGCGCGACAAAATTCCACCAGCGATGGACTGCCCGATCTGCCGGTGCGTGAGTGCCTGCAAGCACTGCGCGAGGTGTTGCGCGACCGGCATGCGGTACTGACGGCAGCACCGGGTTCGGGCAAGACCACGCTGGTTCCCCTGCTGCTGCTCGACGAGGCATGGCTGGCGGGACGTCGGATCGTAATGCTCGAACCGCGCCGCCCGGCCGCACGCATGGCGGCTCACCGCATGGCGGCGCTGCTCAACGAAAAGGTCGGTGAGACCGTGGGCTACCAGGTGCGCTTCGAGCGCCGCATCTCGACTGCGACCCGGATCGAGGTGATTACCGAAGGACTGCTGCTGCGCCGACTGCAGGCCGATCCCGAGCTGGCTGGGGTCGGCCTGGTCATCTTCGACGAGTTCCACGAACGCAACCTGCAGTCGGACCTTTCCTTGGCACTGTGCCTCGACACCTGCTCGGCGTTACGCGACGACCTGCGCCTGCTGGCCATGTCGGCTACGCTGGATGCCGCACCGCTGGCCAGGCTCATGGCTGCCGGGGTGGTCAGCGCGGCAGGCCGCGAGTACCCGGTCGCATTGCATCATGTCGGGCAGGACGTGCGCGACCGTCGCCCGGTTGATGAAGCCGTGACGGCGCTCGATCTGGCCCTGGCGGATTCCGGGGGTGACGTGCTGGTTTTCCTGCCCGGGCGTGGCGAAATCAACGCCATGGCACGACAGCTGGAGGGCCGACTGTCTGCGGACGTCGACCTGCAGACATTGTTCGGGGACATGCCATCCTCCGAACAGGACCGCGTTCTGCGCGGCCGGGGTCCGCGGCGGCGCGTGATCCTGGCGACCGATATTGCGGAATCCAGTCTGACCATCGACGGGGTCGCTGCCGTCGTCGACAGCGGCCTCGCGCGCAAACCCTGTTTCGATCCCAATACCGGCCTGACACGTTTGCAGACGGTCTGGATCAGCAAGGCGTCGGCCGATCAGCGCGCCGGCCGCGCCGGTCGCCAGGGTCCCGGGCATTGCTTTCGCTGCTGGAGCGAGGCGCGCCATGCCCGGCTCGAGGCAGACACCCCGCCGGAGATCGTCGAGGCAGACCTGGCCAGCCTGGTCCTGGAACTGGCCAACTGGGGCGTGACGCAGGCCGATGCGCTGCAATGGCTCGATCCGCCACCGGCCGCACATTGGGCGCAGGCCGTCGAGCTGTTGCAGATGCTCGGCGCCTTGGACGTACAGGGACGTGTCACGCCGCTGGGGCGTTCGATGGCGGCAATGCCGACCCATCCGCGCCTGGCGCAGATGCTGGCGGCGACGAATCCTGACAGCGCATCGCTGGCCGCCGATCTCGCGGCGCTGCTGTCCGAGCGCGAAGTGTTCCGTGCGCGTGAGCCGTGGCAACGCAGTGCAGACGTGGCAGTCCGGATCCAGGCGCTGAACGCATTGCGTTCCGGCTCGCCGTTGCCGGCCGGATTCGACCGCGATGCGCTGCGACAGGTCGATCGGGCCGCGCAACAGTTGGCAAAGCTTCGCGATGTCGTACCCGGCGGAAGCGCCGGTCCGACCGATGCCGGCGAGCTGCTGGCGCTGGCGTTTCCGGAACGGGTGGCGCGCTGCACGTCGGCCGATGGTCGTCGCTACCTGCTGCGCAACGGCCGTGCCGCACTGTTGGCCGAAGGCGATCCGCTGCAGGGTAGCCCGTGGCTGGCGATCGCGAACCTGGATGCGGGTCAGCGTGACGGCCGGATCTGGCTGGCGGCCGAGTTGGACGAAGCCGATCTCGCGCGTCTGTTCGATGACCAGATCCGGGCCGGGCGCGAGGTGCGCTGGGACGATCGCCTGGGTGACGTAGTCGCGCGCCGGGTGCGTCGCCTGGGCGCGATTCTGCTGCAGGACGAAGCCGTGGCGCTGACCGCGGACGACCCGGTGGCCGACGTGCTGGCAGGACAGGTCCGTGCCCGTGGACTTGGTGCGCTGTTCGACGATCCGCTGGTGCTGCGTGCCCGTGTCGAGCAGATGCGCGCGCTGGAGCCCGACGCCGGGTGGCCGGATTTTTCCGACCAGGGGCTGCGTGACAGCGTCGGGCAATGGCTGCCCGCCTGGCTGAAGCCGGGGCAGGGTATCCGCCAGCTGCGCCAGTTGAACCTGGAGGAGATGTTACTGGCGTGGCTGGGCTGGGAACGTCGACAGCAACTCGATCGCATGCTACCGACGCATTTCGATACGCCAGCCGGTACCCGGCGCCCGATCGAGTACGCAATCGGAAGTGCGCCGGTGATCGCCGTGCCATTGCAGGAAGTGCTGGGCCTGGAACAGGGCCCGGTGCTGGCCGATGGCCGGATAGCACCGGTGTTGCACCTGCTGTCGCCGGCGGGCCGGCCGCTGCAGGTCACGCAGGACCTGGCCGGTTTCTGGCGCGGCGCCTACGTCGAGGTCAAAAAAGAGATGCGCGGACGTTATCCGAAACACTACTGGCCCGACGATCCGGCCAGCGCACAGGCAACGCGTTTCACCAAGCGTCGCATGTGACGGGCTGTCATTCAGCGACCATCTGTCGCACCAGGCTGCGCACCGTTTCGGGCTGGAACGGTTTGTCACAGATCGCTGAGACGCCGCTTTTCTGCACGGCAGCCAGGCGGTTCTCGTTCGCTTCGCTGGTCACCATGAGCACCGGCAGCGAGGCGTTACTGGCATCGTGGCGGATGTGGTCGATCAGCTCGCGCCCATCCATCTGCGGCATGTTGTAGTCGGTGACCACGAAGTCGTAAAAATGTTTCTCGATCATCGACACCGCTTCAACGCCGTTGGCTGCATGGTCGATGCGCGAGATGCCGAGTGTGTTGAGCACGCGGGTGATGTGCTTGCGCGCCAGTGGACTGTCGTCGACGACCAGGACCTGCAGATCACGGTCCTCGATCTCGCTGCTGTTGCCTGATTCACTGAGCAGGTCCAGGGTCGTCGCCAGTGCAGTGCCCAGCTCGGCATCGGAGAAGGGCTTCGGCAGGATCCCAACCACGCCGGCCTGGCGTATCGGGTCCAGGTAGCGGAACCGGGTCTCGCTCGAGATCAGCATGAACGGCGTGTCGGCTCTGTCGGCGGCGCCGCGAATATGGTGTACCAGGTCGGTGCCGGTCATGTCCGGCAGGTACAGCGAACTGATCACCAGGTCGGGTGAATCGTTCAGCAGGCGGGCCAGGGCGCTGCGGCCATTGGCACATTCGAGCACCGTGCGCACGCCGTTGCTGTGCAGCGCACGGCAGATGATTCGTCGCTGGGTGGACGAGGGTTCCACCACCAACACCACCAGGTGTTCGAGATCGATGTCAATCATTCGCATTCCGCCGACGGCTGCCTGATCCCTGGAATATCGGCGTGATGGCGGTGCGCTTTACTGCAGGCGTACTCACGCCGGCGTTTTCTGGCAAACTGGCGGCCCGGTCGGCGTCGCGCCAGGAGATCATGAACGTGCCCGAGAAGGATCAGAAGCTGTCATTCCTGCAGGTGTTGGGCAGCGTGCTGTCGTCGTTCATCGGCGTTCAGAAGAACGTCACGCGCGAACGCGATTTCACCCGCGGCCGGCCGCGCGATTTCATCCTGGTCGGCATCCTGCTCACGGCGGTGTTCGTGCTGACCGTGTGGGGGGTGGTCAAGCTCGTGATGGGACTGGCCGTCGGCCAGTGATCAATAGAACAAATCTTTAAGGAGCCGAAGCATGAACCTGATGGACATGATCCTGAATTCGCAGAATGGCGATCTGGTGCGCCAGATCGCGAACAATTTTCAGATGGACGAGGACGAGGCGCGTTCGGCAGTGGGTGCGCTGGTCCCGGCTTTGAGTCGCGGAATCAGCCGCAACGCCAGCGACCCCAAGGGACTTGATGACCTGATCGGCGCATTGACGCGCGGCAATCACAGTCGCTACATCGAGCAGCCCGAGATCGTCACCCAGCAGGCAGCAGTGGAAGAGGGCAACGGTATCCTGGGCCATATCTTCGGCAGCAAGGATGTCAGTCGCCAGGTCGCCGCGCGCGCGGAACAGGCCAGCGGCGTCGACAGCAGCATTCTCAAGAAAATGCTGCCGATGCTGGCCAGCATCGCGATGGGTGCCATCGCCAAGCAGGGTTTCGGTGCCGGCAATGCGACCCACGCCACTGCCGACTCCGGTAGCGGCCTCGGCGGACTGCTCAGTGGATTTCTCGATGCCGACAAGGATGGCTCGATCCTGGATGACGTGATCGGCATGGCCGGGCGCTTCATGCGCTGATTCGATCGCCGACTCGGGGAACGACAAAGGGGGCCATCGGCCCCCTTCGTCTGTCACGCCTCAGCGTTTGCGCCACCACGGTGGCGGCGGCGGAGGAGGCGGAGGTGCCATCCCCTGCGGCGGGGCCATGCCATGCGGCGGCGCGTACACCTGGCGCAGATCCTGTCGCCACATGCGAAAGCGTGCTTCCTGGTGATGCTTGAACACCTGGCGCTCACGTTCCTGCGACTTCATCAACTGGTCCAACTGCGCACGCTGGTAGGCGGCAAAGCGCTCCTGCTCGACCCGCTGCTGTTCGCTGAACGCCTTGCGGTTGCGCTCCTGGTGCGCGTTGAACATCTCGTACTCGCGCTGCATCCAGTCGGCACCGGCGGCGGCCGTGGTCGACACCGGGTCGGCATCCGGTTCTTCGGCGTCGCGCACGGCGGCCTCGCCCGGATTCGCGGGTTCGACGGCCGCGCTGTCTTTGCCAGCCGCTTCGGCAGCGGGGGCTTCGGTGCCCGGCAGCGGCTTGCTCAGGATCTCGGTGATCCGGTCGAGCAGCGAGTCGTCATCGTCGTCGTCGGTGAAGACGACCGGCTTTTCGGCTGGCGCAGCCGACTTCTCGGTGCCGGGCAGCGGTTTGCTGAGAATGTCCGACAGGGCGTCGAACCAGCTCTTGTCATTTTCGCTCATGCGAGGCTCCTTCTCAGGCGGTCTTCTTCAGACGACGGGCAATCCAGATCAGGGCGAAGGCAGCGACCACGGCGACGGCGACTGTCGCGATCAGTCCACCGACCGCACCACGCATCGCATCGGGCAGCACCATCGACAGACCATAGCCGCCGAGCAGTGCGCCGACGATGCCCATCACCAGGTCACCCAGCAGGCCGCCGGACGACTGGCCACCCATGATCCGTGACGCCAGGAAACCGGCTGCGACACCGATGACCAACCAAACGATAAGTACCCACAACGGCATTGTTTTCTCCTCGGCTGCGAGAATTTCTTGGGGCGCGAGGCGAAGTGTCTCGGGCCGGTGATACAACGCACTGAAAGTACGATATTTCACTACATAAGTAAATAGTTAAATGCCAGATAACAGTGTGTCCGCGCGATGTTGCGGGCCTCGCCGAAGCGGCGCTGCTGCACGTTCAGCTACGGCTGAGGCGGGCTCGGATGTCAGCCTTGGCCTGGTCCAGGATCGATTCGCGGTCGAGCGAGTCGAGGATCTCCTGCACCGCGAGCTTGGGGCCGGCGTCGCCCCAGGATTTGCCGTTGGCCAGGTAACGCTCCGCGGCACGTCCGACGACGTAGGTGCTGTAATAGGCAACGGCACCCTGGGCGCTGCCGGTGACCAGCGCCGAGAGGCCACCGGTTCCGAGCTTGAGCGCCGCGGCGATGAAGTGCACGGCCCAGACCGTGCCCATCAGCAGCAGCATCTGCGCGCCGATGGTCTTGACCAGGCCGCCAGCCTCGCTGCGGCTCAATGGCAGGCCGTAGGCACGTGACAGGTGCACCACCATGCTGATGTCGACCACCGCCGCCGCGGCGAGGTCGGCGACCGGCACCGGGTTAAGGGCCACGGCCACACCCTTGGCGATGCACCAGGTGCGGATCACGCGCTCGCCCAAGGTGCGGCGTGCCGCCAGCACGCGTGCCGCCACCTGGTCACTGAGCTGGCCGGCGAACAGGGATGCGTTCAAGGCGGACAGGGTCTTGCCTTCCTGCTCCAGCACCTGCCACAGGCGCGTCTTCAGTTCGTCGATCCGGACCGGGCGAGGTCGCTGTTCCTCCCTTTCGTTGCCGTCGGCATCGACCCGGACCACCCATTGCTCGGCCGGCTGCGCCGCCGTCGTGACCAGGTTCTTCGGGTGGACCAGGCTGCCGGCGTGTTCATGCAGGGCAGCGAGCAGCTGGGCCTGCTCGGTCGTGCTGTAGCGATCGACCTTGTTGAGCACCAGCAGCAAGGGACGCCGGCTGTCAGCCAGCGTGCGCAGGGCGTCGATCTCGACCTGGGTCAGGTCGCCGTCGACGACGAACAGGACCAGGTCGGCGCGTGATGCGACGTCACGCGCGAGCTGTTCGCGTGTCTCGCCGTCGACCTCGTTGATCCCGGGGGTGTCGATGAGGAAGACGTTGCCGTCACGAAAGGCATGCCACTGGCCACTCTGTATCGTCCGCGTCTCGCCGTGCAGCGGGCTGGTGGCGAAGCGTTGTTCGCCGAGCAGGGCGTTGACCAAGGCTGACTTGCCGACGCTGACCCGTCCGAACACGGCGATATGCACATGGCCGTTCTCGAGCTTGTCGAGCATCGATTCGACCTGGCGATAGTCGTCACCGAGGGCCTCGCGTACATCGTCCGGCACCCGCTCGTCATGCAGCAGCTCGCGCAGGCTCTCGCGCGCCAGCGCAAGGTGCGCGTCGCCGCGCTCATGGTTTTCCGTCTGCGTCGCCGGTGCGTTCGACAACCAGCCTGGCAAGACGTCGCGCAGGCGTTTCCAGATCTTCACCGAGTTTCTCCTCGAAAAGTTTTGCTGCCTGTCGCGGGTGCAGTTCACCGCGCGTCGCCAACGTCGTGATCAGTGCGCGCCCCAGTGTGCGGAATATGATGCCGTAGGCAATCGCGTGCAGCGCGCCGCCGGCCAGGGTGCCGATGCCGGGAAAGGCCTTGAGGGCATTGCCGGCGACGGCGAGCAGCAGGGTATGCGCGCGACCGACATGCTGCTGTACCAGCTTGAGCAGCAGGTCGGTATCCACCTTGCCGACTTTGGTGTCGTAGAGACTCGCGAGTTCCTTGACCAGCTGGGTGCCCAGGTAACCCTGTATCAGCAGGTCCGAGCCAGGCGTGATAGCCGCCAGCGCACCGACGACCGCCTTGCGCGAATAGCTCTCGACCAGGGCCTCGGCCTGCTCGCGGCGGGCCTCTGCCATGGCATGGTCCAGCCGCTTGGAAACCAGGACGAAGGTCGCGCTGTCACGCAGATCATCGAGCACTGCCTGGGTCTCGTCGAGCAGGCGTTGCAGGGCGAGTGCCAGCTCGCTGACCTGTGGCGCGATGGCGCGATGCTCGACCTGTTCTTCGCCGTCGTCACCGATGCGGATCACTTCGCGCGTGCTGGCGGCCGAGACCTGGACCAGTCCGGTGTGCGGGTGTCCCTCGAGCAGCTTGCCGAGTCGATCACGCAGCATGACCAGTTCGCGCGCGGTATAGCGGTCGGTCTTGTTCAGTACCAACAGCAACGGCTTGCGGATTTCCACCAGGCCCTGCAGGGCCGTGTGCTGCCGGCGGTTGAGGTCGCCGTCGGTCACGTAGACGACGATGTGTGCCCGTTTGGCCTCGTCTTCGGCAATGTCGTCCAGCGAGCCATCGGCCTCGGCCGTACCGGGCATGTCGGTGATAAGCAGTGCATCACCCCCCGGGCTTTGCCAACGGTAGCGGCGCAACTCCCGTGTCGTGCCGCCACGCACATCACTGACGACCTCCGCGTCTGGCAGCAAGGCCCTGACCAGGCTCGACTTGCCGGTCGATATCTCACCGAACAGCACGACGTGGATCTCGCCGGACTCGCGCCGGCTGGCAAGTTCCGCCAGTTCGCGCCGCACCGCCGCGGTGTCGGCACCGAGTTCTCCGGCACGGGCCAGCTCGCGTTCGATATGCGCCTCGTCCGGCGGGCTGGAAGGGGGTTGCCGGCTGTCATTCTGGCGCTGTTTTGGTTGCAGGATGCGCCATACCAGCCAGGTCACCGCCAGCGTCAACAGCCCGGCAAGACCCCACCAGGCGACGCGTACCACGGGTGACGATGCTTCCAGATGTGTCTGTATCGTCAGTACGGATTCGCTGATCGTCAGCAGCAACAACATGGCCGCCAGGCCAAGGACGAAAACCGCCATGGCAATCAGGAAACGGACGCTGCGGGGGAGATTCATTGGTCTGCTGCAGGCATCGGCCGCGTGGCATGGGTGGGGTAGAAGCTACCCCACCTGGCAGATGTGCTCAATCGACCCGGGTCGGGCAGACCGACCAGCGGGGCGTCCGGCTGATCAGGCCGGCGAGTAGATCGAACGGGACGGGGACGTGACCTTGCCCTGGCGTTTCAGGTAGGCCAGGGTCTGGGCGAGGTTGTTGGCGACAACGCCGCGGTTGTCGAGCTCGGCCTTGATCTCCTTGGTCGAGATCTTCTTGCTCCCCTTGACGATGTCGAGCACTTGGTCGGTGATGCTGCCGGCGTTGCGATCGCGGCGCTTGCTGCGCGTGGCGCGCCCACCCAACGCGCGGATCTCGGCATCGATCGCCGCCAGCTCCTTGCGCTGGCGAGCGACCGTCTCGCGTCGTTTCGCGCGCAGTTCCTCGAGTTGTGCGCGCACGGCTTCCTTGGCTTCTTCCGCTTCCTGCAGTTCACGCTCGCGGGCGAGTTCGTACAGCTCGTCCGAACTCAGATCAGTCAAGGTCTTTTTTGCCATATACACAAAGCTCCGGAAATAAACAAAATGTTGGATTAGGGGGTAGGGGTTCGCGGCGATCTGCGAACGCGGAAAAATATAACCATCGTTGTCGTGAAATGCAAATGCTGCCGACTCTTTATTTTACCGGCGCAGCAACTGCATACATGAGAGATTATTGTTTTTCTTTATGCTGTTTGCGGAAGACAGCCGTGAATTGATCGATGTCCATAGTTTCGGCGGCCCGGATGTCGCGGGGATAAAGGGAATGGCTGTAGTGTGATTTTCTGCTGAATTCCCTATCCAGCCCATAGTAATCAGCAGCCTTTTTCAACTGCAGGTAGGCGCCGGGTGTGAACGTGATCAACACCAGGATCACGCTGACCGCGAAGTTGCCATGATGCAGCCTGGTAAGGAACCAAAGCGTGAACAGGGGGATGGCGACTGCTGCCCACAGGGCGTTCAGTGAGAAACCCGGCAATGGAGAGGTGAAGTAGTAGTCCAGGAATGCCGTCACCTGGTCGATCCCGAAAGCAAGGATCAGGGCAAGACTGACGAAGCTCAGGCAGGATGCGAACTCCCAGCGATGCGAGGTGATGCGGGTGATCAACACCATCGCCAGCGTGAACCCGAGGGCTATCGCAACGATGACGAGTTGGTCGCTCCAGAATGATTCCCAGGTCAGCAGCTCGTGGGTGGACAGGTAGTTGTCGAACCCGCTGACCAGGACCATCGCGGCGAACAGCAGGGTTGCCGGGAACCAGTGTCCGAAGATGCAGGGTCCACCATTGCGGCAACTGATCAGGCGTGCCGGGACCACCGGGTGCTGCCGGTCGTGGACGACGATGCGCGTGCGCCCGATCTCCAAAGTCTGTGGCAACTGGTCGATGGCGATCGGATGATCGATCGTGACGCCATCTATCCGGGTTCCGTTTTCCTCAGACAGCGGCACCAGTTCATATTCCCCGCCTGCGGTTCGTTTTAGCAGCAGGTGATAGGCGGAGACCGAGGGGTCCGGCAGGATGATGTCGTTGTCCAGCGCGCGACCAATGCGCAGCACCGGTCGTTCGACCTTGTGGAAGTGACTCTGATGCCGGTAGATGATTTCCAGGGTCAGTTCTGCCATTCCAGCTCCTGCAGAAACCGCTCGATCAGGTCCAGCGCGGACAGGTAGTCTGTCCCGGACAGGTCGAGGTTGAAAATAAACCCCGTTTCCGGATGGCCGACCATTGCACTGCTGAACAGCACGTCACCCAGACCTGCATAGTGTTTGTAACTGCGATGGCAGATCGTGGCCTTCAGCGTTTCGCCGCTGACCGCGACGAATCGGGTATCGCAGGTAAAACGACTGACATCGTCTTTTCCCGCGCGACTGCTGAACTGGCTGTCGTTCAGGCTCTGGTAAAGACGGTAGAAACGCAATGGCTCGAGTCGGTCCGTTTCGAGCCAGGAATATTCATAAAGAATCTTTCCGACTTCCAGCTTGTCGTTGAGGAAGATTTCGTTCTCGTTCTGGCAGTTGATGCTGTACCGGCGATAGAGAAGCGCCGGCTTGGTTTTCGGGCTCGCATCCCAGCATCGAATGGTAGGTGATATCGCACCGGGGACGCTCACGCCGCGGATCGCCGTAACCGGCCATTTACCGGCGAGTATGGTCTTGAGGTACGCGGCCTGGTATTCCCGAATCTGCTGGCTGATCCGGTTGCGTGCTTCGGTGGGTGCGAGCTGTTCTGCAGCAGCAAGGCCGAGCAGGTAACGGGTCGGTACGATGAAGCTGATGTCATTGCGTGCTGTCGACACGTTCACGCCGACGACGGCGCCCGTGCCATCGAAGGTGGGGCCTCCGCTCATTCCCGGATTGAGACTGCCGGAGAACAGGATTCGGCTGGCGTCGGTCTGGCTCAGCACGCCGCCGTTGGTGCCGGCGGCGATGGTCAGGCCCAGGTCCAGCGGATTGCCCATGGCAAACAGGGCCGCTCCCTTGGCCGGTGGCTCACCGATGGACAGGGGGCGACCGAGTGGTGCGTCCGACTCGACCAGGGCGAGGTCGTGAACGGCATCGACCGCGACCAGGCGTAACGGGCCCTCGCGGCCATCCGCGGCGAGAAAACGCAGTTCGAAGTCATCGGGTTTTTCGATGTACTCACTGACTACGTGGTAGTTCGTTGCCAGCCGGTTGTCGCGATCGAACACGAACCCCGAGCCGATGCTGCTCTTCTTGTCGGTCTCGCGATTGATCACACGGATCTGGAAAACCGCGCTTTCGTAGCGTTCGAACACGGCCTGCGAATCCAGCATTTCCGCGCTCACCACCGCGCATTCCAGCAGCGTGAACAACAGCAGTACGGTGCGCATGATCATGTGAAAGGGTGAAAGGCGATCGGGTTATTGCTCACGGGACGGCCTGATCCCGTGTTCGTGCGCGAGATAGTCGACCACTTCGCTTGCCGTGCCGCGAAAAACGATTCGCTCGGCCTTGCGTTCGAGCTGGTAGCTGTACATGCCGTCATAGTACTCGTGCAGCAGAAAGCCGATCCACGCCTTGTGATCTTCGACACAGTCGCTGCCGGCATGCATCTGCAATGCATCGCTGAGCAGGCGCTTTGCCTGTGCATGGCGCTTGCCGCCGAGGCGTCGCTGAATCCGGTCGAGGCTGTCGTGCAGGTAGCCTGCCCAGCGCTCGAAACCGTCCTGTTGGCCATACAGCGTGACGAACTCGGCCAGTGCGTCGTGCACGTACTCCTGCAGCGTTATCTCGATCCTTTCCTCGTCGCTCGCCTCGAGCAGCACCAGCGGTGACTGCTGCAGCTTTTCATACAGTACCGGTGGCACATGACGGCTGCCGATATTGCGGCTTTCGTCCTCGATCAGGAAGGCGTTGTTGCTGTCGGCGATGCGCTTCATCAATGCGATCGAGACCGCGTTCTCGAAGGCGACCTGGCTGGGCTGGGGCTGCGCGTGATTGCCGAACGCAGATCCGCGATGATGGGCGAGTTTTTCCAGGTCGATCTTAGCGTCGAAGCGTGCCAGCAGGCGGGTCTTGCCGACGCCGGTTCGTCCGCCGATGACCACCGGCCGGCTGACTTCGCTGTTGCGTGCCAGTTCATCGAGCAGGAAGCGGCGCATCGCCTTGTAGCCGCCACGTACACGCGGGCAGTGAATGCCGGCATGTTCATGCAGCCAGCGCTGGCTGATCTTTGAGCGCATGCCACCACGGAAGCAATACAGCACGGCGTCTGGATGGCGGCGCAGGAAATCCTGCCAGCGGGCGATCCGTGCTGACTTGTGCTGGCCGCTGACCAGCCGTTCTCCCAGCACCACCGCCTCGTCCTGGCCCTGTTCGGCATAGGTGATGCCGATCGCGTGGCGTTCGGCATCGTCGATCAGGGGATGGTTCTCGGCGCCGGGGAATGCACCCTCGGCGAACTCGACCGGTGCTCGCACGTCCAGCAATGGCACATCGTTCAGGAACAGGCTGCGCAGATCGTCGATTTGTTGCAGTTCGGGTTTGCTCATGCTCGGGATGGAGACGCGAAAGGCGGAAATTCGGACGTTAATATACAGCCTTGGACAAATCGGTGGTGGAGCAGTACTTGGACAAAGACAGGCGTTTTGGCGGCGTCGCAAGACTCTATGGCATCGACGGTGCGGCCCGGCTGACGTCGGCCAGCGTATGCGTGGTCGGGGTCGGCGGCGTCGGCTCGTGGGCGGTCGAGGCCCTGGCGCGCAGCGCCGTGGGCCGGATCACGCTGATCGACATGGACCACGTCGCCGAGTCCAATATCAATCGCCAGCTGCCGGCGCTGAGCGCGACCCTGGGCCAGGCCAAGGTGCAGGTGCTGGCCGAGCGGATCGCACAGATCAATCCCGATTGCAGGGTCACGATGCGCGACGCCTTCGTCGATCCGGACAATGCCGATCACCTGATCGACCCGGCGCATGACTGGGTGATCGACTGCATCGACAATTTCCGCGCCAAGGCCGCGATGATCGCCTTGTGCCGCCGGCGCCGACAGCCGCTGATCACGGTCGGCGGTGCCGGTGGTCAACGCGATGCCACACGTGTTCGGGTCGGTGACTTGCGTAAGACCGAGCAGGATCCGCTGCTCGCCCGTACGCGCAAGTTGCTGCGTCAGGAATACGGTTTTCCGGATAATCCAAAACGCCGCTTCGGCGTGCCCTGCGTCTGGTCGGACGAACCGCAAAGGGCACCGGCCGACAGCTGCGAGGCGCCCGAGGGATCGCTGAACTGTGCGGGCTTCGGTGCCTGCATGCCGGTCACTGCCACTTTTGGCCTGGTCGCAGCCGGGTACGTGATCGATCGGCTGGCCGGCTAGACGGCCACCGTCGTCAGTCTTCGTCGAGCCCGCCGAACGCCTCGACCACGGCCGGTATGAAACGCGCCAGTTCCATGCCCATCAGGGCAAAGTCGGCATCGAAACGGGCCAGCGCATCGTCGGCCTCGACCTCGGCCGCCTCTTCGAGGATCAGGTCGAGAAAACGCAGCCGGCGGATGCCCAGATCGTCACACAGAATGCAGCCGATGCGTTCCTGCCATTCGACCGCGACCTTGGCCACCTGCATGCCGGCATCCAGGTGTGATTTGACCTCGGCACTGGCCAGGTCGATGCGCCGGCCGCGCATCACGCCGCCCTTGTCGACCGGCTCCTTGAGCTCGCATTCGTCACCGAGTTCGAACCCGTCGGCGGCGCTCGACTGTTCCAACCAGCGGGTCATTACCGCGGCCGGCGAGGTGGCCACGGCCAGCGGTCGCACGCGCAGGCTGCCGAGGGTTTCGCGTAGGGCGCTGAGCAGGTCTTCGGCCTTCTTCGCCGTGCCGCTGTCGACCACCACCCAACCGGCCTGCGGATCGATGTAGGCGAACATGTGGCTCGATCGGGTGAATGCGCGCGGCAGCAGGTCGACCATCACCTCGTCTTTGATCTGCTGCTTTTCCTTGCGTCCGACCGAACGCGATTCGGCCAGGGCAATCGCCTCGGCCTTCTCCTCGACATGTTCGCGCACCACCGACGACGGCAGGATCCGATCTTCGCGTCGCAGGCAGACCATCATGCGGCCGTTGCTGGCATGTACCAGTCCGGTTGCCTCGCGTCCGGCCGGCGGCACCCAGCCCATGCTGTAGGTGTCGAGCCCGGCGCAGGGCTTGAACGTGCGTTCGGCGAGTGCTTCGTGCATGGCTTCCGGCGAGTGTTCAAATGTTTCGATCAGACGGTACAGCTGCAGATTGCGAAACCACATGCCGGGTTGGCCTCCTGGGTCGAATCAGGGAGCTTCCAACGATCCTGTTTGGATTGTTGGAAGTTCCCTTGAGTGAAAGGGCCGGCGATTATGGCCAAGCTGCTGCGTCGATGCCAGCGCCGATTCTGACCGTTGCACGTTTGTCGGCAGGGCGGGGGAGTAGCCGGGCAAGGCCGCGTCGACCCCGGTACAATGTGGCCCTTTTTTACGTTCGGTGGCACGGGTGCAGCAGAAATTCATACCGGGACAGCGCTGGATCAGCGAGGCGGAACCCGACCTGGGCCTGGGCCTGATCGAGTCGGTGGAAGAACGCCAGGTGCGGGTGCTGTTCACGGCGACCGGGCAGACCCGCAACTATGCGGTACGCAATGCGCCATTGAGTCGTGCGCGCTTCTCGGCCGACGACCGCATTCAGGATGCCGACGGCAACAACCTGGTCGTGGTCGACGTCGAAGAGCACGATGGTCTACTGCGCTACCACTGCGTCGATGCCGACGAGCATCCGGTCGATCTGCCCGAACAGCTGCTCAGCGACCAGTTACGCCTGAACCGGCCGCAGGACAAGTTGCTGGCGCGGCGCCTGGATCCGGACATCTGGTTCACGCTGCGTTACCAGGCCTGGTTGCAGACCGCGGCGCAATGGGCGTCGCCGGTGTTCGGCCTGCGCGGACCGCGCATCGACCTGATCCCGCACCAGCTGTACATCGCCGGCGACGTCGCCGCGCGTGCCGCACCGCGTGTGCTGCTGGCCGACGAGGTCGGCCTGGGCAAGACCATCGAGGCCGGACTGATCCTGCACCGCCTGCTGCTCACCGAGCGGGTCAGCCGGGTGCTGATCGTGCTGCCCGATGCG
>JAGRHE010000310.1 GCA_020445165.1 Gammaproteobacteria bacterium
GCGGCCGTTACTCGGATGAATGGCATCGTGCCAATCTCAACAACCCGCGCGACGTGGTGCCCGAGTCGAACATGCCGTCCTACTCATGGCTGAGCCAGACCACCCTAGACGGTGCCGACACCGCGGCCAAGATGAAGGCGCTCAATATCGCCGTCGGGGCGACCTGCCCGAGCTGCGACCTGTATAGCGAGGAAGACATGGCCAATGCGCAGAAAGCTGTACAGGGCAAGACAGAAGCACAAGCTCTGGTCGCCTACCTGCAGGGACTGGGCCTCGCGTCCAAGCAATGGTGAGCAACATGGATATCAATGACATCCGTGCATGGCAAACCACGTTATTGCTGATCTCGTTTATCGGGATCGTCATCTGGGCCTACAGCAAACGTCGCAAGTCACAATTTGACGAGGCCGCAAACCTGCCGTTTGCCGATGAAGCACAACATCAGGCGACCATCAAGAAGGAGAACAAGTCATGAGCGAGTTCTGGAATATTTGGATCATCGTTCTCACCGTCGCCAACATCCTCGGCTGCTGGTGGCTCATCCGCTGGACCATGCGGCGTCGCGCCGACGAAGCGGCTCAGGGCGACGTTACCGGACATACCTGGGACGGCGATCTGCAGGAGTACAACAACCCACTACCGCGTTGGTGGCTGTGGTTGTTCTACATAACGCTGATCTTTGGTGCGGTCTACCTCGCCCTGTATCCGGGCCTTGGCAAGTTCCAAGGCTTCCTGGGCTGGTCATCGGGCAACACGCTCGGTGCGGATGAGGGTTCGCAATACAGTGGTGAGATGGCTGCTGCCGCGCAGAAGTACGATCCGATCTACAAGCAATTCGCCGCTGTAGCGGTGACCGATCTCGCGGTCAAACCGGAGTATCAGGAGGCGCGGGAGATGGGCAAGCGCCTTTTCCTGACCTACTGCATGCAGTGTCATGGTTCGGATGCGGGTGGAGCACCCGGCTTCCCGAGCCTGAGCGACAACGACTGGTTGTGGGGCGGCTCTCCCGAGCAGATCAAGACCTCAATCGCAGCAGGCCGCATGGGCGTAATGCCACCGCATGCGCACATCGGCGATGAAAAGATCGACCAGGTCAGCACCTACGTCATGAGCCTGTCGGGCCGCGACGTCGATGCCGCGAAGGCCGAAGCCGGCAAGGAAGTGTTCATGACCACTGGCTGTATCGGTTGCCACGGTATGGACGGAACCGGCAACCCGATGCTGGGCGCACCCAACCTGACCGACAACACCTGGCTGTACGGCGGCAGTGCCGGTGCGATCAAGCAAACTCTGAACAAGGGTCGAAACGGTGTCATGCCTGCCCACCAGGACCTGCTTGGCGAAGAGAAGGTTCACCTGCTGACAGCCTACGTCTACAGCCTGTCCCAGCAGTAAAGCCACCGGGCATTCCCGGAATCGGCCGGGCGGAGTCTGCGATAATGCGAATTATCAAGGACATCCGCCCGGCATTCGTTCAGACTTTTCAAATCGATGATTGCGCACGTTGTCATTGGCTGAACGGCTGCATGCCGGGTGCCGTGCAACGCCGGTAGAATCGGCTGTCGATTCACCGAGCATGCCGATCACCTGGAGGAACAGAGAATGTCAACGCTGCCCGCAACAAGTGCCGACAGGAACCAACTGCCTGTCGTCCAGCAGATCATATCGGTCATGTGGCCCTCTTTCCTGACCGCGGCTGCAGCCACGATCATCTTCTTCACGCTGTTCGATCCGGTCGCGCTGGGTCAGATCGGCGGCTTTCCCGACATCACCCGCATGGGCGGGTATACGGTCGGCTTCTTCTGCTTCTGGCTTCTGACATCCATCAGCTGCGCGATGACCTGCTACTTCCGGCGTCCGGCCAATCGCGTTAACAAGCCGAAGCAATCCACGGAATCCTGAACAGGGAACTGCAGAAAATGTCCCAGACAGCTGCCAAGCAGAACGATCCGAATATCGAATCGGAGCTGTACAAAAAACGCGAAAAACTCTACCCGCGCGAAGTACATGGCGTCTTCGCTGTACTGCGGCTCGCTGCGATGGCAGCCCTGCTCGGCATTTACTACGGACTGCCATGGATCAACTGGGACGGGCACCAGGCGGTATTGTTCGACCTGCCTGCGCGCAAGTTCTACATCTTCGGCCTGACCTTTTGGCCGCAGGATTTCTTCTACCTTTCGATGCTGCTGATCATCGCCGCAATCGCCCTGTTCATGTTCACCGCACTCGCCGGGCGATTGTGGTGCGGGTACGCCTGCCCGCAGACGGTCTGGACCGAGATCTACATGTGGATCGAGCGCAAGATCGAAGGCACCGCCAAGCAACAGCGCAAACGTGACCAGGGACCGCACAACGCCGCCTATTTCGGCATCAAGTCGGCAAAACATGCGGCCTGGTTGCTGTTCTCACTGTGGACCGGCTTCACCTTCGTCGGTTATTTCACCCCGATCCAGGAACTGTGGACCAGCTTCATCACCTGGAACCTCGGCCCCTGGGAAACCTTCTGGATCTTCTTCTACGGTTTTGCCACCTACGGAAATGCCGGTTTCATGCGTGAACAGGTGTGCATCTACATGTGTCCATACGCGCGCTTCCAGAGCGCGATGTTCGACCATGACACCCTGATCATTTCCTACGACGAGAAGCGCGGCAATCCACGCGGCTCGCGCAAGCGTGGCACGCCATCGGCCGAGGTCGGCTTGGGCGACTGCATCGATTGTGGGCTGTGTGTGCAAGTCTGCCCGGTCGGCATCGACATCCGCGACGGCCTGCAATACCAGTGCATCGGCTGCGCCGCCTGCGTCGACGTCTGCGACGAGGTCATGGACAAGATGCAGTACCCGC
>JAGRHE010000311.1 GCA_020445165.1 Gammaproteobacteria bacterium
TGGATCATCCGCAGACTCCGCATCGAATTAAGCTGGTGATTGTATCGTGCCGGCTTTTGCGGTGCCAAGGTACGGACGCCGCCAGCAGCAATCGATACCCCTATTAACAAGGCCAGCTTGAGACCGGCGGGCCGAGGCCTTAGAACATCGGGGTTTTCAGCCGGCAGTCGAGAACCATGAGCGACCCAGACCAGAGCGTACGCGAAATCCGGATCAACCCGATCGTTCCCACCGAATCCGTGCTGGTGGCGACCGCGCGCGGCATGCGCCCGAAAAAGGACGAAGAGCGCGTCGCGCGCGACACCCGCTCGTATGTCGAGACCTGCCCTTTCTGCCGCGGCAACGAAGAACGCACGCCGCCACAGATCAAGTCCTTTCCGCAGGAGGGAGACTGGCAGATCCGCATCGTTCCCAACCTGTACCCGGTGCTCGGCGACGACAAGTCACAGGCCAATATTGCCTTTGGCCTGCAGCAGGTCATCGATGGTTACGGCCGGCACGAGGTCGTAATCGACCATCCCAGCCACGGCATCGCGCTGCACGAGATGAGTCGCGAGCACCTCGCCAACCTGTTCGCGGTGTACCAGCAACGTATGGCCGAGTTGTACGCCTCGGACAACCGACTGCGCTACGTGCTGGTGTTCAAGAACTTCGGCCCGGCGGCCGGTGCCAGCATCCCGCATACCCACAGCCAGATCATCGCCACGCCGGTGGTACCGGAAAATGTGCAGAACGAGGTTCAGCACAGCCGCGAATACCACCGCAAGTACAATCACTGCGTGTTCTGCTCGCTGATCGACGAGGCACTGACCTACGAGGCCACCATCTACGACCGTGAATCCGGCCAGATCCGGCGCAAGGTCAACGTCGGCCAGTACGTGGTCGAACGCGGCGAGCGGTTTGTCGCCATCAAGCCGTTCGCCAGCCGCTTCGAATGGGAGATCCACATCCTGCCGCTGAAACACGAGGCGGATTTCCTGCGTGCATCCGGCGAGGATCTGGCCGACTTCGCGCGTGTGCTCAAACGTACCATGGCCCGCCTGGACCAGGTGGTCGGCGGCGTGCAGTACAACTTCTTCCTACATTCGATTCCGCACGGCGGCGAATTCCAAGACTGCGGCGCCAGCTACCACTGGCACCTCGAGATCTGCCCGCGGACCAGCATTCCAACCGGCTTCGAACTCGGTTCCGGGCTGTTCGTCAGCACAGTCAGCCCCGAAGCCGCGGCCGAAGCGCTGCGCAACGCCACGATCGAGGACGACTGAACCGGTTTACGTGGGTTGGCCGAGACAAGCTGCGCGCGCCGCAGTACACTCGTGCCCAGCCCCGAATCATCATCCTCCCGCAAGCACCATGCCAGTCAAAAACAGTCATCTCGTGATCTCGGCCCTGGGCAAGGACCGCCCCGGTATCGTCAACCAGCTGTCGAAAGCGATCTACGACCTCGACTGCAACATCACCGACAGCCGCATGACGGTGCTTGGTGGTGAATTTGCCATCCTGCTGTTGGTCGAAGGGCCGTGGAACCAGCTGGCCAAGCTCGACAACCAGGTCGGCGAACTCGAGCAGCGGCTCAACCTGACGATCATCACCAAGCGCACCGAGGAACGCAGCAGCGAGGCCAACCTGCTGCCCTACGGTGTCGACGTGGTGTCCCTCGACCATCCGGGCATCGTCTACAGCCTGGCCACGTTCTTCTCCGACAAGAACATCAATATCGAGGACATGACCACGAGTTCATACGCCGCAGCCCATACGGGCACACCGATGTTCTCGGTGCGCATGAACATCGGCATCCCGGCCAACCTGCACATCGCCGCACTGCGCGACGAATTCATGGATTTCTGTGACAGCATGAACATCGATGCTGTCCTGGAGCCGATCAAGGGCTGACAGCAACTGGAGGTACTCGGCAATGGCGGAAACCGGCGTCGGCAAAAAGGTTCCCAAGCTCCCGCTTCACCTGACAGGCGACAAGAGTGCCACCCTGCACGATTATCTCGGCAAGCCGTTGGTGCTGTACTTCTACCCCAAGGCCAGCACACCCGGCTGCACCCAGGAAGGGCTCGACTTCAGTGGCGCCATCGCAAAGTTCAGGCGCCAGTCATGCGCGATCCTCGGTGCATCGCGCGACACGCTCAAGGCACAGGAGAACTTCAAGACCAAGCAGGGTTTTCCGTTCGACCTGGTCGCCGATACCGATGAAACCCTGTGCAACGCGTTCGATGTCATCAAGATGAAGAACATGTACGGCAGGCAGGTGCGCGGCATCGAACGCAGCACCTTCCTGATCGATGCCGACGGCAAACTGCAGCGCGAGTGGCGTGGCGTGAAGGTGAAAGGCCACGTCGACGAGGTCCTCGAAGCGGTCAAGTCGCTGAACAAGGCTAAGTAACACCCCGCATTCTCACCCCGGGAGCAACATGGGCATCAAATCGCGCAGCGATAAAAAACTGTTCGTCCTCGACACCAACGTGCTGATGCACGACCCGACCTCGATCTTCCGATTCGCCGAACACGATATCTTTCTGCCCATGGTCGTGCTCGAGGAGCTCGACCGCGCGAAGAAGGGCACCTCCGAAGTCGCCCGCAACTCACGCCAGGTCAGCCGTTTTCTCGACGAACTGATGCAGTCGGCGTCGAAGCAGGACATCGATTCCGGTCTACCCCTGCCCAGCAGCGCGAAGCAGTTGCAGGAAGCGGGCGAAAACGGCAATGGCCACCTGTTCTTCCAGACCCAGCTGCAGCCCAAGGAGCTGCCGCAGACCCTGCCCGGCAACACGCCCGACAACAACATCCTCGGCACCGCGCTGGCACTGGCGGAAATGGCGCCCCAGCGCCACG
>JAGRHE010000312.1 GCA_020445165.1 Gammaproteobacteria bacterium
CGGCTCCCTGGTTGGACTACTCGTCATCACGCTCCTTGCCGGCTGTGTCAGCAGCGACCCCGTGGCACGCGGCAAGGTCACGGCGTTCGGCACGACACTTGAAATCACGCTGATCGGGATCAACCGCCAGCTGGCTGCCGAGGTCACCGAACTGCTGCAGGCCGACTTCACGACCATGGAGCAGTCCTGGCACGCCTGGCAAAACGGCCCGGTCACGCGCATGAACGCGAAGTTCAACGCCGGCGACGAATCGTTCACCGCACCGCCTTCGGTGCTGCCGATCCTGCGCCTGTCGCGCCAGCTGTCGTCGCAGAGCGAAGACCTGTTCAACCCGGCGATCGGCCATCTCGAGCGTGAATGGGGATTCCAAGGGCGCCCGAAGACCTGCCTGCGTCCGCCACCGCAGGACGTCATCGACAGCATCGTCGCTGCGCGGCCGCGCATGTCCGACATCCAGATCGACGGCATCCGCGTGTCCTCGTCCAACCCGATGGCCAAGCTCGATTTCCGTCACATCCAGCTCGGTTTCGCGATCGACCAAGCCATCGCCCGCCTGCAGGAACTGGGCATCCACCATGCCAGCATCAGTGCCGACGGCAGCCTGCGCGCGATCGGTTCACGTGACGGCAATCCCTGGAGCGTCCCCATTCGCGGCCCGGAGGGAGGTGCGTTGCTGGGCACGGTAAAGATCGAGGGCAACGAGGCCGCCTTCACCCGCGCTCCCGGGCGGCACGGTTTCACCTGGGAGGGCAAGCAGTATCACGACACGATCGATCCGCGGACCGGCTATCCGGCACGCGGCATCACCTCGGTCACTGTGCTTCATCCGAACGCATCGACCGCCGATGCCGCCGCCACCGCGCTGCTCGTCGCCGGGCCCGGCGACTGGCACCGGATCGCGCGCCAGATGGGCGTGCGCTACGTGATGCTGACCGATGAACAGGGCCGCCTGCACATGAACCCGGCCATGCAGGAACGGGTCAGGTTGCACACGCGCAACCGTGAAGTCATCATCAGCGAACCTCTCAGCTAGATCAGCGCTAGGACATTGGCGGCAGACTCGGTAGACATCGATGGCAACCTCACGATCAAGCGCTCGAACGAGGCGATCGGGCCCGCGCTACTGGTCGCTGTTGCGGTGCACGCCTTTCTGCTGCTGAGCATCAGTTTCGACGTTTCGCGCGAACAACCGCCGCCGCCCGAGCGCACGCTCGACATCACCCTGGTTCAGCCCAAGCAGAAGCCAAAACCGGTCGAGAAACCCGACTTCCTCGCCCAGCAGAGCCAGGAGGGTGGCGGCGAGAAAACGGTGCGCGAGCGCCAGACCAGTCCGCTGGGCAATCCGGCCGTGTTGCCGGCCCCGCAGCCGGCCATCGAAATGAAGCGTTCAGGCAGCGAGCAGCCGGAACCGGTGCAGGAACCGGAGCCGACACCGATCGCGACCGCAAAGGCCGAACGCGTCGAACGTGTCAGCCCGCCGAAACCCAAGGTGAAGGCCAAGCCACGTGCACGACTGGATCAGCTGCTGGCCAGCACGCAGCAGGAAATCGACCGGCTGACCGCGGAACTCGACCGGCGCACATTGTCGGCATCGCGCCAGGACCGTCGCCGCGCCGTCAATGCCAGCACCCAGGAATACAAGTACGCCGCCTATCTCGAATCCTGGCGCAGCAAGGTCGAGAAGATCGGCAACCTGAACTACCCGGACGAGGCCAAGCGCCAGCGACTGTACGGCAACCTGCTGATGCACGTGGCCGTGCGCTCCGACGGCAGCGTCGAGCGGATCCGCGTGGTGCGCTCCTCCGGTCACAAGCTGCTCGACGACGCGGCGGTGCGCATCGTGCGCATGTCCGCGCCATTCGCACCGTTCCCGCCGGCGATCCGCAAGGAAGTCGACGTCCTCGACATCACCCGCACCTGGCAATTCCTTGACGGCAACACCTTGTTTTCGTCCAACTGAGCCACCACTTGTCGCGGTAGCAACCGACGACGATACTTGTACCCATGATGGAAACCGCTTCGCTCAAGAACCAGCTGCTGATCGCGATGCCGAGCCTCGACGACCCGAATTTCTCGCGCACGGTCACCTATATCTGTGAACACGGCGAACACGGCGCGATGGGAATCGTCCTCAACCGGCCGACCGACCTGCGCCTGACCGATGTGCTTCGGCATATGGAGATCGAGGGCGGCCTGGGTGCCGCCGGCGAGCAAATCGTCTACCTGGGCGGCCCGGTCGAAGAGGAACGCGGATTCGTACTGCACACCCATACCGACCCCTGGGACAGCACGCTGGCGATCGACGATGCGATCAGCATCACCACCTCGCGCGATATCCTCGAAGCCATGGCCAGGGGCGAGGGCCCGGCGCGTACGCTGGTCGCGCTCGGCTATGCCGGCTGGGGTGCCGGCCAGCTCGAACGCGAACTGCAGGACAATGCCTGGCTCAGCGGGCCGGCCGAGAACGCGATCCTGTTCGAGCTGCCCGCCGAGGAGCGCTGGGAAGCCGCGGCACGCCTGCTCGGCGTCGACGTGCACCTGCTGAGCAGCGAGGCCGGCCACGCCTGATGGATGGCGTACTGCTCGGCTTCGACTTCGGCACACACAAGATCGGGGTGGCAGTCGGCCAGTCACTGACCGGCACCGCAACCGCGCTGGAAACGATCGGCCTGGTCAAACATCGACCGGACTGGGAACGGATCACGCATCTGCTCGCGGAATGGCAGCCGTCGGCACTGGTGGTCGGCCACCCGTTCGAGATGACCGACCGTGAAGCCAACAACGCCGAGGGCGCGAAACGCTTCGCGCGCCAACTGCATGGCCGCTACCA
>JAGRHE010000313.1 GCA_020445165.1 Gammaproteobacteria bacterium
TGGCGCCGGTGCTCGGCGTGATCGCCGACCGCAGCGGCCACAAGAAGCGCCTGCTGCTGTCATTGGCCATGCTCGGAGCCCTGATGAGCGGCGGCTTGTTCCTGGTCGCCCAGGGGCAATGGCAGATTGCCGCTGCGCTGTACGTGTTCGGCGTCCTCGGCTTTGCCGGCGGCAACGTCGCTTACGATGCGCTGCTGCTGGATGTCGCCCGCCACGATGAGCTGGAACGCGTCTCGGCGCTCGGTTTTGCACTGGGTTACCTGGGTGGTGGCCTGCTGTTCGCGGTGAATGTCGCCATGGTCATGCACCCGGACTGGTTCGGTCTGACCGACAAGGGTGAAGCGGTGCGTGTCGCCTTCCTGATGGTCGGCCTGTGGTGGCTGCTTTTCTCTGTACCGATCGCGTTGTTCGTTCACGAGACACCGCAGGATAGCGGTCCGCCACCGGCTCGCGGCCTGCGCATCGCCTGGAACGAACTGCGGGTCACCTGGCAGATCCTGCGTAGCCTGCGCATGGCATTCATCTTCCTGGTTGCCTACTGGTGCTATATCGACGGCGTCGACACGATCGTGCGCATGGCGGTCGACTACGGCCTCTCGCTTGGCTTTGCCGCTGAAGACCTGCTCGGTGCACTGCTGCTGACCCAGCTGGTCGGTTTCCCGGCCGCCCTGGTGTTCGGTCGGATCGGTCAGCGTGTCGGTGCCAAGCATGCGATCTGGCTCGCGCTCGCGGTCTACGTGCTGGTGGTGTTCTGGGCCTCGCGCATGGCACAGAGTTGGGAGTTCTACGGCCTGGCGGTGGCCATCGGCCTGGTCCAGGGTGGGGTGCAGGCGATGAGCCGTGCCCTGTACGCGCGCCTGATCCCCGCGGAACATGCAGGGCGCCTGTTTGGTCTGTACAACATGATGGGAAAATTCGCCGCCGTGATCGGACCGCTGTTGGTCGGCTGGGTCGGAGTGATCAGCGGCAGCTCGCGCACGGGTATTCTCAGCGTGTTGCTGCTATTCGTGATCGGCGGCTGGTTGTTGGCGTATGTCGATGTGGCGCGCGGCGAACGCGAGGCTGCCCGGCTGCAGGGTGAGTGAATGATTTACCTGGTGCTGTTGTTGCTGGTGTTGCTGGCCGTGTACCTGCCGCAGGTGTGGGTGCAGCGGGTGCTGGCGCAGCACAATCGTGCTCCCGAGCCGAATTTCCCCGGTACCGGCGGCGAACTCGCGCGCCACCTGCTCAAGCGCTTCGGCCTGGATGACGTCGGCGTGGAAACGACCGATGCCGGTGACCACTATGATCCGCAGGCACGCTGCGTGCGCCTGACCGCGGACAAGTATGCCGGGCGCACGCTCACGGCGATCACGGTGGCCGCGCATGAATGCGGGCACGCGCTGCAGCATGCGGGCGAGGAGCGCCTGTTCATGTGGCGGACGCGCCTGGCCGGCGCAGCCATATGGGCAGCGAGGTTGGGCTCGTTCCTGTTGTTCGCCGCCCCCTTCCTGGCGCTGTTGTCGCGCGCGCCATCTCCCGGCCTGGCCTCGGTGCTCGGCGCTTTCCTGATCATGGGTTTCGGCGTGGTGGTGCAGCTGCTGACGCTGCCGGTCGAGCTGGATGCCAGTTTCGGCAAGGCGCTGCCGGTACTCGAAACCGGGTACCTGGAACCGGAGCAGGTGCCGGCGGCCCGTTCCATCCTGCGCGCCGCGGCCTGGACCTACGTCGCCGCATCGCTGGCCAGCCTGCTCAATTTCTGGCGCTGGTTGGCCGTTCTGCGGCGTTGAACGGCGGCTGAGTCCGGCTCGCGCCGGGTAATTTTGCGCACCTGCAATCTCCCGCCGGGCGTGTCGCGCGCCTGCCGGAAAATTGCCTGCGTCAGACTTCTGCGATCGTCAATCTGCTGACGTCTTGTCTTTGTCGAATTGCAACTAATTGAAATATATATCTTAAATTGCCTGGCTCCTGCTGGCACAGGGATTGCAGCCCAGTGCGCAGATCTCCTCATTTGCGTCGACGGACGCGTCAGCACTACGGGTTAAAGGGCATGGCAGACGACAAGGACATCGCCGAGGAAGGCAAGGGCGGTGGCAAGAAAAAGCTGATCATTATTATTGCCGCGGTCGTCGTGTTGCTGCTCGGGGGCGCTGCGGCGGCATTCTTCCTGCTCGGCGGAGACGACGAGGAAGCCACGGCAGAAGGTGAAAAGGAAGCGGTCGAGGAGCCGGTCGTCGAAGAGGCAGACCCGGTGTACCACACGCTCGACCCGGCCTTCGTCGTCAACCTGCCGCCCGGTGGGCCTGCCGGCATGCTGCAGATCGCGATCGACGTGATGACACGCAATCCGACCGTGGTCGACACCCTGAAGGCCAACGATCCCCTGATCCGCCATCACCTGATCAACCTGCTCGAAGGGCAGGCGTCGGCTGAGTTGATGACCATGGAGGGCAAGCAGGCGCTGCAGGCGGCGATCGCCGAACTGCTGGCGCAGAAGCTCAAGGACCTGAAGGAGCCGGGCGAGATCAAGGGCGTTTTCTTCACCCAGTTCGTGTTGCAGTAATCATGGCCGGATCAGACCTTCTCTCACAGGACGAAATTGACGCGCTGCTGCACGGCGTCGACAGTGGTGACGTCGAGACCGCCAGTGACGAGGTGCTCGATCCGACCCAGGCACGAAATTACGATTTCGCCAGCCAGGACCGGATCGTCCGTGGACGTCTGCCGACCCTGGAGATGATCAACGAGCGTTTCGCCCGTTATTTCCGAACCAGCCTGTTCAACATGTTGCGGCGAAGCGCGGACATCTCGGTCTCTGGCGTGCAGATGCTCAAGTTC
>JAGRHE010000314.1 GCA_020445165.1 Gammaproteobacteria bacterium
ATCGTTTACTCGCGTGACGGTTCATTCGGTCTCGATTCGACCGGCCAGCTGGTGACCCAGAACGGCTACCTGCTGGAACCGGCGATCACGGTACCGGCCAACACGCTGAGCGTGACGGTCGGCTCGGACGGCACGGTCTCGGCACTGGTGGCCGGCAACAATGCCCCGACCCAGATCGGCAACATCACGTTGGCTCAGTTCGTGAACCCTACCGGCCTCGAGGCGATCGGTGACAACCTGTATCGCGAATCGGCCGCGAGTGGCGCGGCCCAGATCGACACCCCGGGAACCAATGGTGCCGGCACCCTGATCCAGGGTTCGCTGGAAAGCTCGAACGTCAACGTCGTCGAGGAACTGGTCAACATGATCGAGACCCAGCGTGCCTACGAGATGAACAGCAAGGCGATCTCGACCACCGACGACATGCTGGCCTACGTCAGCCAGCAGCTCTGATAGCGTGACAGGCGCCACGAGGTGAACACGATGGACAAGCAAACCGCCATCATTCCGCACGCATCATCCACGCTGTGGCTGCGTCTGCTGCTGGCGCTGATCCTGGTTGTGCTGGCAGGCTGCAACTCGGCACCCAAGCGTGATCCGGAGTTCGCCGCTGTGGCGCCGATGTCGATACCGCCCGTGCCGCAGGGCAATGGTTCGATCTTCCAGGCCGGTTTTGAGCGCGCCTGGTTCGAGAACATCCGTGCCCGGCGGATCGGCGACATCCTGGTCGTGAACCTGGTTGAAGAAACCGAGGCCAGCCATGAGAACAGCGGCACGGTCAACAAGAGCAACGATACGTCGATCAGCAACCCGACCATTTTCGGCAAGGTTCTCGGCCTGGGTTCGTTCAACCTGGGTTCCAGTCTCGCATCTGACAGCAGCTTTGCCGGCGACGGAGACAACGAGCAGAAGAACGAGTTGACCGGTTCGATCACGGTGATGGTCACCGAGGTGCTGGCCAACGGCTATATGCGCGTGCGTGGCGAAAAGCGGATCGGCATGAATGGTGGAAACGAATACGTGCGCGTGTCCGGCATCGTCCGTCCGGAAGACATCGACCTGCGCAACACCATCGATTCGACCCGGATCGCCGATGCCACGCTGATCTATGTCGGCGACGGACAGGTTGCCAAGGCCAGCACGATGGGCTGGTTGGCGAAGTTCTTTATTTCGGCAGTGATGCCGTTCTGACCGGTGACCAAGATGCAACATCGAAATCTGCAGACCCTTTTTGCCACGCTGATCGCGTTGGCGATTGCCGGCCTGTCCCTGGCCATCGCGCCGGTGCATGCGGAGCGCATCAAGGACCTGGCGACGATCCAGGGCGTGCGTGACAACCAGCTGCTCGGCTACGGCCTGGTGGTCGGCCTGGATGGCAGCGGTGACAAGGTCGGCTCGTCGCCCTTCACCCAGCAGAGCCTGCGCAGCATGCTGACCCAACTCGGCATCGTGGTGCCGCCGAACATCAACCTGAACCCGAAGAATGTGGCAGCGGTCACCGTGCATGCCAGCCTTCCACCATTCTCCAAGCCGGGCCAGCAGTTCGACGTAACCGTATCGTCGATCGGTGATGCCAAGAGCCTGCGCGGTGGCAGTCTGCTGATGACGCCGCTCAAGGGTATCGATGGACAGGTGTATGCCATCGCCCAGGGCAACCTGGTTGTCGGTGGCCTGTCGAGCGAGGGTGCCGACGGCTCCAAGGTGACGATCAATATTCCGAGTTCGGGTCGCGTGCCCGGTGGTGCGACGGTCGAGCGCAGCGTACCAACGCCGTTCGGCGAAGATGCGCTGCTGACCCTGAACCTGAAGTCTGGCGACTTCACCACAGTGCAGCGTGTGACCGATGCGATCAACAAGGCCATCGGCGGTGGCACTGCGTTCGCCGTCGACGCGACCTCGGTCAAGGTGAATGCACCGAAGAACATTGGCCAGCGGGTCGGTTTCGTATCGATGATCGAGAATCTCGAGGTCGATCCTGCCGAAGCCGTGGCGCGCGTGATCGTCAACTCACGCACCGGTACCGTGGTCATCAACAGCACTGTGCGCGTCAGCCCGGCCGCGGTTTCGCACGGCAGTCTGACCGTGACCATCAGCGAGAATGCGCAGGTATCGCAGCCGAATCCGCTCGGTGGTGGTCAGACCGTGGTCACGCCGCAGTCAGATGTTGCTGTGCAGGAGAACGGCAGCCGCATGTTCGTGTTCGACCCGGGTGTCACGCTCGACACCGTGGTGCGTGCGGTCAACCAGGTCGGAGCGGGTCCGAGTGACCTGGTGGCGATTCTCGAGGCACTCAAGCAGGCCGGCGCGCTGAAAGCCGACCTGGTGGTGATCTGAGCACGCCGTCATGCAACTCGACATGGCACAGGTCTACACCGATTTCTCCAGCCTCGCCGCGATGCGGGCGAAGGCGCGCGAGGACGAGGGTGCCGCCCTCGACCAGGTATCGCGCCAGTTCGAATCGCTGTTCGTGCAGATGATGCTCAAGAGCATGCGTGACGCCAGCATGGGTGGCGGCCTGCTCGACAGCAAGCAGAGCGAGTTCTATCGCGAGATGTATGACAAGCAGATCGCGATGGACATGTCAGGCGGCAAGGGCATCGGCCTGGCCGATGTCCTCAAACGCCAGCTCGGCGGCGGTATCGCTTCGACCTACCAGGACCTGTCGCCGGAGGATTATCTCGGTATGCCGGTCATGGCTGCCGCACGGGTCGGACGGCAGCAAGCCGACGATGACAGCGCCGGTGCGGTGGCGGACCCGGTTGCCGTTGCGCAACTCGACGGTGATCCCGAGAAGTTCCTCGAGCAACTCT
>JAGRHE010000315.1 GCA_020445165.1 Gammaproteobacteria bacterium
CGCTTGATGTCGCTGTCCAGTCCCTGCATCTGGCCGATCCGTCCCGGGTTCTGTTGCTCGGGGTTGGCCTCGAAGCGCCGGATCATCTCTTCGCACCAGTCGGCGGGAAGCGTGTTGGGGCGCTCGAAGATGAACGAGCCGGGCTTCACCTCGCAAAAGGTGCTCAGCGGTTTGACGGTGCGTTCGATCGGAAACGGGTTGGACATCGAAATGGACTCTTGTCTTTACTGCAATGCGGAATTATCCGCGCTGCGGGCGGATACGGCAAAACGGCGACGAAAGGGACCCGAGAACGACGGTACCGGATTTTCGTAGAGAAAAATGCCGCAGCTGGCATTTCTCAAAGTCTCCTAGAAGCGATGCGTCTGGACCGCAGCGGCGATCGGTTGCGCCGCGCCCGCCCCGTTAGCGCGATGCAATGCCAGCATCTGCGTCGCGAGTTCGAGCCAGTGCGCCCGGCCACGCTCGGCCAACCCGGACAGATGCGTGACGTCGCCGCTGTCGAGCCAGGTGGCATAGGCCTGCTGCAACGCAGGAAACAACTCCCTGCGCATCGCGCCGAGGTTGGCCATGAACAGGTGCAGCGACGCCTCGCGCCCATGCTCCAGAAGCAACGGCAGGGTATGCAGGCAGTCCGCCAGATGGTCACGCACGGCGCGCGCCATGATCTCGGCTGGCGTCAGGCTCAGATCGAGCAGCATCTCTTCCCAGTCGCTTCCAAGTGCGATACCGGCATCGAACTCGCCGCGCTCGTGCGCCTCGACCACAGTCATCTCGGCCGCGGTCATCTCATCCAGTGCACGTTCGAGTTCGCCCTCGAACGGATAACAGGCTACCGCACGCGCCATCGCCCCCGGGGCACGGTTCCACAGCCAGGATTCATATTTCTCCCACAGGAAGCGGCGCAGTGATTCACGCCGGAGAAAGATCGTCGAGCCACGCGTCATGGCCGGCGGCGTGTTTAGGCAGCGCGCCAGTTCACGCCCGCTGACACGCAACACGAAGCCATTGTCGGCACGCTGCTCCGATTCGAGCTCAGCGAGAAAGAAATGCGGCCGTGCACCATGCACCAGGCCGGCGCTGTACACCAGGCCGGCCGGTTGCAGTAAATCGTTTACCGCTTCGGCATCGAACGGGTCGATTGCATCCCCAGCGTACGGCAGTGGCAGAAAGTCGGACTGTTCAAGCGCTTCGAGCCGTGACTCGCGCGCGACCAGCCAGTCGCCGACATCGTCCTTTCCGAGCGGCACGCCGAACCCCAGGCCCTGCTGCCAACGATACAACTCGCGCATCTTGAGCAGGTAGGTGCACATGCCGTAGTCGGCACCGTGGCGCGCATCGACGATATCGCAATTGTGCTGAACCGCTTCGATCAGTGCCTGCATCCTTCCCCCGCAATGGCTGTGGCCGGAGCCGCCTTAACCTAGTAAAATACTCGACTATTAACCGCACGCCAATCGTGATTACCCGTACGAAAACGGCGATTATCCTGGCGTGAAGACTATCCAAGGAGCCTGAGCGTGGCATTGAGAATCAAGAGTCGCTGGCATGACGACGACGCCGAGCGTTCGCTGGAGGAGATCTCCGGCGCGCTGGCCTTCATCAGCTGGCGCATCGCCAAGGACAAGGCCATCAACCTGCATGGGCAGGACTATGTCTACGAAGACGACAGCCAGCGCTTCGCCGTCATCATCGAGTACCTGATCTTCCAGCTGCAGATCGTCGATCGCCTGGCACTGTTGCGTTTCGAGATGAGTGACGACGATCGACGCAAGCTCGTCATCACGCTGGCCCGCCACCTCGCCGGCCACCTGCATGACAACAGTGTCGACGTGTTTGGCCCGGGCGACTACGTGAACCCGTTCATCGCACGAATGAACGAACGCGGAGCCGAGTACGCGGAACTGAACTACAACGATGACGGCCCCTCGTATCCGTTCATGCGCCACCTCGGCTACCAGATCCAGCAGGTGATGGGCGCATCGCAGGAAAACCGTTGGGTGATCGACCAAGTCATGGACAGGGACGGTCCGGATATCGACCGCGAGATTCGGCGTGCGATGGACAACCTGTTCGAATAGCTTGAACACAGGCCGGACCGCAGCGATCGGCGGCCTGATTGACAATGGATCCGTGGGATCGCGGTGGCGCTAAGGCTGAACGACAGGCAGAAAAAAGGCGGGGATCACCCGCCGTTTTTCATTGAGAACCGGAAAAGCGATCAGCTCTTGACCCAGTTACCAAAATTGTCGGTGGACTTTTCTTCACCGTCGCCGTAACCCGCCTCGTAGGCCTCGGTCACGCGCTGTTCTTCGCGTTGCGGGTTGCCCAGGAAACCTGCCTGCCAACCCTGGATGTATTCTTCGTCGACACCCATTTCTTCCATCTTGGTTACGGCATCGTAGTAGGTCTGGTTCATGTCCGATCTCCGAAATTAGCCAACTTCATTGCCCTTCGCGCCGGCCGCATTCCCCAATTGCATCGTGTTTCGATGTCTGCCCGGGAACCCGGCCGCTTCCGGAGCTTTCCGGCAGGGCGGCCTCGCGTAGAGGGGCATTAGAATACTCTGTTTTTCTGAACGCTGACAAGTTCCTTGTTGCCCCTCAATGCGGACAGCAACTGCATTCCACGGCCCGACGGGGGTTGACCAGATCGGCACGGGTTCCCATTCTTGCGCCCTGGACCCGCAGTAGGAGTCACGATGCGTCCCGCCCAGTTGCTCACCATCCTCGATCGCGAATTTGCCAGCACACATGCCGGCCACCATACCCCGGTCATGCTGTGGGGACCGCCGGGGGTC
>JAGRHE010000316.1 GCA_020445165.1 Gammaproteobacteria bacterium
TGTCGGCGATCAGCCCAGGCAATGCCGCGCGCGAACTGTTCGGCAGTGAACGTGACAGCACCATCCAGTACGGTCGCCTGGAGCAGGCGGTCGGTGGCACCCTGTTCCTGGACGAGGTCGCCGACATGGATCTCGAGGCACAGGCGCAGCTGGTTGGTGCGCTGGACACCGGTTCGTTCATGCGCGTCGGTGGATCGTCGCCGGTAACCATCGATGTGCGCCTGATCGCGGCGACCCAGCGTGACCTGCACACCCTGGTCGAGCAGGGCGCGTTTCGGGAAGACCTGTTCTACCAGCTCAATGTCGTCCCGCTGGTGGTGCCGCCGCTGCGCGAGCATCGCGAGGACATCCCGGAGCTGCTGCAAAGTGCGGTCGACCGGCTGGTCGAGCAGGACAAGCTGCCGTACCGGCGCTTTTCGATCGGCGCCCAGAACGTGCTGCGCAACCACGACTGGCCGGGCAACATCCGTGAACTCAAGAACCTGGTCCAGCGCCTGTTGATCCTCGGCAATGATGACGAGATCGCCGCCCAGGAGGTCGAGGCGGCGATGGGTGCGGCGCAGGCGGCGACCGGTGCCGCGATCCCCGGCGTGTCGTTCGACCAGCCGCTGCGTGATGCGCGCGATGCGTTTGAAAAGGCCTACCTCGAGTACCAGCTGGAAAAGCACGGCGGCAACGTCAGCCAGATGGCGGAAGAGGCGGGCATGGAACGGACCCACCTGTATCGCAAGCTGCGCGATCGTGGCATCGAGATCAAGGACCGGCGATGACGCCGGCGATCAGGGCCGCCGAGCGCGCGGGCGTCGCGATCCGGGTACACGAATACCCGCACGACCCGAACAACAGCAGCTTCGGGCTCGAGGCGGCCGAGGCGCTGGGTCTTGATCCACGCTGCGTGTTCAAGACACTGCTGGTCGCGCTTAACGGGGACATGCGCAAGCTGGCCGTGGCGATCGTTCCGGTCAGCGGCCAGCTCGACCTGAAGGCGATGGCGATCGCCTGCAAGGCAAAGAAGGTGGCCATGGCAGAGCCTGCTGCCGCCGAACGCGCGACCGGTTACATCGTCGGCGGCATCAGCCCGCTGGGTCAGAAAAAATGCCTGCCGACCGTGCTCGATGCGAGTGCGGAATCTTTTTCCAGCGTGTATGTCAGCGGTGGTCGGCGTGGACTGGATATCGAGATAGCGCCGCGCGACCTGGCTACACTTTGTCAGGCGACGATTGCCGCAGTCGGCAGGTAGCGTCGCGCGCAGTTTGCGATCCGCGCCGTTGGAGCGCGTTGTCAGGGCACCGGGTCTTATAGACAAGCGGGGCGGGGAAGGTCGGTCATGAAGAGTGATGAATCATCCAGTCGGCTCGACGCGGTCGTCGCAAAGGCGCGACGCGATCGTGAGGCGCGTGAGCAGGATTATCGCGAGCGCGCGCTGAAGATGTATCCGTGGGTCTGCGGCCGGTGTGCGCGCGAATTCACGCGCGAGAACCTGCGCGAGCTGACCGTGCATCATCGTGACCACAATCACGACAACAACCCGCCGGACGGCAGCAACTGGGAGCTGCTGTGCCTGTACTGCCATGACAACGAGCATTCGCGTTACATCGATTCGGCGCACGGCAATGCTGCCGATGACAAGCCCAGGTCCACGGCCACGCACAACCCGTTTGCCGGACTGTCAGACCTGTTGAAGAAAGACTGACACGGCGGTCAGCTGCACGGATCGTGCGCCTGACCACCGCGTCGCGATCGACCCGGCTCAGCTGGGCCGGCCCGCCCTGGTTGCCTCCGGCACTTCCATCAATTCGCCGGTGCTGCAGTTGTAGATGTAGCCATAGATCGGGATATCGGAAGGTACCATCGAATTGTTGCGGATGCGCTGGACGTCTTCGACCACGCTCCGGGCGTTGTCGCTGATGGTCAACCAGTTGATGTACTTGCCGTCATTGGTGCCGCCACCGGCATTGCTGTCGTGCCAGCCGGATGCATCAACGGACGCGGTTTTCAGGCTGCCGGCAAGCAGGTCCCCCATGATCTCGTTGGTGAAGGTCTCCATGCCGCAGTCGGTATGATGGACCACGAACCATTCTCGCGTCCCGAGCAGCTTGTACGAGATCACCAGGGAACGGATCGCGTCATCGCTGGCCCGCCCACCGGCGTTGCGGATGACGTGCGCATCACCCTCGGCCAGGCCGGCGTACTTGGCCGGGTCCAGGCGGGCGTCCATGCAGGTCAGGATGGCGAAATGCCTGCCCGGTGGCATCGGCAGTCTGCCCTTGTCACCGAAATTTGAAACGTAGTCGGCATTTGCCGCCATCACCTCTGTGACTACATTGCTCATCGCTACTCTCCTCCGGGTCACCGCTTTATTGGTGCGAATCCGCCCCTGTGACGCGGTGTTGTCGGGCTGCCGGGGCGGGTGCGTGTGTGCACGCGGCGCGTCAGTTTGCGAATCGCGCCGCCCAAACAGTATGGCGCAATTCCGCGAACCTGCCGCACGAGCGGGCAGGGTGCGGGTGGCTTGTCACGGGAGAGGGTGACGGGGGGGTGAGGGCCCGCCCCGCGCGGGCGGGGCAGGCCGGTTTCATCATGCCGCGAAACGTTCCTTTGCCGCTCGCGCGGCCTTGGCATCCTCGGGCGAGTATGCCTTACCGGACCACAGCATCTCGTACGCCAGCTCTTCGTTGCCGTTCTCGCACAGCTCCAGCACCCTGTGGAACAACGGCTGGAAGGTGTCGCTACGGTGCGATGCCTCGTGCTCCGCGAACGAGCGCCAGAAGGTCACGATAAGGGCCTCGCGGTTC
>JAGRHE010000317.1 GCA_020445165.1 Gammaproteobacteria bacterium
CGGCGAGACCGGTGCGGTCAACGCAGCGGTTCGCGCAGGCGCCGACGCCTGTGAGCGTGTTGGTGACGGCCTGGTCGCCGCACACATCATCGCGCGTCCGCATCGCGAAGTTGAGCCGGTTCTGCCGAAGGGCGGCGAAGCGGCAGGCAACTGATCTGTCACGGGTTTCCGGTCGAGATTGAAGTGATCCGATGTCGGTGATGCACGGTGATCCGAACGTACTGGGCTACCTGGGGCGTGCCCTGAGCCTGGAACTGTCGGCGGTGCAGCTCTACAGCACCCAGGCGCGACTTGTCGCGTCCTGGGGGCTGGACGAGCCGGCCAGACGATTGCGCGAGGAATCGCGAGAGGAACTCGAACACGTTGAGCGCATCATTGCGCGTATGTTGGCACTCGGCGCCGCGCCGAATGCCTCGCAGCTTCGCCCGGTCCGCCTGGGCGTCGATCTGGTAGCCCTGCTGAAGGCTGACCAGGATTTTGAATTGGAACTGGTCCGGCTTTATCATGACGCGGCGAGCTATTGTGCGCGTGCAGCGCATCATGATGACCGGGTGTTCTTCGAGGCACTGCTCAAAGAGGAGCAGGCGCATGCGAAGGAAATGACCGAGTGGATTCAGACTCTCGAGGTATCGATTGCCGATCCACGCAGGCCCCAGCGGGGTCGATAGTCACCGGTTTCCAACTTGGCGAAGGGCGGAGGCAGAGCATGAATCAGCCGTGGCGGGAAAGACCGCGACCGGCACGTATGGAATGTCGCTACGAGTTTGACAGTTACGCTGAATTGAGCGATTTCCTCGATCGCGCGGCTGAGCTGTCAGAGCGGGAAGGTCTGTATCCCGACATGGGATTCGGTCGTGACTATGTCAACGTGACGATTCATGCAGATGAGGGCAGCGACTCGATGAGTGACGAGCAAAGGCGGTTTGCGCACCTGCTCGACGAGCTTCGCTCTGTACCGACCGATGCTGCCTGATTTTCGCCCCAAATGCCGGTAATCGCGCTGGTAGGAAACAAGGGCGGTGCGGGCAAAACCACCCTGTGCGTCAATCTCGCCGGCGGCCTTGCCGAGCGGGCTCCAACGATCATTCTCGATGCGGATCCCCAGCGCTCTTCATTGCAATGGCGGGAACTGGCTGACGAATCGACACCGCTTGCCGTCGTCGATGCGGTTGATGACGTGCGTGAAGCGATCGGGACTGCCATCGCCGATCATGAGTTCGTCGTCGTCGACTGTCCGCCATCGGTACAGTCTCCGCAAACGTTGCAGGTCCTGGAATGCTGTGACGTTGCCCTGATACCGGTTCAGCCGTCACCGCTCGATCTTTGGGCTACCGTGCACAACGAGGACCGGGTGGAGTCGGCACGCCAGGTGAACCCGGAGATGCGGGCCGTTCTGGTGATCAACCAGCTCGAACCGCGAACGAAACTTTCCAAGTTGATGCGCACGGCCCTGGCGGAACTCAGCCTGCCGGTCGCCGACACCGCGATACGTCGTCGTATCGCCTATCGCAATGCGATTCTCGAGGGCCGCACGGTGCTGGATATCGGCAGCCGGGGGGCGGAGGCAGCGGCCGAGATTCGCGCACTCATCACCGAGGTATTCAAGGCATGACCAGTACAGACAAGACCGGGGACAAACTCGTCGATTCGATTCGTCGCACCAAGGCAGGAACGGGTCAGGCGGCAAAAAGTGGCAGCACTGCTGAACCGAGCGCCTCGAGTGCAGCCAAACCTGCTCCAAAGCCGGCGACCAAGGCGGCGGGTGCATCTGCCAGCAAACCGAAGGCACGCAAGGCGCCGGTGGGCAAGGGCAGCACCACCAAGGCGGATTCCGAAGCCGCGACGTTTACGTTCGGCCGGCGCGTCTGGCCGGATTGATCGAGCGTCATTCAGCGTCGCCATCCTGACCGGTCCGATAGGCTGGAACACGGAGGCTAACGCGAACCCGGTCGGGCGGGATAGACTGGCAACCCATACGGCTCGTCGAGTCGTTCAACGCCGACTGTTTCGAGGTCACGATGCCTCCCCCGAATGACACCAGTTACACGCCATCGGCTGCGATGCCGGATTACCTGATCCGGCATGCCACGTTGCGTCAGCTGCAGGTTTTCGAGGCAATCGTCCGACTTGGCAGTTTTACCCGTGCGGCCGAGGAGCTGTTTCTGACCCAGCCGACCGTGTCGATGCAGATCAAGAAACTGGCCGATTCCCTGGGATTGCCTTTGTTCGAGCACGTCGGGCGCAACGTCCGACCGACCGAGGCCGGACTTGAGCTCTACCAGTCCTGTCGCAAGATCTTCGAAACGCTGGCCAATCTTGAGATGAAGATGGCCGACCTGAAGGGCATCAAGCGCGGTCGGTTGCGGTTGGGCGTCATCACGACGGCGAAGTATTTTGCGCCGGAGGTGCTTGGCGAATTCTGCAAGATGTATCCAGGCATCGAAGTGGCGCTGAAGGTCTCCAACCGGGATCGCATCATCGAGCGGATAAACGGCAACGAAGATGACCTGTACATCATGGGGCAGGTGCCCAACGATTTCGACGTCGAGTCTTTCCCCTTCGCACCGAATCCACTGGTGGTCATGGCGCCGCGCAGCCATCCCCTGGTCGGGAAGAAAAACATCCCCCTGGAAAGCATCGTCGAAGAGCCGTTCATTCTGCGCGAACCGGGTTCAGGTATGCGCGATGCGACACTCAAGGTGTTCGACCAGATCGGTGCTCGCCCGAATGTCCGCATGGAACTGGGTAGCAACGAGGCGATCAAGCACGCGATCGTCGGTGGATTAGGTCTG
>JAGRHE010000318.1 GCA_020445165.1 Gammaproteobacteria bacterium
CTTGAAGGTGTTGTTGATACGACGAACCATGGTCGGTACCGAGTCGTAGGCATACAACGACTGGTCCGGATACATGGTCTCGGAGGTGTTGCCGTCGGCAGCGACCTGCCAACCCGACAGGTAGACAGCCTCGAGACCGGCTTTGGCCTGCTGCATCGCCTGGCCGGCAGTGATCGCGCCGAACGCGTTCACATAGCCTTTGCGGGCACCGCCATTGACCTTGTCCCACAACTTCTCGGCACCGCGCCGAGCGTAGGTGTACTCCGGCTGTACCGATCCGCGCAGGCGCACCACGTCTGCGGCGCTGTAGCCGCGCTTCACGTTGGCCCAGCGCGGGTTTTCCGCCCAGTCTTTCTCCAATGCCTTGATCTGTTCGTCTCGGGTCATGGTCTAACTCCGCTGTCTGTCTGTTCTGTAGTTGTGTTCGGTCGTTGCCACGCCGCCGGCCTCAAGCAATCGCCGGACGCATCAAATGCTGCGTTGCAACATCCAACTTAAGCTACCTGCATGGCGGCTTCAGTTCAATCTTCTGAACGCGCTACCGGAGATTCATTGCGTCGGCACCATGCTTGTCTTTTTATTTATTTGTTTCAATTAGTTATGAGTCTTTCAATCCGACTTTGTGCGGCGCACCATCCGTTCGAATGAAGACTATTGATAAACCCTATCCTGGGCCGCGGACGTTCGTCGGGCGCCCTCCTCACAGCGCGTTGTCCGCCAGTACATAGCGCAGGTATCGCGGTTCCCATGCGCGCGACCTGACGTAATCCTCCAGGCCGGCCAGGTCATCGGCCTGCAAGTCCTGGCGCGTGGCAATACCTTCCCGCAAGGCCACTGCCAGCACCCGTGCCGCAACCTTCACGCTGACTTCGCGCAGATCGCCGATCGGCGGAAAGATGCGCTGCCTCGATGCGTAATGCTGTTCGGTGTAATCGGCCAGCGCGAACGCCGATTCGATGATCATGCTGTCGCTGATCCGGCGGCATCGGCCGAGCACCGCAGCGAACCCGATCCCGGGAAACACAAAGGCATTGTTGCCCTGGCCAACGCTGTACCGCTGGCCGTCGTATTCGACATCCTCGAACGGGCTACCGGTTGCAACGATGGCCCTGCCATCGGTCCAGGTGATCAGGTCGAGAGGGATGGCCTCGCAGTTCGAGGTCGGATTCGACAAGGGAAAAATCACCGGCCTTTCGGTATTGGCCGCAAGTCGCCTGACCAACGGTTCGTTGAACAGGCCGGCAACCCCGGTCAGGCCCAGCAGCATGGTGACACCGGACTGCTCGATCACCTCCCACAACGAGGGCACCTCGCCGGTGATCTGCCAGTCCGCATAGGTGGCCGGGTCCTGGGCCACGATCCGTTGATATCCCTGCGCGGACACGCCCTCCACGACCAGGCCCGTAGCATCCATGACGAACATCTGGCGTCGTGCCTGTTCGCGCGACAACCCGGCATGAACCAGCCCGTCCTGGATGGCCTTGGCAACGCCGACACCACCGGCACCGGCGCCGACCACCACGATCGTCTGGTCGACCAACCGTTCCCCCTTGCAATTGCAGGCTGCCAGCAGGCCGGCCAGCGTCACTGCGCCGGTGCCCTGGATATCGTCGTTGAAGGACGCGATGCGGTGGCGGTAGCGTTCCAACACCTTGAACGCCACGTCCTTGGCAAAATCCTCCCACTGCACGATCGCCTTCGGCCAGCGCCGCTCGACGGCAGCCACGAACCGGTCGAGCAACGCGAAGTACTCGTCTCCGCGCAGGCGTGATTCGTGCACACCCAGGTAGTCCGGATCTTCCAGCAGCTCGCGCCGGTCGGTGCCGACATCGATATTGACCGGCATGGTGTGGAACGGGCTGACCCCGGCACCGGCCGTATACAGGGCAAGCTTGCCAATGCAGATCGCCAGGCCGCCGTGGCCCTGGTCACCGATGCCGAGAATGGCCGACGAATCGGTCGCCACGATCATCCGCACGTCCAGCATCGGGTAGTCATCGAGGATCTGGTCGATATGGTCGATGTTGCGCGATGACACGGTGATGCCGCGCGGCGCCTGGTAGAGGTCGCTGTACTGCTGCACCGCCTTGCCGACCGTCGGCGTGTACACGATTGGCATCATCTCTTCGAGGTGCTGCTGCAGCATGGCGTAGAAGCGCACTTCCGAACGCTCCTGCATGGCCCTCAGGTACTGGTACTTGGCGATGTCATCGGTTTGCCGGCTGTAGCCACGATAGAGACGACCGACCTGTTGCTCGAGGGTGCAGACCTGGGGCGGTAACATGCCTTCGAGTCCGAGCTCTCGCCGTTCCTGCTCGGTGAACGCGGTGCCCTTGTTGGTGGCGGCCAGTCGCAGCAGGGCCGAGCCGCGCAGTGCGACCTCCAGGTATCCCTCGCCATCGGCAGACTTTTTGTAAGCGAAATAGCGGCTCAGTTGCGCCACATCGGTATCCCCCGCTTCGCATCCCGCCTCAATTCGCAGCCTTCAACTGCCGGCGCCGCGCATGCAACAGAGGTTCAGTGTAGCCATTTGGCTGGTCCCTGCCCTTGAACACCAGGTCGCATGCCGCCTGGAATGCGATGCCATCGAATCCCGGCGCCATCGGGCGATAGGTCGGATCACCGGCATTCTGCTGGTCGACCACGGCCGCCATGCGCCGCATCGTTTCCTCGACCTGTTCGTGGCTGCAGATGCCGTGATGCAGCCAGTTGGCGATGTGCTGGCTGGATATCCTCAGGGTGGCGCGGTCTTCCATCAGGCCAACG
>JAGRHE010000319.1 GCA_020445165.1 Gammaproteobacteria bacterium
TGGTTCATCGCCGGTGACACCAACACCGACTACCTGAAGCGCAATGGCGTGAAGATCTGGGACGAATGGGCCGACGAGCGAGGTGAACTTGGGCCGGTCTACGGCTACCAGTGGCGTTCATGGCCGGCTTCCGACGGACGCCACATCGATCAGCTCAGCCAGGTCGTCGAACAGATAAAGAACAACCCCAACTCGCGTCGCATCATCGTCTCGGCCTGGAATCCTGCCGATCTTCCGGACGAAACGGTGTCGCCCCAGGAAAACGTCGCCGCCGGGCGTATGGCCCTGGCGCCGTGTCACGCGCTGTTCCAGTTCTACGTGTGCGATGGCCGGCTGTCCTGCCAGCTCTACCAGCGCAGCGCGGACATCTTCCTCGGGGTTCCCTTCAACATCGCCAGTTATGCTCTGCTGACCATGATGATTGCGCAGGTGTGCGAACTCGAACTCGGTGAGTTCATCCACACCCTGGGCGATGCCCACCTGTATACCAATCATCTCGAGCAGGCCGATGAACAGCTGACGCGAACGCCGTTCGAACTGCCGTCGATAACCCTGAATCCCGATATCCGTGACCTGTTTGCGTTCACCTACGAGGATTTCACGCTGAACGACTACGAGCATCATCCGCACATCAAGGCCCCGATCTCCGTGTAGTGTTCCGCCTGGATTCAGCTTCCTGCGCGGTCTTGCCTGTGATTGACGCAGGTCAAGGTCTGACCGTAATCCACGCTTTCCCTTACCCTGCATCGGCCATATATTAGTGTTTAACGAAATACTAAATAGGGGTCTGTAACATGAACCATGAACTCGACATCAATGGCCGCGAACTGTTGGCAATGGCAGAAGAGGCACCCGAACAGGTCGAGGCCATCATCACCATGATGATCGACGCCGACGAAGAGATCGTGTTCGACGACGAGGAAGAGTGACGGCAACGCCGGGCACAAGCGGCGTGGCGGAGGCCGGCTCGGTGCGCCTGCTATCATGCGCGCATGAAGCCACTCGCGAACCTCTCCATCATCGCGGCGATGTCCGATAACCAGGTGATCGGGCGCGATAACAAGCTGCCTTGGCGAATGCCGGCAGACCTTGCGCACTTCAAGCGCATCACCATGGGCAAGCCCATCATCATGGGACGCCGGACCTGGGAATCATTGCCCGGCCTGTTGCCGCACCGCATCCATGTGGTGCTGACCCGTGACCGCGACTATGTCGCCGAGGGCGCGACCGTCGTGCATTCGATCGCCGAAGCGATCGAACTGTTCGGCGACGCGGACGAGATGCTGGTGGTGGGCGGCGCCAACGTTTACGCGCAGACGCTGCCACTGGCGTCGACCATCTACCTGACTCTGATCCACCGGACCATAGACGGCGATACCCGCTTCCCCGATTTCGAGGTCGGCGAGTGGCATGAGGTGTCACGCACTCGCCATGCCTGTGACGAGCGCAATCCTCACGATTACAGCTTTGTCGTAATGCGCCGTGTTTGACAAGAGTACGGCGTACTCAAGATCTGGACTGTTTCGCCTTGAGTTCTCGGTTCTCGTCCTGCAGCCGCTTGTAGGCGCGCGCCAATGCACGGACCTTTTCCGGGTCGCGGCGGGATGATTCAGGGGCAGCTCCCAGCGCCTCGTCGATGCCACGTTCGGCATACCTGACCCAGCGCCTTACCTCGTCTTCCGGCAGCGCGTGATCGCGTGCTGCACTGCCCGCATCGGCGCGCCCGGCGAGAATCTCCCGGACCAGCGCGATCTTGCGCTCGGCAGTCCACAGATCGCGGTCGAAGCCGACGTCTTCGATGCCGAGGGTCTGCTCGGCAATCCGGTCCGGGCTGCCGCCGCGCAGACGCCCGATCCAGTGCGCGACCGGGCTGTTGTTGCCGTAGAAGATCATCAGCAATGCCGGTAGCAGCATCAGATCGAATACCAGTGCTGCGACCAGGCCGACCGTGGTCAGCATGCCGAAATTGCGCGTCGGGACGAAATCGGAGAACACCAGGATCAGGAACTGCGCGCTGAGTATGATGGTGGTGACAACCACCGCACGCCCGGCCTCGCGGTAGGTGCGTGCCAGCGCAACGGTCGCATCGATACCCCGGTCGAGCCGATGACGGAAGCCGTGGAATACGTGAATGGTGTCATCGACCGCGATGCCGACCGCGACACTGGCGATCATCGCCGTTGCCATGTCGAGCCAGATGCCAGCCGCCCCCATGATGATGAACACCAGCAGGATCGGCGACATGTTCGGGATCATGCACAGCGCTGCGGCAGCGACCGAACGGAACAGCAGCAACATCAACAGGAACACCAGCACCAGTGCGCCGAGCAGGCTCCAGGTCTGTCCGGTGACCAGCAGTTCCTCCATGTCGGCGAACAGTCGGCCGGCCCCGGCGATCTCCCATTCAAGTTCGTCGCCGGCATTCTGCTGCAGCCAGTCGCGCGCGCGATCGAGTACCGAGGCGATCTCGTTCGCCCGGTGCACGTTCAGGTTCAGCGCCACCATGGAATGCTGGAAATCGCGGTCGACGAAATCGTAGATGTCATCGCCGTCGTAGATCAGCAGGTACTGCGAAATCAGTCGCTCATCATCCGGCAGGGTCCGGTACTCGGGTTTTTCCGCGTGGAAACCCCAGTGCATCTCCTCGATGAAATCGGGCATACCGAAAGCACGGTCGATCTCGGGCTGGGCCTCGGCCCAGTCCTGGAAGGCGCGGATCACGCGCAAGCGCTCAGGTGATTTGAGCCCGCCGCGTTCTGCGCT
>JAGRHE010000031.1 GCA_020445165.1 Gammaproteobacteria bacterium
TGGATGTCGTGCGCGGCCAGGCGCTGGTCGAATTCGACCGACGCGGTGAAGGCTTCGACGAAGGCGTCGGTCGGTTCGGCGAAGCGGCCGGCCCAGAGTTTCTTGTCGGACATCGGTAGTGGCACCCGGAGTAAACGAGCCGGTGATTATACGGGTGGGCGCCCCGTTGTCTCGGGTGGCCGCGGCGCATCGGCCGTGTGCGTCAATTCATTCCCCGGCCGGCCGCTAAAGAATCCGTGATCAACGGCTTACGTATACTGCCGGCATGACAGACACCCCGCCGCGCGCCTTCCTGCCCAACTTTTGCGCCATCCGCATGCTGTTCGGCGTCGTGATCAGTGCCGAGCTGCTGGCCGTGGTGCTGACCCTGGGTGCCTTTCCGGCGCCGGGACAGTTCTGGACCGAGCTCAGCCTGCGTTCGCTGTACATCCAGTGGATCACGCTGTCGCTGGTGGCGATCTATTGTGGTCTGCGGGTACCGCTCGGGCGCCTGTCACATTCACTGGCCGGCATCCTTGCCTGGCTGCTGGTCCTGCTGACCACGGCAGGGGTGTTCATGGCTGCAGAGTTGCTTGGATTACGTGGCGGGCGACCGCTGATCCCGACCCTGGTCCAGCATCTCGCCATCGCCGGAATCGTCGGCGCGGTATTGCTGCGCTACCTGTACGAGCAGCATCGGGAACGGCAACGCGAACTGGCCGAGTCGCAGGCCCGGCTGCAGGCACTGCAGGCACGCATCCGGCCGCATTTTCTTTTCAACAGCATGAACACCATCGCCAGCCTGACCCGGGTCGATGCCGACCTGGCCGAACAGGTGGTCGAGGACCTGTCGGACCTGTTCCGGGCGACATTGTCGGATGCCCGGACACTGTCCACGCTTGGTCGCGAGATTGAGCTGGCCGAAGGCTACCTGCGCATCGAGCAGCAGCGCCTCGGCGAACGCCTGCGCGTGAGCTGGGACCTGCCGGACCTGCCGCGCGAGGCGAAGATGCCGGCATTGCTGTTGCAGCCGCTGCTGGAAAATGCTGTCTACCACGGCATCGAGCCGGCCACCGGGGGCGGCGAGATCGGCATCAGCGGGCGTTTTCGCGGCGGGGTCTTGAACCTGGCCGTGCGCAACACGCTGCCGGCCGACGATGCGCGCACGCGGCGGTCCGGCAATCGCATGGCGCAGGAGAACGTTCGCCAGCGCCTGGATGCCGCGTTCGGTGAACGTGCCGGCATGGTGGTCGGCCGGGTCGACGACTGTTACCAGGTGCGGCTGCATTTTCCGGTGGATTCCCTCAAGGTGGACAGCTGATGGATTGCCGGCGCGACGCGACGGGGAGAATGGCATGCGGGTGCTGATCGCGGACGACGAGGCGCCTGCGCGGGCGCGCCTGGCCGCACTGCTGGCGTCGGCCGGCGCCAGCTGCGAGGTGGTCGGGCAGGCGGCCAATGGCGCCGAGGTGTTGGCCATGTGTGCCGACACGGCGGTCGACCTGGTCCTGCTCGACATCCGGATGCCGGGCATGGACGGCATCGAGGCCGCGCTGACATTGGCTGCCCGTCCGGATCCACCGGCGGTGGTGTTCGTCACCGCCTACGACGAACATGCGCTGGCCGCGTTCGAGGCCAACGCGATCGACTACCTGCTCAAGCCGGTCCGGCCGGAACGCCTGCGCCGCGCCCTCGACAAGGCGCGGGCGCTGAGCCCGGACCAGCAACTGGCGTTGGGCGGCGGCGGTTTCATAACCGTCAGCTACCGTGGCGGTCAGCAGCGCATCCCGGCCGACGAGGTGATCTTTCTGCGTGCCGACAGCAAGTACGTCGAGGTCTGGCATACCGAAGGCATGGCCCTGACCGAGGAATCGCTGCGCGCCATCGAGGAACGCCTCAGTGGCAGGTTCCTGCGCGTGAATCGTAACGCCCTGGTGGTCGCCGACCGCGTGCGCGGCATTGCCCGTGGTGCCGGCGGCGAATCACGCCTGAGCCTGGCCGGCTGCGACGAGACGGTCGAGGTCAGTCGGCGCCACCTCGCCGGCGTGCGCCGCCTGTTGCGCGGCGATTGACAGTTCGACCCTGCCGCATCCGCGGGTCAGGCTGGCACCGGTTCGCCTTGATCCTGCTCATGTACGCGGCGTCGATGTCCTGGCAAAAAGTGCGGCCCATGCCTGCCGGATCGGTGAGGCGTTAGAATGCACTGATCGCAACGTTGCGGAAAAGCATCCATGAGCAAAGACACCCAGGCCTTCGCCGGCTATCCCTATACCCGCATGCGGCGCATGCGACGCGATGATTTCTCGCGCCGCATGATGCGCGAGACCCGTCTCAGCCCGGACGATTTCATCTACCCGGTGTTCGTGCTCGACGGCAATACCCGGCGCGAGCCGGTCGCCTCGATGCCGGGTGTCGAGCGACTGAGCATCGATTTGCTGGTCAAGGATGCGCGCGAGGCGCACGCGCTGGGTATTCCGGCGATCGCGCTGTTCCCGGTCACGCCGCCCGAGGCCAAGAGCGACGATGCCGCCGAGGCGAGCAACCCGGACGGGCTGGCGCAGCGTGCCGTGCGGGCGATCAAGGATGCCGTACCGGAACTCGGCGTGATCACCGACGTGGCCCTCGACCCCTTCACCACGCATGGCCAGGATGGCCTGATCGACGACTGTGGTTACGTGATGAACGACGAGACGGTCGAGGTACTGGTGCGCCAGGCGGTATCGCATGCCGAGGCCGGCGCCGACATCGTTGCCCCGTCTGACATGATGGACGGTCGCATCGGCGATATTCGCGACGCGCTCGAGGCCGACGGCCACATCCACACCCGGATCCTCGCCTATTCGGCCAAGTACGCCAGCAGCTACTACGGTCCGTTCCGCGATGCGGTCGGTTCGGCGGCCAACCTCGGCAAAGGCAACAAGTTCACCTACCAGCAGGATCCGGCCAACAGCGACGAAGCCCTGCGCGAGGTCGCGCTCGACCTGCAGGAAGGCGCCGACATGGTCATGGTCAAACCGGGCATGCCGTACCTGGACATCGTGCGCCGGGTCAAAGACCAGTTCGGCGTGCCGACCTTCGTCTACCAGGTCAGCGGCGAGTACGCGATGCACATGGCCGCCGCGCAGAACGGCTGGCTTGACGAACGTGCGGTGGTGATGGAGTCGCTGGTGTGCATCAAGCGTGCCGGCGCCGACGGCATCCTGACCTATTTCGCCAAGCGCGCTGCCCAGTGGCTGAATGACTGAGCGCAAACCGACCGAAGAACAGCCGGTCGCGGACGCCGATTTTCCCGCCCACGCCCGCACCGGGCCGTCGCCGAGTCATGGCCGCAGTCGCGCCGTCAAGCCGGCCGCCGTGCTGGTCGCCTGGCTGGGTGCCTTCTGCGGTATTGCCGCGGTAGCGCTGATGGTCGAGCTGATGCCACAGCTGCAGCTGCTGGTAATCGGCTCGTTCGGCGCCTCGGCGGTGCTGCTGTACGGCGCGCCCAGGGCGCCTTTCTCGCAGCCGCGCAACCTGGTCGGTGGACACCTGATCTCGGCAGCGGCGGGGGTGGCCTGCTTCCTGTACCTGCCGGATATCCAGATCCTGCAGGAGTCCATTGCGGTGGCCAGTGCGATCGCGCTGATGATGCTGACGCGAACGATCCACCCGCCGGGCGGCGCCACGGCGCTGATCGCCGTGATCGGCGGCGACACGGTGCATCAGCTGGGCTGGGGCTACCTGTTCCCGGTCCTGATCGGAGCGCTGTTGCTGCTCGTCGTGGCCGTGATCAGCAACAACCTGTATGAGCGCGGCAGTTATCCGCAGCGCTGGGATTGAATCGACTCAGCTGGATCGCTTGATCGGAATCACGTCGCCGCTCTGCGGCAGCAGCGCACCGGGTGCCGGCTTGGCCAGGTGGTAGCCCTGACCGTAGTCGATCCCCATGGCGGTCAACAACTCGCAGGTCTGCACATCCTCGATGGCCTCGGCAATGGTCTGCATGCCGAGCACGCCGCCGATGCGTTTGATCGTGTCGACCATCGCCTTGTCGACCGGGTCGGCGAGAATGTCGCGTACGAATTCGCCGTCGATCTTGAGGAAATCCACCGGTAGTTTCTTAAGGTAGGCGAAAGAGCTGAGACCGGTGCCGAAGTCATCCAGTGCAAACAGGAAACCGCGCCGGCGCAGCTGGTCCATCAGCTTGAGTGCGCGCTCCATGTTGGCGATGACGCTGGTCTCGGTGATCTCGAAACAGATCTTGTGCGGCTCGACGGCATATTGCTGTTCGAGACGTTGGATGGCCTGCTCGAGGTCAGGGTGGTCGAGCGACTGTCCGGACAGGTTGATGGTGAAGATGCGAGGATCGTTGGGCCGCTGCCGCCACAGTTCGGCCAGCTGGCGGAATGCGGCACCGATGACCCACAGGTCGAGGTCGAACATCAGGTTGAAGCGCTCGGCCGCCGGGATGAACGTCATCGGAGGCACGACCCGGCCATCGTCTCCCAGCATGCGCACCAGCAGTTCGCACATCGGTGGATTGTTGCTGCTGTCGCCGGCCAACGGAAAGATCGGCTGCCCGTAGAGCACCAGCTCATCGTTGTCGATCGCCTCACGCAGCTTGTGCAGCCACTGCATGTCGCCGCTGCGCCGGGCCAGCATCTGGTCGTCCGGCTGGTAGAAGTGGACCCGGTTGCGGCCCTGGTCCTTGGCCACGTAGCAGGCTGCGTCGGCGGCGCGCAGGACTTCGTCCAGGCTGCCGCTGTCGCAGGTGATGGCGACCACGCCGATGCTGAGACTGATGCGGAAGGTGCGGTCCTCCCAGTGCAGCCGCAGTCCCTTGATCTCGTGCCGCAGTACCTCGGCAACCTCGAGTGCCCGGTTCACGTCGCAATCGCGCAGCAGCACGCCGAATTCGTCGCCGCCCAGGCGCGCGAGGCGGTCGAGGCGGCGGATGTTCTCACCCAGGTGACTTGCCACCTGCTTGAGCAGCTGATCACCACCGACATGGCCGCAGCTGTCGTTGATGGCCTTGAACTGATCGACGTCGATGTACATCAGCACGTGGCGGCTGGCCGATGACCGCGCATCTTCCACCACGGCGGCCAGTTCGCGTTCGAACTGGCGCCGGTTGATCAGCCGTGTCAGCGGATCGTGGGTCGCCTGGAAGGCCATTTCGCGCAACAGGTTCCGTTCGCGGCTGACGTCACGGATGATCAGTGCCGCGCCGGTGAAGTTGCCGTCACTGTCGCGGATGGCCGCAGCGTTTTCGACCACGGCGACCGTGGCACCATCGCTGCGCACCATGATGGCCGCGGCCTCGGACTCGTCGTGGTCGCGAAGCGCACGCGCGATCGGGTCGGGCAGGGCCTCGCCGTCGCTCTCGGAGACCAGGGAAAAGATCTCGTTCAGGTGACGGCCGGTGGCGTCGGCGGCATTCCAGCCGGTCAGCTTTTCCGACGCCGGGTTCATGAAGTCGACCACGCCGGTCGGGTCGGTCGTGATGACCGCCTCGCCAATCGATTGCAGTGTCACCTGGGCGCGTTCCTTCTCCTGGAACAGCTGCTCTTTAGCCTCGTCGGCCGCCTCGGCCGCGCGCGTGCGCGTGACGAAGACCGCGACCGCGGCCAGGTACAGGCCAAACAGGGTAGACACCAGTGCGATCCAGTTGCCCGGGTGCAGGGCGTCGCTGCCGACCGTTGCTGTGACCTCGATCCTGAAGCGTTCACTGCCATGGGCGACTTCGAATGTGTCGCGCTGGTGTGGCAGGAGCCGGGGCAGGATCTCGTCGCTGGCAGCAATCGGATGGTTGTAGAGCTCTGTGCCCGCGTGTTTCGAGCCACCGCCGGCCAGGCTGATGCCAAGCGTGGGATGGGTCTGGACGACATCGGAGAAGAAAGCGCCGGTGTCGATCAGCAGGGCATAGGCCCCCTGGGCCTGCGCCGCGCGTTCGACCGCCGTATCGGGTACGAAGAATCCCTTGTACACGGCCTTGAACAGCACGAAGCCGCCGCCCGCCAGCGGGGTTGCGGTGGCCGAGGAGATATCGCCGCTGCTGATCGCGCGCCCGAGTGCGTCGCGCAGTTCGGGGCTGGAGTAGGCGTCGAGTCCGAGAAACCGCGCCAGGCCCGGATCGAGTGGCTCGATCGCATTGAGCACCATGTGGCTGGACTGGCGGGCTCCCGGGTCCAATCGGGTGACGCTTGGTGCCGGTGAGATGCGGAAGCTGGGGAAGCCGGCCAGCTGCATGCCGCGTTCGTATGCCGTCTTTTCCTCGGTCGGGACCAGGTGCAGCTGCATCACGGCACGCACGTACGGGTGACTGCGTTCGATTTCCTGAGCGAACGCGGACAGTTCCTGTGGCGACAAGCGGGTCATGGCCTGATGCATGCCGCTGAGCGAGCGCAGCGTGGCGGTCAGGTTGTCCAGGCGCCGGGTCAGGCTGTTGCTGATCTGCTGGCTGAGCATGGCGAAGTCCTGGTCGGACTTGCGGATATCCTTGTGGACCGCCATCGCGACCGCTACCAGCAGTACCAGGATACCGAGCAGGACAATGGTGGTCGTGCGGCCGCGTATGCCTGTGACTGATGTCATCATGCGCCGTCGACTACCTGTACCGTTTGCCTTTGCTGGTCAGTCGCTCCGGCAGATCGATGCCGGCGGTGTCAACCAGCGCCATGTTGAGGTACAGATCCCACTTGCGGTTGGCGATCACCGGAATGCTGCCGGGTTCGATGCCATCGAGGATCTGCAGCGCGACCAGGCCGGCCCATTCTCCCTGCTCTTCGGGCACCTTGGTCATGCCGAGCATGGTCACCGGCATCATCCACTCGTGACTGGTCACGCTGAGTTTCCGGGTCAGGGACAGGACCGCTCGGACCGCGGCATCCTCGTTCCAGTCTCCGATCCCGGCGTTGCTGCCGATCACGACGAAATCGTAGGACTGGCCGCGCTCGTACGCGCTGATCCAGGACGCGAGGCTGGCGGCGAACTGGGTTTCGTATTCCAGCCCGAGCGCACTGGCTGCATCGCCGATGCGGGCCGCATTCTTACGCTCGGTGACGGTGTTCGCACCGATGTAAAGCACCTTTCTGGCCTGCGGCACCAGGCTGCGTGCCTGCTCGATCATCGCCTGCACCGGCGCAACCTCGATCATGCCGGTGACGTTACGGTACGGAAAGCCGTATTCCTTGACAGTCCAGTTGACCCCGCAGAACACGATCGGCAGGTCGGAATCGCGATAGTAGGGAACGATCAGGTGGCGAGCGGCGTGGTCGTCGGCCGTAATGACGACATCCGGCTGCCAGCTGTCGATCAGCTGTTTGGCCTGCTGTGCCGCCTGCATGATCTGTTCCGGTTGCTTGCGGCGCTTGGTGTCCATATCGAACTGGCGCAACTCGCAGCGACCGTCGAGGGTCTGGCGCAGTCCCCGTTCGACACCGTCGGACCAGGCGTAACCCTGATGGTATGACGACACGAACAGGCACTTCGGCAAAGCCTGGACTACGCCTGCCGCCAGCAACAGGGCTGCCGCCAGCAGCAACGGCGGGCACATTCGGCAGGTTCTTTTTGCTGGCGTCAGAGGCATGGGGTTCTGAGTCGACAGTGGACGGAGGCTAGGGTGGGAATCGGCCGTTCCGTTATTTTCTAAACAGTTTCCGGTGGCTGGAGTCTACATCAGCCAGGCGCTCACGGTGTGACAGCGCGGGTTCACGGATGTCAAGGTCAGCCACGGCCACCGTCTGCCACAGCGCGTGGCGGGTCTGGCATGCGCGGGACGCAGGCGTACAATGCCATTGTCGCGCCAACAGCACCCCAGAAGGCCATGACTGACCGCTACGCCGTGATCGGCAACCCGATCGCCCATTCCAAGTCACCACAGATCCACGCGGCCTTCGCCCGGCAGACCGGCGAGGATATCGAATACGGTCGATTGCTCGGTGATCTCGAAGAGTTCGCCGCAGATGTCGACCAGTTTCGCGAAGAAGGCGGGCGGGGGCTCAACGTGACCGTGCCCTTCAAGGAGCGCGCCTTCCGCTATGCCGATCGGCTCAGCGAGCGGGCGCGCGCCGCCGGTGCGGTTAACACCCTGAGCTTCGATGACCTGGGGGCCTATGGTGACAATACCGACGGGGCCGGCCTGGTCCGCGACCTGGGCTGCAATCACCGCTTCGATTTCGGCGGCGCGCGGGTGCTGCTGCTCGGTGCCGGCGGTGCCGTGCGCGGCGTACTGCGGCCGTTGCTCGATGAGCGGCCGGGGCAGCTGGTCATCGCCAATCGCACGGCCGACAAGGCGCTTGCACTGGCCGCTGCCGCGGCAGCCGACGCGCCCCCCGGAGCACTGCTCGGCTGTGGCCTGGACGAGCTGAAGGGGCGTCGCTTCGACCTGATAATCAACGGTACCGCTGCCGGTCTCAGTGCCCAGGTGCCGGCGATTCCGGACGACTGCCTGGGCGAAGGCGGCTGGACCTACGACATGTTGTACTCGACCGAGCCGACGGCGTTCGTCAGCTGGGGGCAGCAGCATGGCGCCGCGCGCGCCCTGGATGGTCTGGGCATGCTCGTCGAGCAGGCCGCCGAAGCCTTTCACCTGTGGCGTGGGGTCATGCCCGACACCGCGCCCGTCATAGCCGATTTGCGACGCGCCTGAGCCGCGTATGCACTGCCGAGGAGTGATCCGAATGTCTGCCAGACTGGCCCGCCCGTTACTTGTCACGGGTCTGCTCGCCTTGTTGTTCGCCTGCAGCAGCGAGCGGGAAACCGATTCGCTGTTGCGCCACGTGCCGGCGCAAACGCCGTACGCCTTCGTCGTCGACCGGCGCCTGCCGGAGGGACTGCGTCAGCGCATGGCCGACTATTACGCGGCGCAGCTGGCGGCGCAGCGCCCGCTGTTCACGCGCATGCGCACACAGGTGGAACAACAACCCGGGCATGACGACATGGCACTGCGTGCACGGGTGATGTTCGACGTGCTGGACGCGCTGTTTGCCGAATTCGAGGGTCGCGACACGGCCGCCGCCCTGAGCGAACTCGGTTTCGAGCCGGTTACCCGGTCACTGTTGTTCGGCATTGGTCCGCTACCGGCACTGCGCGTCGAGATCCTGGATGCAGAGCGCTTTGGCGCCATGCTCGACCGGATCGAGCACCGTGCCGGTGTCCGTGCCCAACGTGGCGAGCTCGACGGCCAGTCCTATCGCCGGATCGACCTCGGTGCGGTCGATCTGGTCCTGGCCGTGACGCCACAGCACATGGTATCGGGTTTGCTGGTCGATGCCCGCTTCGACGCTGATCTGCCGTTGCTGCTCGGTCACCGGCTGCCGTCCGACAGCCTGGCCGACAACGGCGACATGGCGCGCCTGGTCGAGCGGCACGGATTGAGCGGCTACGGCGAAGGATTCGTGCGAATCGACGAGCTGCTCGCGATCGCGCTCGGCCGGGGCAGCGAAGACTCGCGTGCGGTCATGCAGGCGCTGGGTGGCGATCCACTGAGCGTGAGCGCCGGTTGCGGCCGCCTGTTGCAATCGACAGTGGCAGCCATGCCGCGGCTCGCAATCGGCGTGAGTGCTGCAGACGACGAGCACATGGCGATGCGCGCGATCCTCGAGAGCACTCCCGCCGTGGCGAGCAGGCTGCAGAAGCTTGCAGCCCCGGTCCCGGGGCTGGGCAGCGCTTACGATGGCCTGTTCGCGTTCGGTGTCGGCCTGAACCTGCCGCAGCTGCGCAATGCAATCGATGGCCTGCTGCGGCATATCGCGGCCGAGGGGACGGAGTGCGAGTGGGTTGACCCGGAGCGGCTGCAGGCGATTACGCCACAGCTGAACATCGCGCTGGGCCCGATGACAGCGGGCATCAAGGGCTTCACGTTGCGGGTCGAGGACCTGGCGCTCGATCCTCAGACCCTGAGCGTGGCCGATGTCAGTGCAGGAATGATTGCGGCGGTCGACGATCCGCGCGGAATCTTCGCCCTCGGTGCGATGTTCAATCCTGCCCTGGCCGCACTGCAGGTGCCGGATGATGGCCGCTTCGTCGACCTGCCCCAGGCACCCATGCTGGCGGACCAGGCGCCCCCGATGCGGGTTGCGATCCGTGATCGTGCCCTGTTGCTGCTCGCCGGCGGTGCGTCGGACAAGCTGGCAGACGGCCTGCTTGCCGCCGTCGATGTGGCCACGCAGCCTGCGCCGCTGCTCGCGGTCGACTACGGCGTGCAACAGCTGGTGCAGCGCCTGGGCGATGTTTTCGATCAGACGGTGGAGCGCCTCGAGGCAGAAGGGGAGTCGGAGCTGGCCGTCGAGATGCGCGACCAGTTTGCATCGTTCCGTCTGCAGGCGCGCCTGTTCGAACGTCTGCGGCTGGCATTGCATGCCAATGAGCAGGGCCTGGTGATGGAGCAGGCGATGCGCCTGAAGTGAGTGCCGTATATCTGCGCTCGACGCGGATCAGCGCGGCTGCAGCGTGGCCCGGTGGCGTTGCGCCAACTCGACGTAATAGGCCGCCGAATAGGCGAAATAGGCGAGCTCACCCTGGTTGAGCGCGCGCACCTGACGCGCCGGAGAACCGGTGTAGAGGTAACCCGACTGCAGCACCTTGCCCGGCGGCACCAGGCTGCCGGCGCCGACGATCACGTGCGGTTCGATCACCGTCTTGTCCATGATCACCGCGCCCATCCCGATCAGGCATTCGTCACCGATCTGGCAGCCATGCAGGATCGCCTTGTGGCCGACGGTGACCCGATCGCCCACGCTCAGCGGCGAGCCACCGGGCATGTAGGGTCCGTCATGACTGATATGCAGCACGCTGCCGTCCTGGATATTGCTGTCGCTGCCGATCCGGATGCTGTGGATATCACCGCGCACGATGCTGCCCGGCCAGACACTGCTGCGCGTGCCGATGCGCACGTCGCCGATCACCAGGCAGGTCGGATCGAGCCAGGCATCGGGATCGATCTGCGGCGTGCGTCCCTCGAATGAACGGATCGGATTCATGTCTCGGTGTCCTACTGCCGTTATAGTCGCGATACACGGTAGCAGGCATCGGGAGGTGGTGAAATGGAAGTGAGCACGATGATCGTGGTCGGGATCCTGGTCGTGGTGATCCTGTACGCGATCGTGATCTACAACAGTCTGGTCGGGCTCAAGCACGCGGTCAGCCAGGCCTGGTCCAACATCGACGTGTTGCTCAAGCAACGCCACGATGAGCTGCCGAAGCTGGTCGAGACCTGCAAGGCGTACATGAAGCACGAGCGCGAGACCCTGGAGCAGGTGATGCGGGCGCGCAGCGCGGTCGCCAGTGCCCGCCAGGCACACGATGTCGGTGGCCTGGGTGCCGCCGAGGGTATGTTGCGCATGGGCCTGGGTAACCTGTTCGCGGTCGCCGAGGCCTACCCCGATCTGAAGGCCAACGAGAGCTTCCGCCACCTGCAGGCACGTATCACCGGGCTGGAGAACGACATCGCCGACCGGCGCGAGTATTACAACGCCTCGGTGAATGCCAACAACGTGCGGATCGAAGAGTTTCCGGACGTGATCATCGCGCGCCTGTTCGGCTTCAAGTCCGCCGAACTGCTGCAGTTCGAGGCCGCCGAGGTGGCCGACGTGAATCTCGGCGGCATGTTCAACTGAGACCATGTCGGGCTGGATCGAGCGTCTGGCGCAAGCGCCCGATGGGGCACTGTGGTTGGTCGGCCTGGTCGCCGTTGGCGGGGCCTGGTTCGGATTCACCGGTATGCGCCGCGTGCGCCAGATCGAGGACGTGCCGACCGCGCGCGTGCGCTCGGCACCGCAGGGTTATGTCGAGCTGATCGGCAAGGCCCGGGCGATGAGCGGCGAACCGGTCGTCGCGCCCTTTTCCAAGACGCCCTGCTGCTGGTACAGCTACCGTGTCGAACGTCGCAGTCGGCGTGGTTCGCGCCCGGTCGAAAGCGGTAGCAGCGATGCCATATTCCTGCTGCGTGACGAGAGCGGCGAATGCGTGATCGACCCCGAGGGTGCCGAGGTCACCAGTCGCCACAAGAGCAGCTGGTCCGATGATGGCAGCGGCTGGGGCGGGCATGGCGTACATGCCCGGCTGCCCAGCCTGGGTCCGGCGGCGGACCTGGCGGTTCAGGTCGGAGGCAGCGTGCTCGATGCCCTGGGCAGTGGTGTCGGCGAGTATCGTTACACCGAAAGCGTGATCCTGGACGGTGATCCGATCTATGCAATCGGTCGCTTCCGGACCCTGGGCGCGAATGCGCACGGTGGTGCCGTGGCCGAACGCACCGGGGCCATTCTGCGCGAATGGAAGCGCCAGCCGGACACTTTGCGTGAACGTTTCGACCGTAATCGCGACGGCCAGATCGACCAGGACGAGTGGCAGCAGGCGCGCGCGGCGGCGACCCGGGAGGCGACCCGTGAGCAGGCGCACGAACAGCGGCGCGGGCCCTTGCACCTGCTGGAGCGGCCGGGAGACGGTCGGTATTTCCTGCTTTCCAACCTCGAGGAGTTCGGCCTGCTGCGGCGCTATCGCTGGCGCATGCGGCTCGGCTTCCTGGCCTTTGCACTGGCCTTGGCGGCCACCGTCTGGATGCTGGCTGCGCGGCCCTGAACCGGGGTCGACCGGGATGACCGTCCAAATTCCCTGACATGTCCAGCGGCCGTCCGCAGGCGGCAATCGCGGGCACGAAAGTCTTGCCGGTTTCGGAAACACTTCAAAGATCAGTTCTCAAGTGTCGGCTAATATTGTCGGGTAATACACACAGGTGGCGCGTTCGTGTTTGCCAGAAAGTCCGGAAATCCGCAGGTTGAGTTCGGCCACGCCGCGGAAGGCGCCGGGCGGCGTTTCGGCGACCAGGCACTGCAGGCGCTCACGACGCTGGCCGGTATGGTGTCGGGGTCGGACGAACGCTTCTGCGCCGAGGCGCTTGCATCGTTGCTGCGCACGCTGGAGATGAGTCACGGCCTGATTGCGCTGACCGGCGAGGCAACCCGGAACCAGCTGACCACGGTCGCGTACATCATCGACGGCGAGCAGGCCCCCGAGTTCAGTTACAGCCTCAAAGGCGCCCCCTGTGCCGATGTCATGGAGCACGATCAGGTGTTCGTGGCCGCCGGATGCAGGGCAGCGTATCCCAAGTGCGACTGGTTGGTCGCCGAGGGTATCGAAGGTTACGTCGGTAGCGTGCTGCGTACCGCGTCGGGCGAGGAGTTGGGCGTGTTAGTGATCGCCAGCCGGCGTCCGATCACCAAGGTTGGGGGCATCCGTGGCGTAATGTCCGTGTATGCGGAACGCATCACCGGCGAACTGGCCCGACGACAGTCGACCAGTGACCTGCAGTTGCTGGCGAGCGTGTTCGAGCACAGCCCCCAGGGCATCATGATCACCGATGCCGAGCACCGCATCCGCAAGGTCAACCCGGCATTTACCCGGATCACCGGCTGGACCGAACAGGAGGCGATCGGCCGACGCGACCGTATGCTCAGCGCCGGGCGCGACCCGATCGATCAGCACGAGGAGATCCGCGGTGCACTGGATGCCTCTGGGATCTGGAACGGCGAGTTGTGGAGCCGGCGCCGTGACGGCGAGGTGTTTCCGGAAGAGCGCACGGTGATCGCTGTGCGCGATGCACGCCGGCAGTTGCAGCATCACGTGAGCATCTTCAGCGATATCTCCGGTGAAAAGTTTGCCGCCGAGCGCATCCATCGATTGGCCCACTACGACGCAACCACCGAGCTGCCCAACCGTGTGCTGCTGCAGGATCGGCTGCTGCACGCGATCAACCGTGCGACCCGAAGTGGCGGTCACCTGGCTTTGCTGTTCCTGGACCTCGATGGTTTCAAACAGATCAATGACACCTTGGGTCATGCCGCCGGTGATGAGGTGTTGCGCAAGGTCGGCGTGCGCCTGATGTCACGTTTGCGCAAGGTCGACGTGGTCGCCCGCCTGGGCGGCGACGAATTCGCCGTGGTGCTCGGCGACGTTGCCGCGCCCAGCGATGTCCAGGGGATATGCGATCAGTTGCTGGCCGTGGTCACCGAACCCTACGAACTCGATGGCCAGATCGGCAGTGTCACCACCAGCATCGGCATCGCGATGTTCCCGGAAGACGGCACCGATGTGCAGAGCCTGCTCAAGCATGCGGATGCGGCGATGTATCAGGCCAAGGCACATGGCAAGAACCGCTACGCCTTTTACGAACCGGAGATGAACCGGCGTGCCGAGGAGCGTCTGCAACTGACCCAGGACCTGCGCCAGGCGTTCACCCGCAACGAGCTCACCCTGTGTTACCAGCCGCAGTACGACCTCGCCTCCGGGCGCCTGGTCGCGGTCGAGGCATTGACCCGGTGGCAGGACAGCAAGGGCGTCATGGTGCCGCCGACCCGTTTCATCCCGCTGGCCGAAGACAGTGGCCTGATCATCGAACTCGGCGCATGGGCACTGCAGGAGGCCTGTCGCCAGGCCCAGCTGTGGCGGGAGCAGGGACTCGATTTCGGTCGTATCTCGGTCAACGTCTCCGGCCGCCAGTTCCAGGACGAAGGCCTGCAGCTCGCCGTGACCGCGGCCCTGGCTTCGAGCGGATTGCCGGCCGAATGTCTCGAACTCGAGATCACCGAGCACTGGGTCATGGAGGGTCCGTTCCGTGCCGAAAAGCAACTGCGTACGCTGAGCGAGATGGGCGTGAGCCTGGTCATCGATGATTTCGGCCTGGCCAATTCGTCGATGGCCTACCTCAAGCGTTTTCCGGTGCACAAGCTCAAGATCGACCGTTCGTTCATTCGCGACATCCCCGCGGACAAAGAGGATGCCGCGATCGTCTCTGCGATCATCGCCATGGGTCACAGCCTCGGCTTGCGCGTCGTGGCCGAGGGTGTCGAGACTGCCGAGCAGAGTTCCTACCTGCGCGCGACCGGCTGCGACGAGGCCCAGGGCTACCTGTTTGGCCGCCCGGTGCCGAGCGATGCGCTGAACGTGCTGTTGCTGTACAGCCCGACGCTGTCGCCGTCACGCAGCTGAACCGGATACCCCGCAGGTGCATTCCGGCAATCACCAATAGCCCTGCGGTTTTGATCGCTGTCGGCCGTCACCGTTCGTGTCAGAATCGGCGACATCGCTGTACGTCGAGATCATCACCATGTCGAACCCCCTGCTCGAACAGACCGGCCTGCCGGCCTTCTCCAGGATCAAACCGGAGCACGTCGAACCGGCGATCGATGCCCTGCTGAGCGAGAACCGCGCGCGCATCGCGGCGCTGATCGAAAACACGCCACAGCCGGACTGGCACAATTTCGTCGAGCCGATCGACGAGCTGGAAGACCGCCTCGGCCGCACCTGGTCACCGGTGTCGCACATGAACTCGGTGGTCAACAGCGAGGCCCTGCGCGAGGCCTACAACGCCTGTCTGCCGAAGCTGTCCGATTACGGCACCGAGATGGGCCATAACGAGAAGCTGTATGCCGCCTACAAGACGGTTGCCGCGAACGCTGCCGATCTCGACGACGCCCAGCGCAAGGTGCTGGACAACGCGCTGCGCGATTTTCACCTGTCCGGCGTCGACCTGCCGTCGGACAAGAAACAGCGTTTCAAGGAGATCAGCCAGGAGCTGTCGAGCCTGACCAGCAAGTTCTCGGAGAACGTGCTCGATGCGACCAATGCCTGGAGCAAGCAGATCGATGACCTGATGGCGCTGGCGGGCATGCCGCAGTCGGCGATCGATCTCGCCCGTCAGAATGCCGAGCAACGCGGACTCGATGGCTGGCTGCTGACACTCGACTACCCGTCGTTCGCGCCGGTCATGAACTACGCGATCGACCCGGCCTTGCGACGCGAGGTGTACGAGGCGTATCAGACCCGCGCCAGCGACCAGGGCCCCGATGCCGGCCGGTTCGACAACAGCGAGATCATGGACCGAATTCTCGCCTTGCGTCACGAGCAGGCCCAGCTGCTGGGTTTTGCCAACTACGCCGAACGCTCGCTGGAACGCAAGATGGCGCGCTCGACCGACGAAGTGCTGACCTTCCTGCACGACCTGGCAGCACGCTCCAAGCCGCAGGCCGAGCGTGAACTGGCCGAACTGCGCGCCTTTGCCGCCGAACACAAGGGCGTGTCGGAACTCGATCCCTGGGACATCGCTTACTACAGCGAACAACTGCGTCAGCACCGCTACAGCATCACCCAGGAAGAGGTGAAGCCATACTTCCCCGAGACGCGTGTCGTGCCGGGCATGTTCGAGGTGGTCGGGCGTCTGTATGGCGTGACCTTCCACGAGGTCGACGGTGTCGACACCTGGCACCCGGACGTGAAGTTTTACGAGATCCGCGACCACGATGGCAGTGTGCGTGGCCAGTTCTATTTCGACCTGTACGCACGCAAGGACAAGCGCGGTGGTGCGTGGATGGACGACTGCCAGTCGCGCATGGTGACCAGCAACGTGGTCCAGATCCCGGTCGCCTACATGACCTGTAATTTCACGCCGCCGGTCGGCGCCAAGCCGGCGCTGCTGACCCACGACGAGGTCGAGACGCTGTTCCACGAGTTCGGCCATGGCTTGCATCACATGCTGACCCGGATCGATTACGCCGGGATATCGGGCATCAACGGCGTGGCCTGGGATGCGGTCGAGCTGCCGTCGCAATTCATGGAGAACTACTGCTGGGAACGCGAAGCGCTCGACCTGTTCGCCGCGCACTACGAGACCGGGGAGAAGATCCCGGAAGACCTCTACCAGCGCATGCTGGCGGCGAAGAATTTCCAGTCCGGCATGATGATGGTGCGCCAGCTCGAGTTCTCGCTGTTCGATTTCCGCATCCACCGTGAATACGACCCGCAGCGCGGCGGGCGCATCTACGAAATCCTCGACCAGGTGCGGGCCGAGGTGGCGGTGAACATTCCACCGGCATGGACCCGTTTTGCACATGCCTTCTCGCACATCTTCGCTGGCGGCTACGCGGCCGGGTATTACAGCTACAAGTGGGCCGAGGTGTTGTCTGCGGACGCGTTCTCGCTGTTCGAGGAAAACGGTATCTTCGACCAGGCAACCGGCCAGTCATTCCTGCACAACATCCTCGAGCGCGGCGGTGCGCAGGATGCCATGGACCTGTTCGTCGCCTTCCGCGGACGTGAGCCGCAGATCGATGCCCTGCTGCGGCACACCGGTATTGCCGCCTGAAATCCAGTCGCGAAGCGGCGCCAGCGATGGGCGTGTGCCCTGCGCCGGCGCCGCCGATCGGGCTACACTGTCTGCTTTAAATGCAGCAGGGCGCGCATGAATCTTTCGAACGCAATCCGCCTGTTGGTCGTGGTGATGGTCACGGCCAGCGGCCTGGGCAACGCCGCCCACGTCACCGACAAGCTGGTCGTCGGCGTCTATCCGCAGCCCGCTGAAGAAGGCAGTCCGTTGCGCCTGGTCAGCAGTGGCACACCGCTCGACGTGCTTTCGACCAAGGGCGACTATGCCGAGGTGCGGCTGGCCGACGACACCCGTGGCTGGGTCGAGGCGCGCTACATCACCGATGAGAAGCCGGCCAAGGCGATGCTGCTCGAGACCCAGGCACGGTTGCGTCAGATGGGCCTGGAAATGGCCGCCCTGCGCGCTGGGGAAGGAGGACGCGAAGGGGACGCTGAACCTATGCCGTCGGCGCAGAGTCTGCCCCCGAGTGCGCGCGAAGCGCAGTTGCAGCAGGCGCTGGACCAGGCCAAACAACGGGTCGATGAGCTGGAGGCCCGGCTGATTCAGCAGGACACGCAGCAGGATGCCCAGCAACGGCTCGAGCAACTGCAGGCCAGGGTGCGCGATGCTTTGGAACGCTTGGCAGCGTCCCAGGGCCTCACCCTGCAGGATGCGGCAGCCTCGCCGGCTCAGGGTTTTTTCAGTCGTTACCGGACCTGGATCGCGGCCGCCGGCGCCCTGCTGGTGGGGATTGCCGCCGGTATTGGTTTTGTCGACTACCGGATCCGCAAGCGCTACGGCGGTTTCCGCATCTGATCGGCGGATCCGCCGCAGCGGTATGCCTCGGTCTCAGTAGCCGTTCAACCGCCGAGCAGGGCAGGCTTGGATCGTGGCGCCCGATTGCCGTTGTCGCTACTGCGCGGCTTGCCGCCGTTTCCAGGCTTTCGTGCCACGTTGCCGTTCGCTTCGTGACGGGGAGTGTTTGCGTGCGCGTTGCCAGCGCTGCGTGCCGGTCGTTTGCGTGCTGCTGAATTGCCGCGCTGGTCACCGGATTCCGCCCGCAAGGTGTTGCCGTCCCGCTTGCCAGCGGCAGGCTTGCCGCGATCCCTGGCGGCATTGTCGGCGCGTGGCTGGCCAGATCTGGTCGTGGCCGGGCGACCGCGTGACGGTCCGCCATCCCGCCTGCCGCCCGCCTGCTGCCGGTTACGGCCATTCTGGATCGGCTCGGCCGCGATGCTCGGGTCCGGCTCGTAACCGGGCAGCGTCTCGCTGCGGATCTTGCGGCCGAGCAGGCGTTCGATATCACTGAGCAGCTTGAGTTCGTCGACGCAGACCAGCGAAATCGCCTCGCCCTCATTGCCGGCACGACCGGTACGGCCGATCCGGTGGACATAGTCCTCGGCCACGTTCGGCAATTCATAGTTGACCACGTGCGGCAGTTGGTCGATGTCCAACCCGCGCGCGGCGATGTCTGTGGCGACCAGCACGCGCACGGTGCCGGCCTTGAACCCGGCCAGTGCCTTGGTGCGCGCGCCCTGCGACTTGTTGCCGTGGATCGCGGCCGCCGTCAGGCCATCGTGTTCGAGCTGGCCGGCGAGGCGGTTGGCACCGTGCTTGGTGCGCGTGAACACCAGTACCTGGCGCCAGTTGTTGGCACCGATCAGGTACGACAGCAGTTCGCGTTTGCGCGCCTTGTCGACCGGGTACACGACCTGGGCGACGGTTTCGGCGGCGGTGTTGCGCGGCGCGACGTCGATCGAAACCGGCTGATCGAGCAGCTTGTCCGCCAGGGTGCGGATCTCGCCGGCGAAGGTGGCCGAGAAGAGCAGGTTCTGGCGCTTTGCCGGCAGCAATGCCAACACCTTGCGGATGTCATGGATGAAGCCCATATCGAGCATGCGATCGGCCTCGTCGAGGACCAGGATCTCGATTTTCGACAGGTCGAGCGTGCGCTGCTGGACATGATCGAGCAGGCGACCTGGCGTCGCGATCAGGATGTCGACACCCTGGCGCAGTGCGCTGATCTGCGGGTTGATCTTCACCCCGCCGAAGATCACCGACGAACGCAGCGCAAGGTGCTTGCCATAGGTGGTCACACTGTCGCCGACCTGGGCGGCCAGTTCGCGTGTCGGCACCAGGATCAGCGCACGCGGCTGGTTGGGGCGCTTGCCTTCTGCCTTGCGCCCGGCCAACAGTTGCAGCAGCGGCAGCGTGAAGCCGGCGGTCTTACCCGTTCCCGTTTGCGCTGCCGCGAGTACGTCGCGGCCTTCGAGGATGACGGGGATCGCCTGCTGCTGGATCGGGGTCGGATGGGTGTAGCCCTGCGACGCGA
>JAGRHE010000320.1 GCA_020445165.1 Gammaproteobacteria bacterium
GACCCGGTCAAGCTGCCGTTCTTCCTCTGTGCCAAAGAGGGTTGCACCACGATTGCAACGCCGCTGCCGTCGGCAATGGTCGAGGCGCTCAAAAAGGGTGAAAACGCCTCTGTGCGCATCGCCGCACCGAACAAGCAGGTGGTTGCCCTGCCGCTTTCCCTGAATGGCTTCACCAAGGCCATCGCCAGCATCAAGAAGTAAGCTGTCGCGGCGACCGGGGCCTGTTGCCCCGGTCAGCCGCCGCTGACCGTCACCACCACCTGGCGCCGCTGCGCCGCGTGGCGGTGTTCGTAGAGAAAGATCCCCTGCCAGGTGCCCAGTGCGCAACGACCGTCGCGCACCGGCACGGTCACGTCCATGTTGGTCAGGATTGCGCGCACGTGGGCCGGCATGTCGTCTGCCCCTTCCAGCGTGTGTTGGTAGATCGGATCACCATCCGGCGCCAGTCGGCTCATGAAACGCTCCAGGTCGCTGCGCACTGTGGGGTCGGCATTCTCGCAGATGATCAGCGACGCACTGGTGTGCTGGACAAACACGTGGCACAGGCCACGAACGATGTTCGATGCGCTGACCACGCGCTGCACCTCGGCGGTGATGTCAAGGGTTCCGCGACCGCGCGTGGGCGCAGTGATCAGTTCCTGGTGGAGCATGGAGGTTTCCCGTTGGACTTCGCTGAACCGGCATTCTGCCCGTGGCAGCCATACCGTCCAAGCCGTAGCTGCAACGGGAGATCAACCGTTACCGCTGAGGATGCGGCGCAGTTCGACGATTTCACGTTCGGCCTCTTCGAGCACCCGGATCGATTTGCGCGGGGTCAGCCGGCCGAGTTCGAGTTTGCGGAATGCCGGCAGGCTGTCGATCGGCGGTCCCTGGTCGATTCCGGGGCGTCCCATGTCGGCGTGGCGCTGCGCGAGCAGCACGATGTCGACGTAATCGGGTACTGCATAACCGATGCGCCGCCAATCGCCGGCGTGGTCGACGACGTCGACCAGGTCGTCGCCCAGTTTCCAATGTTCCAACACGAAGCGGCCGAGGCGCTTTTCGAACGTCGGTACGGCGATGTCGAGCAGCGCCGCCTGGCCGAACAACTGCGGTTGCTGTTGCGCCAGGCCGAGGATCGGGAGCACGCCGATCTGGTGCACCAGGCCGGCCAGCATGGCGCGTTCGGGGTCGAGCAGGGACAACTGGCGGGCCAGCGTGAAGCTCACGGCAGCGACGTGGCAGCTGCGCAGCCACAAAGCATTGGCGTGCTTGCGCAGCGCCGGCGACCGGGTGTCGAAGGCGTTGCGAATCAGGAACCCGAGTGCCAGGTTGCGGATCCGGCTGCGCCCCAGCCGGGTGACGGCTTGCTGCACCGTGTCGGCGCGGTGTGCGAAACGGAATGCGGCGCTGTTGACCAGGTGGATGACCTTGGTCGCGAGCGCCGGATCGAGCTGGATCAGTTTGGCGATGTCGTGATCGTCGGAACGGCTGTCCGGGTTGTGCATCGCGGCATTCAGCTTGGCGGCCAGGTCAGGCATGCTGGGTAGCGGGATGTCGCCACTGGCGAGCTTGTTCTCCAGGATCCGGGACAGCGTCGCCAAGTGCGGGTCCGCAGGACGGCGCTGGATCGGCTCGCCCGAACCCTCGCTGGCAACCGCATTCGGCACCTGCAGAAAGGTCACCGCGCCGAGTGCCCGGATCCGGATTTTCGTCGGAGCCGGCAGAGGGAAGCGCGCCGGCGGCGATACGCTGGACAGGAACTGGCGCTCGCCGTTCGCACTTTGAAGCTCGAGCTGTCCGGAATGCAGGAACAGCGAATGCCCGACGAACCAGTCGGGCGGTATTTTCCCCGACTTCAGGGCCAGCAATACGGCACCATTGGTTAGATCGCGAATTGTCGCCGCGTCAGCCCCGGCATATGGCACCAGTTGGGCCAGGTCGCTGCTGCTGGGGCGGGTGGAAAGTCGTGAGTCGGTTCTGCGTCCTATGCCGAACATGCGGTTGCCTTTGCTGTGCGCGCCGAGTCGGTTGCCGGGATGGCTTGTTGCTTCGCATGCGCCGACACCTTTCGGGTTAGCGGCTGCCAGGGGGCGGGGCTTGAGCGGCAGCTGGCGATTGCGCCGGCACGCTTGCGGATCGGGTTGTGCGGCTTGTTGCCGCGGATGGGCTCTCGTATCCTGCCGCGGTGCCCGAGCATGCAAAATCTCTTGCCGATACCCCGGTGACCGCGTTGAAGGGGGTCGGGCCGAAGAGCGCCGAGCGTCTTGCGCGACTCGGCATCGATTCGGTCCAGGACCTGTTGTTCCACCTGCCTGTCCGTTACCAGGATCGCACCCGGATCGTGCCGATCGGCAGCCTGCGACCCGGCGACCAGGCCGTGATCCAGGGCGAGGTCGAGCTGGCCGACATCCGCTATGGTCGGCGCCGGTCTTTGCTGGTCCGTCTCGCCGATGGCAGCGGCAGCATCATGCTGCGCTTCTTCCATTTCAGTGCCGTGCAGAAGGCCAACATGGAGCGTGGCAGCTGGCTGCGCTGTTTCGGTGAGGTGCGCAACGGGCCGCACAGCTACGAGCTGGTCCACCCGGAGGTGCAGCGCGTCGCCGAAGGCGATGCGGCCGAAGTCGAACAGGCGCTGACCCCGATCTATCCGACCACCGAGGGCATGCACCAGCTCACCTGGCGCGACCTGAGCGAGCACGCCCTGGCCCTGCTCGGCGAGGGCGGCCTGCAGGAACTGCTGCCGGCCGCGGTGCTGCGCGAACGCGCAATGCCGGAGCTG
>JAGRHE010000321.1 GCA_020445165.1 Gammaproteobacteria bacterium
TCCCGAGCAGGCCGCGCACCATGCCGCTGCTGGCATGGGGCATGGTGATTTCGCGCTGCGCCAGATAGAAGGATTCGACGAACTCGGAGAATTCGAAACCCAGGATCGGGAACAGCGCATCGGCGACGGCCTGGACGCCTCGCGCGATCGGTTCTGCGGGCTCATCGGCCAGCGCCAGCTTGGCGCTGTGGTTACCGTCGCGATCGAGGAAGCGCGACAGCAGGTATTCACGCCCCTCGACCTCGAATTCGAGCTTGACCGAGCAGTGGTTCTGACCCCAGCGCACGACCTTGCCGATCTCATCGGGCGTGATCGAGAAGGTGCGCCCGAACAACGCGAAGCAGACCGTTTCTCCGATGCTGCTCTTGCCCGATTCGTTCTGTCCGCTGATCGCGATCAGGCCCCTGGGCGACAGGTCGATCGACAGCTCGGCGTACTTGAGTACGTTCTCGGCGCGGATGCGATTGATGATCAAGGGCGGCCCTCCTCTTCCAGGCGGGTCAGGCGATCCAGAACCATCGCCATGGCCTTGCGATATAGGCTCTCATCGAAGGTTTCACCCGAGTTCAGACGGCGATCGAACTCCGCCTCACAGTAGGCAACGAACTCTTGTGCGGGCGTTTTGACACCCGTGGTTTTCTTGGGCCCGGTACCGGCTGTCGCCACCATGTGGTTCTCCAAAGATCGGCGCAGAAGTGAAAGCGCGAAGTATACGGACTTGACACGAATTCTCTAGCCGAACGTCATGCAAACAATTCATTTTTCGAGCAAAACCGCAAGCGACCCAGGGCGCCGGACTATCCCGAAACACCGAACCAGGCGTTCTGGCCCGGGACGTCGACCTCGCGCAGTTCGAGCCGGAGTTGTTCGTCCAGCCGGTGCTCGCCTGATGCGCGGATCCGCGTCTCCAGCGCCAGTTCGGGGATCATGACGACCGATTTGCGCTCTTCGAGCGCTACGACCACTGCATCGCCCTGCCAGTCCGGTTTGCGCTGCAGGTAGACGAGCTTCCAGTGCAGGTTGGACAGACGTTCGGCGCGCCGGATGACCGCACCCGAGGCATCCAGGGACGCGGTGCGTTCGAGGACCTCGTCGCGGGACAATACGCTGCGACCCAGCACGTGGGCGCGCAGTTGCTGATGGACCAACAGGTCACTGTAGCGCCGCAACGGGCTGGTGGCGCGGGCATAGACATCCAGGCCCAAGCCGAAATGCGCCTCGGCGGACAGGCCCACCCGACTCGGCTTGAACAGGCGGCGATAGGCGTACATCTCCGCCATACCCTGCGGCTGGCGCACTTCATCAGGTGTCGGCTGCATCACGAAAGGGATCGCCACGTTCTCCGTCTCGGCGAAACGCGCCGCCGCCTCACCGGCCATCAGCATGGCATCGGTGACCATGTCGCGGCTGTCCAGCTTGGGCAGCGGTCGGATCACGACTTCGCCGTTGAGCAGCCGGACCGAAACCTCCGGCAGGTCGATGCGCGCCGCACCGCGCTGCAGGCGGCGCTGGCGGTAGGCATCCGTGACCTGGCGGATGGCGGCGAACGGCAGCTCGTGCATACGCTGGTCGATCTCGTCGTAAGTGGCGCGGCGAACCCGCACCCAGGACGGCGTGACCTCGATGTCGGTGACGCGTTCACCATCGAAACGGAAACCGAACGACAGGGCCGGCGACTGTGCTGCCAGGCCGAGTCCGAGCTGGTGCGTGACCGTCGCCGGCAGCATGGTGTGGATGCCTTCGGGCAGGTAGAGATTCGCGCCGCGCTCGCGTGCCGCCCGGTCCATATGCCCACCCGGGCGCACCAGTGCGGCGACATCGGCCACGTGCACCCACAGACGGTCGCCGTCGATGCTGATGGCGTCGTCCGGGTCCTCATTGCCGGCATCGTCGATCGCCCAGGCCTCGAGGCCGGTCAGGTCGCGACGCGGCTCGTCGGCCAGCTCCGGCACGCCAATCTCAACCGGCTGCAGCTGCGCGTTCGCCCGCGCCGGCCATGGATTGAAATCTGCCGGCCAATAGCCACAACGGACCAGGAAGCGGTGCGCCGCATCCGGCGTCTGCTGCACGTCCAGGCTGGCGAGAATGCGGCTGGTCGCAGCACTGCCCAGCGCCACGCGTTCGACTTCGGCGAGGCGCTTGCGATCGTCGTCCTCGAGCTCGCCGGCCTGCACCCGTTCGAGAAAATCGGCCCAGGCCTGCTCCGCCTGCTGCTTTTCGGCACGCGCCGCCCGCTCATTGCTGACTGCCTGCTCACTGCGTCGGCGAATGTTGTCGGGATCGCCCTCGAAGTACAGACCGTCCTGGAGCAGCTGCCAGGCACCCCAGGCCGCCGCCGGCGAGTAATCGCCGTACAGGAACTCGGCCAGTTCCGGCAATGCCACCTGCTCGCCTTCGAGCAGCTCCCAGGCCTCGTCGACCGCCGCTTCGCCCGGGTCGAGTGCGCCAAGGCTGGTCAACGGACCGGGGTGCAGCAGGGTCACGTCCTTGTCCCGCACCCGCTTGGCCTTGCCGCCGGCGAGCTGGATCTCGATCTTGTCGGCGACCGCGGCGACGATCGCGGGATGGATCTTGTACAGCACCAGGCTGCCTGGGCGTAGGGAGGAAGACGGCACGCGATTTCCCTGGGTAAAACCGATAAAACTGCGGAAAGGAATCGTTATGATATCGCCTTTGCCGATCCGGCGACCAAACCAAAATTCGGGAACCCATCGCATGAACAGCTGGCAGGACACCGTGAACTCCACCCCGAT
>JAGRHE010000322.1 GCA_020445165.1 Gammaproteobacteria bacterium
TAGTCGTGCATGGGGTATCACCTTCGTCGGGAGGCGGCATTGTGCGAAAGCTGCCAGGGACTGACAAGGGCGGGCAGGTATAATCCGCGCCATGCGTGTCATCAGCATCAACCTCAACGGCATCCGTTCTGCGGCACGCAAGGGCTTCTATGCCTGGCTGCGGCGCCAGTCCGCCGACGTGGTGTGCCTGCAGGAACTCAAGGCGCAGGTTGATCAGCTCACTGAACGAACCTTCTGGCCGCCCAGTTTCAACTGCTACTACCATCCGGCCGAGCGCAAGGGTTACAGCGGCGTTGGGATCTACGCGCGGCGCGAACCCGACGAGGTGATCGAGGGGCTCGGCTGGCCCGACTTCGACGCCGAGGGCCGCTGGATCGAGGCGCGCTTCGGCAAGCTCAGCGTGGTGTCACTGTACCTGCCGTCCGGCTCGTCGAGCGAGCTGCGCCAGCAGGTCAAGTTCGACATCATGGAACGAATGACCCCATTGCTCGCCGAGCTGCGCGCGAGCGGTCGCGAGTACATCATCTGCGGCGACTGGAACATCGCCCACACCAAGGCCGACATCAAGAACTGGCGCGGTAACCTGAAGAACTCCGGTTTTCTGCCCGAGGAACGCGCGTGGCTCAATCAGCTGTTCGGTCCGATGGGCTGGGTGGACGGGTTCCGCGTCGTCAACCAGAACGCCGACGAGTACACCTGGTGGTCGAACCGCGGCCAGGCCTGGGCCAAGAACGTCGGTTGGCGGATCGATTACCAGGTCGTCACGCCCGGCCTGCGCGACTGCATCACCGATGCGCGCATATACCGTAACAAGCGTTTCTCCGACCATGCGCCATTGATCATGGATTATGACTACGAGCTGATTGCCTGATATGCATGGCTGGCTCGAATCTTTGGCGGCCTACAAGAACCCCCGTGTGCTGGCGATGCTGTTTCTCGGCTTCTCGGCCGGCCTGCCGCTGCTGTTGATCTTCTCGACCTTGTCCCTGTGGCTACGTGAGGCCGGGGTCGAGCGCAGTGCGGTGACCTATTTCAGCTGGGCGGCCCTGGGGTATTCGTTCAAGTTCGTCTGGGCGCCGCTGGTCGACAAGTTGCCGCTGCCTTTTCTGCATGAGTGGTTGGGCAAGCGGCGCAGCTGGCTGCTGGTGGCGCAGCTCATGGTCATGTTGGCGATGATCTGGATGGCGATGAGTGATCCGTCCACCGTGGACGGTCTGCAGGTCATGGCCGTGGCTGCCGTGTTGCTGGGCTTTTCCGCAGCCACGCAGGATATCGTGATCGATGCCTATCGCATCGAGGCGGTGAAAAAGGATCTGCAGGCGTTGATGTCGGCTACCTACGTGGCTGGTTATCGCATTGGCATGATTGTCGCCGGTGCTGGTGCTTTGTACCTGGCCGAGTGGCTGGGGACGACGCGCGATACCTATGTTTACGCTGCCTGGCAGACGACATACGTGGCGATGGCCGGTGCCATGCTGGTGGGTGTCGCGACGACCTTGTCGATTCGCGAGCCTGAACGCACGCAGGAGTCGAGTTATCTGCACACGTCGAAGGACTACTTTCGATTTCTGGTCTTGTTTGCCGGTTTCGTGGTCGCCATCGTCTCTTCTTATCTCTTCCTTGCGGACTTTGTCGCCAATGCCAAGGCGTGGTTTGTCGAGGCCGGTGCGGTCAGGGAGTTGGCGGCATTTGTGACAGAAAGCCTGCGCCTGCTCACGGCAGTCCTGATGGCGATGGCGGTTGGCGGGTTGCTGGTCCGTTTTCATGTCGCTGACGGGCGCATGTTGCGCGACACCTATGTCGACCCGGTGGCGGACTTTTTTCGGCGTTATGGCAAGGCGGCCTTCCTGATCCTGTTGCTGGTCGGTTTCTACCGGGTATCGGACATCGTGTTGGGCGTAATCTCCAACGTGTTCTACCAGGACATGGGGTTCAGCAAAGACCAGATCGCCACCGTGACCAAGGTGTTTGGCATCTGGATGACGATATTGGGCGGTTTCCTCGGCGGTTTCCTCACGTTGCGGTATGGCGTTATCCGCGTGCTGATGCTGGGTGCTGTGATGACCGTGATCACCAACCTGCTGTTCATACCCGTGGCGAACAATCCCGGTGACCTGATGTTGCTGTACGTTGTTATTGGCGCTGACAACATCACGGCCGGCCTGGCCAGTGCGGCATTTATCGCCTACCTGTCGAGCCTGACCAGCCTGTCGTTTACCGCGGTGCAGTACGCGATCTTCAGTTCCCTGATGACGCTGTTTCCGAAACTGCTGGGTGGTTATTCGGGATCGATCGTGGATGCCGTCGGTTACCAGAACTTTTTCCTGGCCGCTTCGATGATCGGTGTGCCGGTATTTCTGCTGGTGTGGTTGGCGGGACGTTATACCCAGACCGGGCCGAGTGAAGACGATGCCTGAGATCGACCTGATCAGTGCCTTTGTCGTCGGATTGCTCGGGGGTGTGCACTGTGTCGGGATGTGTGGTGGCATCGTTGGTGCGATGTCGTTCGGTCTGCCGGCGCAGCGGCAGATGCCATTGCTGGTTTCGTACAACATCGGTCGCATTGCCAGTTACACCTTTGCCGGTGCACTCATGGGGGCGCTCGGTTTCTACTTTTCCGGCCTGTTACCGGTTCAGCATGCACAGCGTGTGCTGCAGGGTTTCGCCGGCATTTTCATGATCCTGCTGGGTCTGTATCTCGGCGGCTGGTGGGGCGTGTTGTCACGCCTCGAGAAAGCCGGCG
>JAGRHE010000323.1 GCA_020445165.1 Gammaproteobacteria bacterium
ATGCCGTTGCCAAGACCGCGCTCGGTGATCTGCTCACCCAGCCACATCAGGAACATGGTACCGGTCACCAGCGAAACCGTTGCCGTGAACACGAAACCGGGGCCGCTGCTGACGACCAGGCCTTCGCCGAACTGGCCCTGCAATGCGATCGAAATGCCGATAGCCTGGAAGGTCGCCAGGACCAGCGTGCCATAACGGGTGTACTGGGTGATCTTGCGCCGACCGGCCTCGCCTTCCTTCTTCAGCTGCTCGAGCTTCGGAATCACGGCGGTCATCAGCTGGATGATGATCGACGCAGAAATGTACGGCATGATCCCGAGAGCAAACAAGCTGGCCCGGCTCAATGCGCCGCCCGAGAACATGTTGAACATGTCCAGAATCGTGCCGCGCTGCTGATCGAACAGTGCGGCCAGCGCCGCCGGGTTGACACCCGGGACCGGGATGAAGGTCCCGATCCGGTACACGATCAACGCACCGAGCAGGAACAGCAAACGCTGGCGCAGCTCGGTGAGCCGCCCCAGGTTCATGCCGCCAGCACTTGCAGGATTGACCGCCATGGTGCGCCCTTAGTCCTCGACCTTGCCGCCAGCCGCTTCAATTGCCGCACGCGCACCCTTGGTGGCGCGGATGCCGCGTACCGTCACGGCCCGGTCGATCTTGCCGGACAGGATGATCTTGGCCCGGGTCATACTCATCGGGATGATGTCGGCGCGGTACAGCGCATCCATGTCGACCACGTCGCCTTCGACGCGAGCGGCCTCATCCAGGCGGATCTCCGCGGTAACCGGCGCCAGGCGCGAACGGAAACCAACTTTCGGCAGACGACGCTGGAGCGGCATCTGGCCACCCTCGAAGCCGACCTTGTGGAATCCACCTGCACGCGATTTCTGTCCCTTGTGGCCGCGACCAGCAGTCTTACCGAGACCACTGCCGATACCACGACCGACGCGCTTGCGCGCAGTCTTGCTGCCGGCTGCCGGCTTGAGCGAATTCAGTTTCATTGTCATGCCTCCTCGACCAGCTGAACCATGTACGAAACCTTGTTCAGCATGCCGCGCGTGGCTGCCGTATCCTCGACTTCGACGACATGGTGCATGCGACGCAGCCCGAGGCCACGCACGCAATCACGGTGTGCTTTAATTCGTCCGTGCACGCTGCGCACGAGCTTGACCTTCATTGTCTTCTTGTCGGCCATCGCTGTTACCCCAGAATCTCTTCAACAGTCTTGCCGCGCTTGGCTGCAACGTATTCCGGATCGTCCATGTTGACGAGCCCGTTCATGGTCGCGCGCACGACGTTGATGGCGTTATTGGTACCGATGCACTTGGCCAGCACGTTGTGCACACCAACCACTTCGAAGATTGCGCGCATCGCACCACCGGCGATGATGCCGGTACCTTCGGACGCCGGCTGCATGTAGACCTTGGCAGCGCCGTGCCGGCCGATCAGCGGATACTGCACGGTGCCGTTCTTCAACTTGATCGTCTTCATGTTGCGACGGGCCATGTCCATCGCCTTCTGGATCGCGATCGGTACTTCTTTCGCCTTACCCGTTCCGAAGCCGACCTTGCCGTTGCCGTCGCCGACGACGACCAATGCCGCAAAACCGAACACGCGTCCGCCTTTGACAACCTTCGCAACGCGGTTGACGCCGATCAGCTTCTCGATCAGGTCGTCAGCGGATGGTTTTGTTTCGTAATTCGCCATGTGTAAGACCCCTTAGAACTCGAGCCCGGCTTCGCGGGCGGCGTCGGCCAGGGCCTTAACCCGACCGTGATAACGGAAACCCGAACGATCGAACGCAACGCGCTCGACGCCTTTTGCCTTGGCACGCTCGGCAACGAAACGACCGACGACAGCAGCGGCAGCGGCGTTACCGGCAGCACCGGTGATGTCGGCGGCAACCAGCTTGTCCATGGTCGATGCGGAAGCGACCACTTCGGCGCCGTTGGGTGCGATCACCTGGGCGTAAATGTGACGCGGGGTACGGTGAATCGTCAGGCGATGCACACCCAGTTCCGCGATCTTGGCGCGCGCACGTTTTGCGCGACGAATTCGAGCAGTTTTCTTGTCCATCGTGCTAAACCCTTATTTCTTCTTCGCTTCTTTACGGATGATGCGCTCATCCGCATACCGGACACCCTTGCCCTTGTAAGGCTCGGGCGGACGATAACCGCGAATCTCGGCCGCAACCTGGCCGACACGCTGCTTGTCGGTCCCTGAAATGACGATTTCGGTCTGCGACGGCGTATCGATGGTGATGCCTTCCGGAACCGGGTAATCGATCGGATGCGAGAAACCGAGGCTCAGGTTCAAAACCTTGCCCTTGCCCTGCGCGCGGTACCCGACGCCGACCAGTTGGAGTTTCTTCTCGAAGCCCTGACTGGCACCGGTAACCATGTTGGCGATAAGGGCGCGCATCGTACCTGCCATCGCCCAGGCCGAGTCATCGGCGGGCGTTACGGTCAGGACGCCGTCTTCCAGCTTGATGGATACGGTCGGATGCATGTCCAGTTCCAGGGTGCCCTTTGACCCCTTGACCGAAACGTGACGTCCATTGATCTTGACCTCGGTACCCTTCGGGACCGTGATCGGCGCTTTTGCAATACGTGACATGTCGAACCCCCTCAGGCAACGTAAGCGACGATTTCGCCACCGTGACCCTGCTTACGGGCCTCACGGTCGGTCATCACGCCTTTGGAGGTGGATACGATCGCGATACCGA
>JAGRHE010000324.1 GCA_020445165.1 Gammaproteobacteria bacterium
TGGACAGTTCGAGGAGACGCTTTCGAAGGTCGTCGCACTGGCCGTGCTGATGCCGATCGTGGCCAGCATGGGCGGCATCGCCGGCAGCCAGACGCTGACCCTGGCCATCCGCGGCATCGCGCTCGGCCAACTCAGTTCCAGCAACGCCCGCGCCCTGCTGCTCAAGGAGCTGGCGGTCGGTACGCTCAACAGCCTGATCTGGGCGGTTGTGGTGGCGGCAATCGCCGGTATCTGGTTCGACAGCAGCGCCATCGCGCTGCTGATCGGCGTCGCCATCACGATCAACCTGGTGTTCGCGGCCATTACCGGCTCGCTGTTGCCGCTGCTGCTCGAACGCGTCGGGATCGACCCGGCACTGGCCGGATCGGTGCTGTTGACCACCGTCACCGACGTGGTCGGCTTCCTGTCATTTCTCGGTCTGGCGACACTGTTCCTGGTGTAGCGGACATTGCTGGCCGGACATGCCAGGCAGACGCGGCGTTTTTGCGCTGTACTGTTGACACGCGACCTGGCCGCGGGTCGCAGGCAAGCTGATCCTGACAACGCAATGCGAGGCTGACCGCGCGCCATGCAGGCACGATGCATCTATCGCGAAGAGCACGACGAGACCCATGTCGAGATCTGGGACGAGGACGACCGCCGCAGCCTGTGGTTCGACGACGTAATCCTGCAGTCGGAGATCCACCTGCACGATCCGGCAGTGTTGCCCAACCCGGTCAATCGATCGATGCTGGCGCACCTGATGTTCGACCTGCCACTGCACCGGGTGTTGCTGGCCGGCTGTGGCGGAGGCGCGATCGCGCGCTGGCTGCATGCCCGGGCTCCCGACGTCTACGGCGATGCCGTCGAGCTGTCGCCGGTCGTGGCCCGCCTGGCGCGTGAGTATTTCGACTTTCCGCTGCCGGAACACAGCCGATGGCAGCTGATACCCGGCGACATCCGCGAGTTCGTGGTTCACAGCGACCAGCAGTACGACCACCTGCTACTCGACCTCGAAGAAAACCAGGCGACGCCGGACTGGTTGACCGGACACGAATTTCTCGATCGTTGCCGTGAGCGTCTGAGCCAGAACGGCGTGCTGACCCTTAACCTGATCGTCGACAACAACGTCGCCACCAGCGCGAGATTACAGCGTGTGCGCGAGGTGTTCGGACCGGACCTGCTCCTGCTGCCCGAAGCGCATCACGACAATTTGCTGGTACTGGCATTCCGCGGCGCAACGCCGGCATTGCCGGACGCTGCAGGGCTGCAGCGCCAGGGCCAGCACTGGGGAATCGATTTTGCGGCCATGGCCAGGCGCATCACACGCCTGCCGGCATCGACCGGGTAGCAGAGTCCGCGGTGACCACTTGAAGGATGACTAAGCTGTCTTGCGCCGGTAGCGTGTCGCGCCGCATTGCGGACACTCGGGAACCCGGCCGGTCTGCTCCAGGATCACTTCGGCCCCGCATTCGGTGCATTCCAGTGTGCCAGGCGCCGCAACCTCGCCGGCGTGATACAGGCTGGCCTCGCGCGCCTGGTCGGCAAACCCCTTCAACGCCTGACTGGTCTGGTCGGCCATGCCGGCGAACATGTCCAGCATCCGGTTTTGCATCAGCTGCCAGTCGAAGCGCAGCCAGTCACGCAGTTCCTGCCCGGTGTCGGCGATGAAGCTCGATGCCTCGTGCAGGTCACGCTCGACATAGCGCGACACCCGATCCGCCTCTTCGCGCGTCAGCTCCTCGAACTCGACAGCTTTGTCGCGCGCCGACTCGAGCGTCTCGCGCAACCACGGGAGGGTCTTCTTTTCGGCATTGTCGGCCGCCTCGTGCACCCGCTCGAGCATCGATTCGTAGGCCGACACGAGGCGATCGACCGAATCCTTCTGCTTGTCATTCATGGCCGTTGTCCTGCGCTACCATTCCTACCGACAGTTTAGCCTGTCGCTGCTGGTAGAAGAACAAGCGGCGCAGGCGACCTCACGCGACGTCGCGCGCGTCACCGGTCACGCGGCGAACCGCCGGATACAGGTGTTCGGTCTCGGACTGAATGCGATCGAGCACCATATCGAACATCTCCTGGGTATCCTTCATGAAGGCATCGTATTCGCGGATCACCAGTTGCTTGCTGCGCAGCTTGCACCACTTCTTCAGGTAGCTGGAGAAGATCCGGTTGATCTCGCGCGAGCCACCCATGAAGCGGTTGGCGATGTTGCTCATCTTCTGATCGTTCGAACCAAGCAGCTTCGAATACATCTCGCTGTCGGTGACGGCCAGGTGACCCTTGACGGCGTCGACGTATTCGAAAAACAGGTTGCAGGTGACCTCGGAGTCACACAGTGAGCGATCGCCGAGGAGGTGCTGCAGGATGTTCGTCAGCTCGGTGATCTTGTGATTCTGGTGATGAAGTTCGTCGTATGTGACCATGCTCGTGCTCCTTCCATCCGCTGGGCGGTAATTATTTTCTGGCCGGTACAGCTGCTGGCCCGGGCAATAACTATGGAGAGTGACCGATCGGGCCGGCAATGCCCAATTGCAGGGTTTTTAATCCAGCGCAAAAACTCGCCACCGATCGCGCCCCTGCCTGGGCTGCGGTATCCTTTGCCGCTTTCCCTTGGCGCCGATTGCAGATACCGATGGACCCGCAGTACAAACCAGAACAGATCGAGAACCAGGCGCAGGCCTTCTGGCAGGAGAACAACTCGTTCCGCGCGACAGAAGACCCTCAGCGCGAGAAATTCTACTG
>JAGRHE010000325.1 GCA_020445165.1 Gammaproteobacteria bacterium
AGAATGTCTCCCTCCGACAGTCGATATTTCGCGATTTGATCATTGGGAAGTTGAACGTACTTCAGCTCCGTCAAGTCAAGGCGACCTGAATAGTCGACGTTACCCATTCGGATGAGCGGCAAACCGGCACCGTCGTCGGAAGCCTTCGTACTGCTGCCGTAATCCGCTGACTTGATGGCTTCGCCGATGGTTGTCTCCGGCCAGCGTTTCGAGTTGGTCGCCGGGTCCCCGAACATATCGACGAACAGCGCGGGAATGAGTTGCTGGACGGTTTCCTGGGCTTGTCTGCGCAGGCGGCGGATGCCGTCGGCGCGCTTGAGGATGTCGACGATACGCTGCTGCTCGCACAGTGACGGAAGCGGTACTTCCAGATTCTCCAGATAAGCCGATTGAAGACTGTGCACGGTCGCACCCTTCTTCACGCCGCGGCTCACGACTTCGTTCTCTCGGTATCGTAGGAAGTAGAAAAGAAACTCCGGAATTACCAGCTCTCGATTCGGCACCAATGCCTTGATGTCCTGGTTGAAAGCCATTGGCTTTTCGATGATTGTTACCGGAAAAGAATGAGCCAGCACACCCGACCTTGCGACCGCGAGAATTGAACCCGCTGGCACAAGGCGTGTAGCCGAATTCTCAATCGCCTGTTTCGAGATGTGGTCGGCTGCGTCGGACAGGCTATCCGCCTTCATGTCCTTCGGTGAAACCCAAGGTATATCACCGATCCAATGCTCAGGCGTCTGTTTTCGTGGGGTTCCTCCATGAAACACTCCGGCGATATCTTGGATGCGTGGGTGCTTCATTCCGCAGCATCTCCCCGGCTGGGCCAAAGAGCCTCTCGGAGGGATCCAATCTCAATCATAATCTCGGTTTCAATCGCACCCAATTCATCCAGCAACTCTCGTGGATCCCGATGCTCGGTCTGGACCTGTGAGAGCGGTCGGTAGCGACCCGCCGACAGGTTGTAGTCGTTCGCCTTGATGTCCTCGGCCGTCGCGAACCACCACTGCTCAGCCCAGTCCTGACCCTCGTCGCGCTGCGCCCAACGTTGCGAGAGTTCGGTCCGATCCTGAAAAGCCGCAACGAGTCCGGGCAGGTCATCCTCTTCGATCGGCGCGTCGTGCCGGGCGTCGAGCTTGTAGCCGTCGTTGTCGGTATGCAGGAACAGCACCTGCTCGGTGCTGCCGCCCTCGCGGAACAGCAGCACCGAGGTCTTGACCCCGGAGTACGGCTGGAACACTCCGCCCGGCAACGACAGCACGGCATCGACGCGGTTGTTCTCCAGCAACTGGCGGCGCAGCTCCTTGTGTGCGCCGGTGGAGCCGAACAGCACGCCCTCGGGGACGATCACGCCGCAGCGGCCGTCGGGCTTCAAGCTGTCCATCATGTACTTTAAGAACAGGATCTCGGTCGCCGTGGTGGTGCCGACCTTCACGTCGTCGACGATGCGGTCTTTGTCGAGCCTGCCGGAGAAAGGGGGGTTGGCGAGCACCACCGCGTATCCCTCCTGTGGCAGGCCCAGGTCGGCTCTCTGCTGCACGTCCATTGTCGTGGTCAGCACGTTGCGGCGGCGGATGTGCACACGCGGCAGGCCGCGCAGTGTCAGGTTCATGGTCGCGAGATGGACCATCTTGGGGTCGACGTCGTTGCCGTAGAAGGTCTGGTTGGCCAGCACCTCCCACTTGGCGGCCGAGAGCTGGTCGCCGTGTCCGCGGCGGATCGGCTTGCCGTCGAGTTCGACCTCCTCGACCGCGTTCGGCGAGGAGTTCTGCAGGCGGATATGGTCATAGGCCGCAACCAGGAAGCCCGCAGTACCGGCCGCAGGGTCGTAGACCGTCTCGCCGATCTCCGGATCGACCATGCGTACGATGGCGCGGATGATATGGCGCGGGGTGCGGAACTGGCCCAGTTCGCCGGCTTGGCTGATCTGGCGCAGCACGTGCTCGAACAGATCGCCCTTGGTGTCGGCGTCGGCCTGGTCAAGGCGCAACTCGTCGACCAGGTTGATGATCTGGGTCAATACCGTTGGGTCATCGATGCCGAGGCGGGCGCCGTCAAGGAAGTTCACCGCTGAGCGCCCGGCGACCTCCAAATAGAATGGGAACACCTCGTCGCGTACGAAGCGCACCAGGTTCTCGCCGCTGAGCGCCCGCGCCCAGATCGACCAGCGCAGCCGCTCGGCTGGGATGGTCTTCTGCCCCTCTTCGAGTGCGTTCAGCGGGTTTTTAAGCACCCATTCGCCGTCGAAGACGCTTGCGTAGGGCGTCTTGCTGATCCTCGCGCGGCTGACGTTGTCGCGGTCCTGCCCCTCGGCGAGGTAGAAATAGAATAGGAATGCCAGCTGCTCGGCGTTGTTCATCGGGTCGGGATAGCCACCACCGTAGAGGTAGTCGCGGATCTGGTCGACCTTGCGTCGGGTTTCTGGGGTCAGGGGCATGGGTTACGGCTTCATTCAGGGTTCAGGGTGTTCTTCAGCTGGCTCGGCTGCTCCGGCCTCGAGGAATACCGCGGCATTCATGTCCGCGATGAGCCTGGCCAGAGCATCTTCGCTGCCGAAGGTCTGCACGGCCCGCTGCAGGCCGCCGATGTGCGAAAAAGGCGGTACGACGAAATGATCGATGGTGAACTCCTCCAGGTCGCCGGCATTGGCCTTGATGTACTCGCCGATGGTCAATAGCAGGCGGCGCTGTTCGGAATGCAGGGCGGTTCGGGCCGTGACCCA
>JAGRHE010000326.1 GCA_020445165.1 Gammaproteobacteria bacterium
GGTCAGGTTCGGCACGTAGTGGTTGTCCATCACGTCGAAGTGGATGAAGTCGGCACCTGCGGCCAGCACCTTGTCACACTCGTCGCCGAGCTTGGCGAAATCGGCTGACAGGATCGACGGCGCGATTGCGTAATCTGCCATGTGTTTACTCCCTGGCCGGCAATCCGGCGCTAAACTTCTGCATTGGAACGCCCGGCGGTTCGGGCGGCTTGGAAAAATCGGACCGGGGAGTGTAGCCGATAAACGCCAAACAATGCAGCCGCCAGCAGGCACTTGTCCGGCGCCTTGCCCTGCTCGTCATCTGCCTGTGCCTGCCCCCCGTCGTCGCCGTGACAGTCGCCGCCGACAGCACCGCTACCCGCCAGCTCGAGGCCGCCTGGCGCGACGCGGCAAACCTGGATGGCGAACTGGTGGAACTTTCCGTCGAAGGGGCCGGCGTTCCGGCGATATTTCGTCCATACGCCGATGGCGACGCACTCGGCGGCGTCGTGCTGCTGCATGATCCATGGACCCATGCCGACAGTCACGAGGTGATCCGCCCGCTGCGGCTCGGCCTGGCCGAGGCCGGCTGGAACACCCTGTCGGTTCAGCTACCGGCAGCCCGCAGCCACGCCACGGCGGCGGATTGGCAGTCGCGTTCGGCGCAGATCGCTGCCCGCGCCGGCGCCGGACTGGATTGGCTGAAACAGCGTGGACTCGACAACCGGGCAGTCATTGCACTGGGTGAGAGTGCCGCGATCGCGCTGCGTTTTGCGGCCACCCGCCCGGCCCAAGACATTGCTGCCGTGATCTTGATCAGCAGCCCCGCGACATTCGACGACGAGGCGTCGCGCAAGGCACTCGAACAGCTGTCGCGCCCCCTGCTCGACCTGTACGCACAGCGCGATCTCGAAACGGTCGTCGAGCGGGCGCGCAAGCGCGCCGTGGCCGCGCGCGCGGCCGGGGTGCAGGATTTCGAGCAACGCGAGGTCAGTGGCGCCACGCCCGGTTTCGCCGGACTCGATCCCCTGCTGGTGCAGACGATCCACAACTGGCTGCGCGACAACGCGGCAACCGATCAGCGCTAGATCGAACGCCTGGCGCAGAGCTCAACGCCGGTCGAGCTTGATCACGATGCCCTTGAAGCCGTTCTCGGCCAGCCGCTGGCGCGCCTTGTCGAGCGCCGCGCGTCCCTGGTAGGGCCCGGATCGGACCCGGTAACGGGTGTCCTGCGGACCGATGCGTGCACTGACCACCTGCGCCTCGACGCCGAGCAGCGCCAGCTGCGCCTTGAGCCGGTCGGCATCGGCATTGCGCTTGAACGAGCCGATCTGCACCAGGTAGGTCGTCGGCTCGGCGTCGCGTGCCGGCGAGGTAGGACGCTCATCGAGCTCTTCGTCAGGAACGACGACCTCCATCTCCGGCAGCATGTTGTAGAAATCGAAGCGTGGTTTGGGTGGCGGCGGCACCTCGACCCGGCGCGGCGGCGCTGCCGGTGCACCCTGCGGCGGCCGGTCGGGCTGGGCGCCGACCCAGGCACCGCCGGCGGTGTCGGACTGGCCACTTATCCAGGCAAGGCCGACGATCAAGCCACCCAGCAACAGACCGGCCAACAGCCACAGCCAGCCCGGCACGGGCTTTTTCTGTGGCTTGCGCTGGGCACGGTGTTTGTAATCTCGAGGCACGACGGTGATGCAGTGGGGTGGACCGGGTATCGCCCGGCAGTGAGCGAGCGGGGATTCTAGCCTGATGCGGCCGGCCAGCGCGACCGGCGCAAATACGTGCTACATCTGTTCCGGCGCCGATACGCCGAGCAGATTGAGACCGTTGCGCAATACTTCGCGCGTGGCCAGGATCAGCTTGATGCGCGCATCGCGCAAGGCGGCATCGTCGACCAGGAACTGGTGCGCGTTGTAGTAAGTGTGGAAATCGTTGGCCAGTTCACGCAGGTAATGGGTCAACTGGTGCGGCTCTTCATTGCTCGCGGCAGCTTCGACCACCTCCGGGTAACGCGAAAGACTCTTGAGCAGATCCTGCTCGTGCGTCTCGACCAGCCGTTCGAGATTGGTCGTGCCGTCGCTCGGATCCACGTCGATCAGCTTGTCTGCCGCCTGGCGCAACACCGCGTGGATCCGGGCATGCGCGTACTGCACGTAATACACCGGGTTGTCGCTGGACTGGGACTTGGCCAGGTCGAGATCGAAGTCCATATGCTGTTCGCACTTGCGCATCACGTAGAAGAATCGCGCAGCGTCGCGCCCAACCTCCTTGCGCAGTTCGCGCAGGGTGATGAACTCGCCCGAGCGGGTCGACATCTGCGCCTTTTCGCCGCCGCGGTACAGGATCGCGAACTGCACCAGTAATACGTCGAGCTTCGATGCGTCCGCGCCCATCGCCTGCAGTGCCGCTTTCACCCGCGGCACGTAGCCGTGGTGGTCGGCGCCCCAGATATCGATCACGCGATCGAAACCGCGCTCGAGCTTGTCCATGTGATACGCGATGTCGGACGCAAAGTAGGTTGCCTGGCCATTGTCGCGCACGACGACCCGATCCTTCTCATCACCAAAGTCGGTCGAACGGAACCACCAGGCACCACCCTGCTCGTACAGGTGACCGGACGCACGCAACCGTTCGATCGCTTTGTTCACGGCACCCGACTCGACCAGCGAACGCTCCGAGTACCACTCCTGGTAGTGCACACCGAACAGACCGAGATCGTCACGGATGTCGTCCAGGAT